>JAQWLX010000016.1 GCA_029247075.1 Halieaceae bacterium | reverse complement strand
ATCTCTAAATAAGAAGAGTTTTATTGTGATTACGATTAGTGAACCGTCTGGATAGTGGGCGTGTCGCTATGTGGCTCATCAGCGTCTTGCGCAATAGCTGCCGCCGCCTGAATGCCCGCTTGAATCATGACCCTAGCAACCTCTAGGCCATTCTCTAAAAGGTAGGTTTGGCTTTCTTCTGAAAATTTAATAGTAACAAGTGGTTCTGATGAGTCATCCGCTCGCTGCAGAACAATCTCACCATTTCCTAAATCAACAATTTCTAACAATGATGTAGACACAATTTAAGCCCCTCCCGACATTCATTAGTAATAATAGCAAGCACACACGGCTCAAACCACAAAAACCGCAGATATATCATTCTAGAGACTTAATCTTTCTAAAAAATATTCAGATAAATCTCATTATAGTAAGATTTTACTTGTTCTCACCGAGCTGCTGCTGCCACTTACCAGCAATGTAAAACTCCTTCCATCCAGTCGGCTTACCATTCTTCTCGGTCATGATGTACTGTTCCGCCGTCTTCCTTCTCCATCTAAGTTGAACTCTATTTTCGTTTTCATCCTTTAGAGGAGCCGTTAAGATATATTGATATTTCTCCGGAATTTCCTCTCTATAGGCTATCAATTCATCAATAAAGGGAGCTCTAGTCTCCCTATGCTTAGGAAAACCACTAGCAGCAAGAAATAAGCCTGCCTCACCATCACGCAAAACATAATAATCCTCACATTTCTCGCACACTATTTCTTGCATATGTATTGGATCTATTTTTGGTTTTGCTACGGTACCGTCTCTCTTCAATTTTCGAGTATTTTTGCATTGGTCCGCACTACAACCAAAATACTTTCCAAACCGACCTGTCTTAAGCTCCATATTTTCGCCGCATTTATCGCATTCAATAATAGGACCGTCATATCCTTTCAAACGAAACTTACCCTTCTCCAACTCATAACCAAAGCAATCCGGATTATTACCACAAACATGAATCTGTCTAAATTCATCTATTAAATAAGAATCCATTGCACAATTACAAATCTTGCATCTTTTTTTACTAACCAGAGTAAGGATCTCTGCATCATCCTCCGCTTCCTGAACGACCTCTTCACCAGAAAATAAATTCAAGGTCTTCTTACAACGTTCCTTAGGAGGCAGAGAGTAGCCTGAACAGCCGAGAAATACTCCTGTACTCGCAGTCCGAATCTGCATTAGACCAGCACAGTCTTCATCTGGACATGGGATATCTGTACTAGTGGGTTGATTAGGTTGCATCCCAGCAGCACCGTCCACTTCTGCTTGCTTAAGTTGTTTTTCAAAACTTTCGTAAAATCGATCTAATAATTCTGTCCAATCTAATTGTCCAGAAGAAACATGATCTAAGGATTCTTCCATTTGAGCAGTAAATCCATAATCTAAAAGATCACTGAAATTTGCACACAGCCTTTCCGTTACAATATCTCCCATCTTCTCAGCGTAGAATCGCTTACTATCAAGTCGCACATAACCACGCTCTTGAATCGTGGAGATGATAGCTGCATAGGTAGAAGGCCTGCCAATACCTCTTTTTTCTAACTCTCTAACCAAGCTCGCTTCACCATACCGAGGAGTCGGCTTAGTAAAATGTTGTGCAGATTCGATATCCTCAAGTGTTAAAGAATCATCTTTATTTAAATCAGGGAGGACTATATCTTCCGCCTTTTTACCGGTGATTGGCTGTATTCGGGTAAAACCATCAAAACGCACAATGCGTCCTTTCGAAGCCAACAAATAATCGCTTGCAGAAACAGTTAAAGTAGTAAGCGTATATTCCGCAGGTGGTAGTTGACAGGCTACAAACTGACGCCAAATCATTTCATATAAGCGCTCTGCATCTCTTTCCATGCCCTGCAGTTTTTCTTGAGTCAAGTATACATCTGAAGGGCGAATAGCTTCATGAGCTTCCTGTGCTCCATCACGAGCAGCATATGAGATCTGATTTTCTGGTAGATACTTTGCCGGTAAATTGGCAGCAATCCATCCACGACATTCTGATATCGACTCTGTGCTAAGGTTAGTCGAGTCTGTTCGCATATAGGTGATATATCCTGCTTCATATAATCTTTGAGCAAGCATCATCGTCTTCTTAACACTAAATCCGAGTCGCGTACTTGCTGACTGCTGCAACGTAGAAGTTATATAAGGAGCCGGAGGCTTAGATCGACTGAGCTTATCCTCGCGGTCAACAATCGTAAATAAAGATTTTTCGAGAATGCTCTGTGCTTTTTTAGCGTCTTTTTCATTAGATGGCCTAAAGCGCTCATTGTTGTAACGAGTAACCTGGAAGCGAGTAGCCTTTTCTTTTGAATAACCTAGGTTTGCATGAATCTCCCAATACTCTTGAGGAACAAAGGATCTAATTTCACGCTCCCTCTCAACTATAAGACGCACGGCTACAGACTGCACCCTGCCTGCAGACAGACCCCGGGCGATCTTACTCCAAAGCAAAGGTGACAACATGTAACCTACGACACGATCAAGAAATCTCCGTGCCTGTTGAGCATTAACTCGATCTACATCGATCTTAGAAGTGTTTTTAAACGCTTCCGTGATCGCCTTCTTTGTGATCTCGTTGAATACTACTCTCTGATATTTTGCTTCATTTCCTCCAATCGCCTCCTTTAGATGCCAAGCTATTGCCTCACCCTCTCGATCCAAATCGGTAGCTAAATAAATAGTTTCACTGTCCTCTGCCAGTCTCCGCAGTTCTTTTACTACATCTTCTTTTTTTGGTAGCAGGTGATATTCGGCCTGCCATTTATTACCGGGATCTATACCCATTCGCTTTATCAGCTGTTTTTTAGAACGTAGTCGCTTGTAATCAGCTTTTGCCTCAGGAGTCATTTTTTTTGTACGCGCCGCCTCTGCTGCTCTTTGCTTAGCATCTACTTTGCCTGAGCCAGCCTTAGGAAGGTCTCTGATATGTCCAACACTGGATTTGACAATAAATTCTTTACCAAGATACTTATTAATAGTCTTAGCTTTTGCTGGAGATTCTACTATTACGAGTGATTTACCCATCAAAATTCCCTGAACTATAAGACTTCCAAATCGCGATCTACCGAGAAGCCAGCATATATAATCCTGAAAATAGCAGAGGTCAAGTCTAATGATGGCTTGACAAAAAATCTATTCAATCTCCACAAGCCGCCCAACTAGCTAAAATACCGGAGATTTTTTCAACATCTTTCACTTCACCCCTCTCAGTCCAATACACCCCATAACACCTAATATCAAAGCAGGCAGCAAAAACATCCCTCGGCAAGCTATTCAAGGAAATAGGGAATTCATTATTTTTAGTCAAGCTACGCCAGCCCTTTTCATCACGTAGCCACACTTCTCTCTCTTTTTTAAATTCCATTTCTACTGATAATGGAACCCTCAAGCCATAGAAAATTATATCCTCTCTATCGACATTAGAGCTTAAATTACACTTATCAAAAATATTATCTTTCCTAAATTCCACAAATAATCCATATTTTAAGGCAGTGTCTCTTAATTGAGTGACCAGTCTCTGACGTCTAGTAGGACGAAAATGAAGGATGGGCGCTATCGCCAAAACGAGTATTGAGATTATAAGCAGGTAGACCAAAAACCTAACTTCCTCTTCTGTGAAAAACTAACCATAGCAATTCTTTATGAGAGATACTTGGTATTCTGAAACTACTAGCAAAATCCAGGGATATTAAATCCTGGATAATAGCTTCGAATGGTCGTCCACTTTAATCTTCAGCACTAAAAAGAAATAACCGGAGGGATTGACTATCAAATGGCCATGCCAGTTCTTTACCATCACTCCTCTTAACGACAGGAATGAATTCACCATATCTTTCGAATAACTCCTGGGAAAAAGCGATGTCGGATTTGATATAATTCTTTCCGGACAAAACAGTCAGTAGAAGCTTCTCTGCAACTTCGCAAAGATGGCACGCTGAGGTTCCATAAAGAACAATATTTTCCATCTGAGACAACTTGACCTATCTCAATAACTTGATTGAATCGAATAACAATAACACATGATATAATCTCAAAACTATGCCGACACAGCCTAATAGCTGCACTTATTTCTCTAACAATCAAGTGGTTATTTTCGATATCAAACTTAATTTTTAAGAAAGATGAATCCCAAATCTACAAACGCAACGCAAACCGCTTTTGTTGAGTAGGCATAATTTAAACTTCTAATACAATCTAGTAACCTTTGATAAGATAATTATTATCATAATTCTATATTTTCATCTGGAAAAATGGCAAACGCTAATACCATGAAGACCACTAAAAAACCGAAATCGCATTTTAAAAACATCATAACTGTTTATGGGCAGAATTCGGTTCAAGAAGCGCTAGAGAATTCAGATCTTGACTGCCAAAAGATGCATGTTGCTGTGGAAAGAAAAGATAAGCCAAACTTGGCTGAATTGATCAAGCTTGCCAAGCAGAGGAATCTACCTATAAGCTTGCACAAAACAAAAAAGTTGGCTCAAATATCTAAAAACTCTCGACAGGATCAGGGAATAGCTCTAGACGTTCGATGTCCAAAATTTCAAGAACTTGAAGATCACCTTAAAAAATCCATGACTCACAATAACTTAGTCGCACTAGACGGCATTACAAATCCTAAAAATGTCGGGATAATAATCCGATCTGCGACCGCAGCAGGTATGAATGGAGTACTCTACCCTAGATATAGAAGCCCGCAAATTAGTCCTCTAGTTATTCAATCAAGTGCCGGAACTGTATTTAAGGCTCCCATAATTCGCTGTAACACTTTAGAGGAAGCACTAAAAAAATACTTGGAAATTGGATTTGAGATTGTAGTATTAGATGAGAAAAGTAGTCATTCACTTTTCGATATGCCGTACATTAAAAAAGCCATTTATGTGCTCGGTGGAGAAAGTTCTGGTAGCTCTTTTTCAATACAAAAACTATCATCGCATACAGTCTCGATTCCGATGAGAAATGATGTAGAATCCTTAAATGTGGCAGCCGCAGCAAGTATCCTTTTTTATTCTATAAAACAGAATAGCTTAAATTATTAATTTAAATTTTAAGGTGATTTTCACGATGACTAATGACTCACATACCTAAAACCATGATCGCTGCAGTAACCACCGGTACCGGTGGTTACGAAAAACTAGAAATAAGAGAGATCCCTACCCCAAAAATTAGATCTGGAGAAGTATTAGTTAAGGTTCTAGCGGCGGGTGTTAACAACACTGACATAAATACTCGCCTTGGATGGTACTCAGATAGAGTAAAGAATTCTACTACCCAGTTATCCGTTCAAGCCAATAAAAAAAGTCATGATACAGAGAAGCTTAGCGGATGGAATTCAAAAACAATTTTTCCACTGATTCAAGGTACAGACTGTTGCGGGGTTGTAGTCAAGGCAGCTGACTTAGGTGCGCAGAATTTAGTCGGCAAGCGAGTAATAATAAGACCATGTACTAATTTAAAAGATCCACATAGCGTTAGTACTTCTATTTGGATGGGTTCCGATTTTAATGGCTCATTTGCAAATTTTGTTTCAGTATCGATCAAAGATACCTTCCCGATTTTAAGCAATCTCACTGACGCTGAGCTCGGATCTATACCATGCGCGTTTGGAACCGCTGAAAATATGCTAATCAAAGCTGGAGTAACAAACAAACATCATTTGCTAGTAACTGGAGGATCAGGTGGAGTTGGAACTGCACTTATAAGATTAGCAAAGTTAAGAGGTGCTAAGGTAACAGCAATAAGTTCTAGGGAAAAAGTTAAACTTGTAAAAGAACTAGGTTGTAATGAAATTATTAACAGGAGCGTACCCAAGGCTATTTTCTTAGAACAGATTAAAGAAAGAAAAAATAGCTTTGATGTAGTTGCGGACACGGTCGGTGGTTCTTGGCTTTCAAAAATTTTTGACACCATTCAACCTGGAGGAAAATATGTTTGTAGCGGCGCCATCGCGGGACCTATTGTAAATCTAGATCTTCGGAAATTATATCTTAAGGATATAACAGCAATTGGCAGCACATCCTGGATAGAAGAATCTTTTTTAAGAATCGTAGATCTAATCGAGTCAAAGGAAATTGACCCCTTAGTACACAATTCATTCTCGTTAACAGATATTGTCAAAGCACAGAAACTATTTATTAAAACCAAGCCCTTTGGAAAGATAGTCTTGATTCCTCCTGAATAAAGATTCAGACTTCTCTGAATTCGATCTAGAGCTCATCTATTTAGAAAAACTTATTAGCCATCTCAAATGGAAATGGGATAATTTTAACTATGACAAAAAGACCAACGTTAACAAGCAAGTGAATAAAGAATTCATTGAAGATAGTTTAGTTATAAGATCTTTTAGGCAATCTGATATACCTACTATATTTTCGCTAATAGAGCGTCTAGCCATAGACCAAGGAAAACCTCATGAATTTACAAATGATCCTGATAATTTCAGAAATATTTTCAATAATCCCTCTCTAAGCATCAATGTAATTATGGCTGAATATAATAAGACGGCTATTGGTATATGCTTATACTTTTTCAGCTTTTCTACCTGGCGCGGAGAAACAGGAATCTATATACAAGACTTATTTGTTGAATCAAGATACCGAAAGAATAAAATCGGAAAAAAACTAATCGATCGAGCGATAATTGAAGGATCAAATAAGGGAGCGACATATCTACGCCTAGCGGTGAATAGCCGAAATAAAACGGCACAAAACTTTTATTCTAGCCTTGGCCTTAATGCAGTTCCTAATGACATAATCTATGCCGCTTATGGGCGGGCATTCAAGCAACTAAGAGATTAACTCTTGTCATCAAATAAAATAATAGGCCGATAAAAAAACTGTGCTGCTAGTCGGCGCCTCTGGATACATTGGACGACATGTGGCGTTGAAACTCCTTCAAAAAGAACTTAACGTGATGTGTCTATTTAGAACGGCACCCGAGCTCGAAAATCCACCGAGAAATAAATACGTAACAAATCTAGTGGTTGATTTAGATAACAAATAGGAATTGGAAGCCTTTAGTCATTCCTACCCACCTTTCGATGCCGTAATTTCTTGCCTCGGGAGCAGGACAGGAGGGATTCGAGATTCCTGGAATTCTGAGTATCTTGTAAATCTTAATATCCTTCGATTAGCACTTAAGCGTTACGCAAGGAAATTTATCCTGCTCTCTGCTATTTGTGTTCAAAAAACCAAAGCTTCATTTTCAACGTGCCAAGCTTGCCATGGAAAATGAGCTAATCCATTCCGGAATGACATATACAATAATTAGGCCCACGGCATTTTTTAAATTCCTGTCTGGTCAGGTTGATAGAGTGAAATCTGGAAGAAAATTTATCACATTTGATAACGGCAAGACCACTTCGTGCAAACCTATATCAGAACGGGATTTAGCTGAGTTTATATGCAGCCCGTTAACTAATCCAAAACAGGAAAACAAAATATTACCAATCGGGGGGCCGTCGCCAGCAATTACTCCCCTAGCTCAAGGGAACCTTCTTTTTAATCTAACTGGAAAAAAGCCAACTTTTTTAAGAGTGCCTTCTAATTTTTTTAAAGTGTTGCAAGCGATTTTAACTCCATTCTCTTATTTTTCATCATTCTTTCGAGACAGAATTGAGGTTCCTAGAATAGCTCACTATTACGCGACTGAGTCTATGCTTTACTGAGAAAACGAACGCATAGGGCACTCTTCTGGCAAAACTCCGGAATTTAGAACAGAAAGTTTAAAATATTTTTATATGCGGGCACTGAAGAAGGGACTAGATGGGCAGGATCTGGGAAGTCACAAACTATTCTGAAGTTATTTTGCTAAATGTTTCATCGCATCCTCCAAACCATTTAAAGTTAGGGGATACATATGTTTATTCATAATCTGATAGGTGATTCCTATCGATTGTGCGTAATCCCATTCTTGCTGTGGCACAGGGTTCAACCACACAACTTTATCGTAAGTAGTCAACAATCGATTCATCCAAATCTCTCCCGCTTCATCATTCCAATGTTCGACAGAGCCGCCGGGTTGCAATATTTCATAAGGCGACATCGATGCATCGCCTACAAATATAACTTTATAGTCATGGCTATATTTATGTAACACATCTAATATATTGTATCTTTCGTTGTGACGACGAATGTTATTTTTCCAAACACTTTCATAAATGAAATTGTGGAAATAGAAAAGCTGCATGTATTTGAATTCGTTGCGCGCAGCGGAAAATAATTCCTCACAGACTCTAACATGAGGATCCATTGAGCCGCCAACATCAAAAAAAAGAAGCACCTTAACGGCATTTTTTCTTTCGGGCACCATTTTAATATCTAAAAGACCTGCATTCTTTGCAGTACATGAGATCGTATCAGCTAAATCTAATTCGTCTGTAGCACCAGTTCGAGCAAACTTTCGAAGTCTACGAAGGGCTAACTTTATATTCCTAATCCCTATCTGAATGTTATCGTCGAGATCCCTAAAATCTCTCTTATCCCAAACCTTTACTGCCCTACTATTCTTTCCATTAGGACCCACGCGAATTCCTTCAGGATGATATCCTTCTTGGCCAAATGGGGAAGTGCCACCAGTGCCAATCCATTTACTGCCCCCCTGATGCCGTTCCTTTTGCTCTTCGAGCCTTTTTTTGAATTCTTCGATCAATTTGTCTAACCCGCCAAGAGATTCTATCTTAGCTTTATCTTCATCCGACAATTGCTTCAGAAATTCACTTCGGAGCCAATCATCAGGAATGAGTGTCTCTATCACGCCATCTAAACTGTCTAACTCATTGAAATGATTACTAAATGCTTTATCAAAGCGGTCAAAGTATTTTTCATCCTTGACTAAACAGGTGCGACTAAAGAAATAAAATTCATCGAGATTTCCAAATGCAATATTTTTCTTCAGACCAAGCATTAAATCGAGCAATTCTCGGGTGGTTACTGGCACACCAGAGTCACGTAGCCCATGAAAAAAGTTAACTAACATCTACGATGAAGATGTTTCGCGCCTATGCATGAACGCTAAACGTTCAAGCATGTGGACATCTTGCTCGTTTTTTAATAAAGCTCCATAAAGAGGAGGTATTGCTTTAGTAGTATCTCGATCTTTTAAAATCTCATCCGGAATGTCATCCGACATTAGAAGCTTAAGCCAATCAATAAGTTCTGATGTGGAAGGTTTTTTCTTTAAACCCGGAATATCACGTAAATCAAAAAAAACTTCTAATGCATCTTGCACTAAATCTTTCGCAATATTTGGATAATGAACATCAATGATTTTACTCATGGTTTCTCTACTTGGAAAATTTATGAAGTGGAAGAAACACCGTCTTAAAAAAGCATCTGGAAGTTCTTTCTCATTATTACTAGTTATAACAATGATTGGCCTATGCTTCGCCTTTATAGTTTCTCCAGTCTCATATACATAGAATTCCATCTTATCTAACTCTACAAGTAGGTCATTAGGAAATTCTATATCCGCCTTATCAACTTCATCTATTAAAAGCACCACCTGGTGATCTGACGCAAATGCATCCCAAAGCTTACCTCGTTTTATATACTGTGAGATATTTTTAACTTTTTCATCGCCCAACTGAGAATCTCTTAGGCGAGATACCGCATCGTATTCATATAGGCCCTGCTGAGCCTTAGTAGTGCTCTTAATATGCCATTGGATAAGGTCGAGCCCAAGTCCATCAGAAATTTCTTCTGCCAGCAT
>JAQWLX010000008.1 GCA_029247075.1 Halieaceae bacterium | reverse complement strand
TCTTTAATGCTTCTTCTACTTCTTCAGGATAAATCTTTTCTCCGGCTGAATTAATGCACGACGATCCTCGTCCTAGCAGCGTAAGAGTGCCGTCTTTAGCAACTGTGCAGTAATCTCCAGAGATAGAGTAGCGATGGCCGTTTATTATTTTTTAAGTCATCTGATAGTAATTCATCTCGAGGTTCACTGACGTATACTCCATCTGACTTATCATGCAATGGACAAGAGGATTTAACATGTATTATGAGAATAAATTATCACCTACTGAAGAGCAGATAGAGGAATTTTTGACACCCTTAGGACGACCTATTCATATGCTCAATCTACTTAAATTTCGTGAAAAATCGTCCTATCCTGATGGTAAAGATAGACACTTAAGTGGCAGAGAAGCTTATGCCCGTTATACTAAAGAGGCGGCAAAAATTCTCCATGAAATGGGAGGAAAGATTGAATTTGTGGCGGATATCTCTAGATTGATGCTAGGTGACGTAGAAGAGCTGTGGGATGCAGTGGCTATAGCCTCGTATCCGTCGCGTGAGACAATGTTAAAAATGATTCAAAGTGATGCCTATCAATCTATACATATCCATCGTGAGGCCGGTCTTGCCGGACAATTAAATATTGAGACCATAAAGGCTGGCCACTAATACTCTAGTTTTCGAAAAATCGTTATGTGGAAACATTGTATTCATGTCCCCATAAATCTCCGATAGTACTAACGGTCGGTGTATAGTGATTCCAATCTACCAATAGCCCATCGAAACCATATTCGATGGCAATACCACCTGGTGCCAAGACATAGAAGCTACACATGTTGTCATTGATGTGTCGGCCTAACGTTGCCATGAGGGGCAGCCCAGCTTTTTTGACACGGTCTAGTGCGGATCCAACCTCATCTAGAGAGCTAACTTCCACCATTAGATGTATCACGCCAGCCGGGTGTGGATGATTAAAGAGAGCAAGTGAATGTTGTCTAGGATTATTTGCATGCATGAAAATGACTCTTGCTGGAGGAGCGCCTTCGGGCATTGGTGGTGTTAAATCATCACATATCGGCATCTGCAACAGATCTCGAAAAAAACTCAATGTTTCTTCTGTTTCAGTAGTGGGGAGCACAGCGTGACCAAACCCAAGGTCGGTAGACGAAGCATCTCGAGTAATGAATTGGCTCTGTGTCGGGGAGATCATTGGTTCTTTAGTTAATTCTCTTCCGTGGTACAACTCGATAGTGTTTCCTGATGGATCTTGTCCCACAGCTAGCTCCGTTACCGACCGAGCTAGTGCTTCCTCATCAGACGATTTTATAAATGCATATCCTGCATCGGCAAGAATATCGATATTTTTTTGCCATTGGTTCTTTGGTCCACAATCTAAGCCGCAGCTTAAGAGACGATCATTCTTTCCTGCTTGAACCAAGAACCTAAATGGGTGATCGTCCATACGTATCTTTAATGTATCGTCGGAGTCGTTATTTCGCATGACCATTAGGCCTAGAATGTCGCTCGCGAAGTTGTGCCAGGCATCTAAATCGGTACTTTCAATCCTAGCGTAGCCAATACTTGATACGCTCATCTGTTTGCTCCTGTGCTTCCCAAAATTCTAGATCGCTTACCTTAGACTATATCACGAGCTTCTCTTTTCAGAATAACTTGATCGGATTTTAGAGAAGTAATTATTTTTCTTTCACAGAAAGGCGCTCATCATCTTTATCAGGTATGATCTTTGCTATGCCTCTACCTCTATTATCAGATGCTGCCATTGCTGTTTCTTTTACAAGAGATCCAGCCTGAAGATCACCTAGATTTCCCCAAGAGTTTTCTTTAACTGCGTAACCAAGAAGATTTAGTTCTGTTACGGTATTTTTATTTACCTGCCTCTGGTCATGTCGAATCAGGTGAGTTTCAGGAAGTTGGTGATGAAAACGAGTGGAATTAATAGCTGATTGCAGTGGGAGTCCAAAATCATAGATATTAACCATGGCTTGAAATATTGATGTAAAAATCGTGGATCCACCTGGGCTTCCTATGACTAAAACGGGTTGATTATGCTTTATCAGTATCGTAGGTGTCATAGAAGAAAGCATACGTTTTTTTGGTTCTATCGAGTTTTTTTCATTACCTATAAGACCAAATTTATTTGGCACCCCAGGTTTTGCAGCAAAATCATCCATCTCATTATTGAGCAGGAAACCAGCGTCCTCTACGACCACTCCACTTCCAAAATCCCAATTAAGCGTGTAGGTGATCGAGACCGCATTTCCCTGATGATCTATTATAGAAAAATGAGTCGTATCAGTCGGCTCGAGCCCCGCCTGTATGTCTGACGCAGGTGAAATTCTGGTCAGGTTGATCGTTGAAGCTCTATCAGTAAGATAGTTGTCGTCTATGAGCTCGGTCACCCGATTATCTACAAAATCTGGATCTCCTAAATATTCTGCTCGATCTGCAAACACGCGTTTAGAAATCTCCGACATTAAGTGAATGTGTTCGGCACTATTTAGAGGAGCTAAGCCATCATTATCCTTCACTAAATCCCACATTTTCAAAAGTTGCACTAGTGCTATTCCTCCAGAACTAGGAGGCGGTGCGGTCACTAGTAACATGTCCCGCCATTCTGTTTGAATTGGCTTCCTCCAAACCGCCCTATAATTGGCTAGATCCTCTAATGTTATCAGGCCACCACTGCGTTCCATCTGAGAGACTATTTTTTTTGAAATAGAGCCTTTATAAAAATCGTTTGGATCTGCCGCAATCTGAGACAGTGTATTTGCGAGTTCAGGTTGCTTAAACAGTGTACCGAACTGAGCGTGCCCAAAATATCTTGAGAAATTAGTCACGCCTGCAATTATAGTGCTCCGATTTTTTATAAATTTCGCTAGCGTCTTTTCCACGATAAAGCCTTCTCGAGCAAGTTTGATTGCTGGCGATAAAATTCTTCTCCAGGTTAGAGATCCATACCTCCCATGGCTCGTGTGCAGTCCTTTCACCGTTCCTGGTACGCCGCTTGCCAGAGCACCCACGAGTGAGCGTCTTTGCACGAAATTACCGTCATTATCCAGAAACATATTTCGAGTAGCTTTGATTGGAGCTTGTTCCCTGAAATCTAGAAATGCTACTTTCCCATTCATGAAGCTTGTCATAAAACCGCCACCACCAATATTACCCGCTTCGGGATACGTCACTGAAAGAGAGAATGCGACCGCGACTGCCACATCAACGGCGTTACCACCGTCCTTAAGAATACTTGTGGCAACTTTAGCTGCATATTTATCAGGAACTGCGATAGCCGCTGGGCTAGCGAAAGTCTCTTTTGCTAAAAAAGAGGTGAGAAGGAATATTGCGATTGTGAATCTTGTAAGCAAAGGCAACTCAAAAAAAAATTAGAAGCAAATTATACGGTTCTATCTTTTACTCTGCAAAATCGGGCATACCCCAACTATTCCAATACACAGTTCAGCATGTATTATGATGGCTGATATTTAGAGAATCTAAAAATGAGTGATTGGGAATATCTGACCTTGGAGAGAGATGATCGAATTTTGGTAGTCTCTTTTGACTCTTTGAGCCAGATCAATAGCCTCAATATCAAGCTTATGAGGGAATTAACTTCTCTGGCGATCGATCTGCAGCAAGATAATGAGTTGAGTGCCGTTATCCTTCGTGGAAACGACACCATGTTTACAGGTGGCATGAATCTTAAAGATTCTGAAATATTAAGTGCTCGTGGTGGAACGATGGCAGAAGAACGCATCCTAGCGAAAGTTGGCCCTTCAATGTGCGCGGCCTGGGAGGCGCTTGACCCTGTTACCATTGTGGCTATTGAAGGGTGGTGCATTGGTGGAGGCGTTGCTCTTGCGGTGGCATGTGACTGGCGTGTAGCCGGCTCTGACGCAAAGATATATGTGCCGGAATTGAAGTTAGGTATGAACATGAGTTGGCAGAGTATTCCCCGCTTAGTTAATTTGATTGGGCCAGCAAGAACTAAAGAATTATTAATCCTTGCCGAGCCACAAGGTGCCGATTTAGCTAAGGAATGGGGATTGATTGACCATGTTGCGCAGCCAGGCGATGCCCTAAATAAAGCAAAAGATCTAGCGATTCAAGTAGCGGAAATGCCTCCTATCCCGGTGCGCATGACTAAGCGAGCCGTGACAGCAAGTGCTACCGTTCTAAATAATGCTACTAGTTTTATGGATGTAGAGCAGTTCATGGTAACTCAGCATACATCTGACGCTCAGGAGGGTATGGCCGCATTTTTTGAAAAACGAAAGCCAAAGTTCGAAGGATGTTGATGGCTATTGATCTAGGATATGTGTGTTAATTTATAATGCCTATTGATAACCCGTAGAGAGATAAGAAAATAGTGTGTGTGAGTTTTAAACTTGAGTAATTATAGGTGGATTATCAATCCTTTCATTTCAGTATTTATAGGTTGAAGATATGGTGAAAGATTCACTTCTCCAAAAGGAATATGAACTCGGCTTTACCTATACTCGGTCGACCGGTCCGGTAGTAGGTAAATTTCTTACCGGTTTAAAAAATAGGCAGATTTTTGGAAATCGGGCAAGTGATGGCAGGGTAATCGTCCCGCCTATGGAATATGATCCAGAGACTTTTCGACCTCTAAATGATTTTGTGCAGGTTTCAGATGCGGGTGTGATAGAGAGTTGGTGTTGGGTATCTAAACCTCGTTCCTCGCATCCAAGCGCAGTTCCTTTTGCTTGGGCTATGATTAAGCTTGATGGTGCAGATATTTCTATGATTCATCATATTGTTACAAATGAACAAAATCGAGTTGTAACTGGTGCGCGAGTTAAGGCTTTATGGATAGATCAGCCAGTTGGATTTATTTCAGATATTCGATGTTTCGTTTTGGAAGAAGATTAATGGACAACAAAAATAAGGAAGTTATTGATGCGATCGAGGCACCGATCTATTTGAAATATAAATTTACAGCAGGGCTTGCACCAGCTCGTTTTTTATCTCAACTAAAGCAAGGTGTGCTTACAGGTCAACGTTGTCCAAAATGTGATAATGTTTATGTTCCTCCCAGAGGATCATGTCCTGCGTGTGGCGTTGCCACCGAAGAAGAAGTTGTATTGGGCGACAAAGCTACGGTGCAGTCTTTCACTATCGTATCGATACCGATCCCAGGTAATCCAATTCAACCTCCTTATATCGTGGCAAATTTGGTACCCGATGGAGCAAATATCTCTTTCATTCATTTAATGAGTGAGTGCGTGAACGAAGAAGTCCGCATTGGGCAGCGTGTTACTGCGATTTGGAAACCCAGGGAAGAGTGGGATTTTGCAATGGACAATATCCGATATTTTAAGCCGCTTGATGAACCTGATGTCCCTGCAGAATTGATTGGACATTTGTCTGTAAACGGCACAGAGAATTAAATTGAATATAGATATTTGTATTGTCGCCTTTAGTCAATCTGCTTGCGTAGCTCAAGCCGGCGCGGCGAACGAGGTTGAGCTGATCATGCCTCAGCTGGAGGCAGTATATGGTCAGGTTGGTATTAGTAACGCGCAGGATGTTGATTTTGTGTGTTCCGGCAGTTGTGATTATCTACAGGGCGCTGCCTTTGCTTTTGTAGCTGGGGTGGATGCATTAGGTGCCGTGCCGCCAATTCAAGAATCTCATGTGGAAATGGATGCTGCCTGGGCCTTGTATGAAGCAGTTTTAAAAATCCGGATGGGTCATGCCGAATCAGCCCTTGTGTACGGCTTCAGCAAATCCTCTCCAGGAGAGCTGCCAGTTGTTTTATCTCAGCAGTTAGATCCTTATTATCTCGCTCCTCAGTGGATTGATTCGATTTCTCTGGCTGCGTTGCAGGCAAGATTGATGTTGGATAAAGGAATAATAAAGGCTAGCGATATGGCCGCGGTTGTAGCTTCTTCTCGGCGGTGCGCGATGGATAATGATAAGGCTCAACTTGCAGGACAGTTTTCTATTAGTGATTTGTTAGAGGAGCCAGAGTACGTCTCTCCTCTACGCAAAGCTGATTGTAGCCCTATTAGTGATGGCGCCTCTGCTATGATTATTTGTACCAGATCTAAGGCCGAAGAATGGCAGGTGCCCTTCGTCCGATTAAGTGGGATTGATCATCGTATTGAAACTCACAACTTGGGAATGCGTGATCTAACTACCTCACATTCTACTCGATTAGTTGCAGAAGCTTTGTCAATTCACAATAGTAGTCTTGATATTGCTGAATTATATGCGCCGTTTAGCCACCAGCAGATTATATTAGAACAGGCACTTGAACTGCAGGCAGAGACCGAAATAAATCCTAGCGGTGGTGTTTTAGCTGGTAATTTAATGATGGCATCTGGTTTGTCCCGTGTCGGTGAAGTGTTTAATCGCATTGTCGCTGGCGAAGCGGAACGAGGTTTAGCTCACGCTACATCCGGACCTTGTCTGCAGCACAATCTTCTAGCGATATTGGAGAGTGTATAATGGGAGAGCTCGCAGCAGTTGTTGGAATAGGTCAAACGAAATATGCCAGCAGACGCGGGGACGTATCTATCGCGGGTTTAGTTCGAGAAGCAGCACAAAATGCCCTAGAAGATGCTGATCTTAGTTTTAAAGATATTGATGCCGTAGTAATTGGGAAGGCGCCAGATATGTTTGAGGGTATTGTAATGCCCGAAATTTATCTGACCGATGCTCTTGGGGCTAATGGAAAACCAATGCTTCGGGTTCATACCGCCGGATCAGTGGGAGGGTCTACGGCACTAGTGGCGGCTTCCCATGTGCAAAGTGGTACCTTCAAGCGTGTCTTAACCGTTACTTTTGAAAAACAGTCTGAATCCAATGCCATGTGGGCACTTTCAACCCCGCAACCGTTTTCAGTACATTTGAATGCGGGTGCTGGTGGTTACTTTGCTCCGATTATTCGAGAATACATCCGACGCTCAAATGCACCTTCCGATATTGGAATCAAAGTCGCTGTAAAAGATCGCTTACATGGCGCTCGTAACCCTTTATCCCACTTGAATTTGCCAAATATTTCGCACCAAGAGGTTGAAGATTCAATGATGTTATGGGATCCGATCAGATTCTTAGAAGCATGCCCTTCTTCGGATGGAGCTTGTGCAATGATTATCGCTAATAAGGATTTGGTGTCGGAAAGTCCCAAACCACCAGCTTGGATTCTTGGAGGAGCGATGAGATCGGAACCGACGATTTATGCGGGACGTGATGAAGTTAATCCCAGAGCTGGAAGGGACTGCGCTAAGGATGTGTATGCTCAGGCAGGGATTTCAGATCCTAGACGACAGTTTGACTGTGCCGAGATATATGTCCCTTTTAGTTGGTATGAGCCAATGTGGCTGGAAAATCTAGGCTTTGCCGATCAAGGTGAAGGTTGGCGCCTAACTCTAGACGGAGCCACGTCACTTGATGAGGGAGGTGATATTCCCTGGAACTGCTCTGGAGGTGTTTTAAGTTCCAATCCAATTGGTGCTTCCGGTATGATTCGATTTGCAGAGGCTGCTCGCCAAGTCCGCGGGGACGCAGATCAACATCAGGTGAAAGATGCGCGACTTGCGCTAGGGCATGCGTATGGGGGCGGAGCGCAATTTTTTTCTATGTGGGTCGTGGGTGCGAACAAGCCCTAATTGACACTTTTGGAAGTTGCAGATGACAAAACATTTTAATCTTGCCGATCTTTTTGAAATGGTATCTGACGCGGTCCCTCAAAGAGAGGCGGTGGTTTGCGGTGAGAATAGAGCTACTTACGCACAGTTAGAATCTAGAGCGAATCAGCTAGCAAATTATTTTATCAGACAAGGTGTAAAGAAGGGCCAGCACGTCGGTCTATATCTTTATAACTGTAATGAATATATTGAGGCTATGCTCGCGTGCTTCAAAATTCGAGCGGTACCTATTAATGTAAATTATCGTTACGTTGATTCTGAACTTGCCTATATCTTTGACAATGCCGACTTGGTCGCCTGCGTCGCTCATCGAGAATTTCTTCCGCATATTAAAGCGATTCATGCGGATTTTCCTGCGCTGAAAGCATTGATTCATGTTGATGATGAATCTTTAACAGATGTAACAGATATCGATTCTATCTCCTATGAAGATACCCTGAGAGAATGCTCTGATGTTCGTAGTTTCCCTGAACGAGCTGATGACGACCTCTTTATTTTGTATACCGGAGGTACAACAGGGATGCCCAAAGGTGTGATGTGGCCACAAAAAGCATTATTTTATGCAGCTATGGGCGGAGGAGGGTGGTTCCATCCAGATGGTCCGATAGAGTTACCAACAGAAATTTCTAGTCGTGTAACGGAGACTTCTATAGTAGGTATGGCATTGGCGCCGCTCATGCACGGTGCGTGTTGGTGGTATGCCTGTATTCAGTTACTAGCAGGTAATACGCTAATATTAAATCCATCACACTCTTTGGTAGGTGAAGAGGTATGGAGCATTGTAGAGAAGGAGAAAGTCAATGCCTTGACTATTGTGGGGGATGCAATGGCGTCACCGCTTTTAGAAGCACTGACAAGTAATCCAAAGCGGTGGGACCTGAGTTCAATTTTCTCGATAGGGTCTGGAGGCGCGGTTTTCTCAGAGAGTAAGCAGGAGAAGTTTAGAGAGTACTTTCCTAATGTCTTTATCACCAACTCGTTTGGTTCCTCAGAAAGTGGAAACATGGGCTTTGACGGAGGTGGACGTAAAGGTATGGGCTTAGGCAATGTAGCTCAAAGTGAATTCATGTCTGTGATCAATTACGATGAGTCCGGCGTGGCGCAGCATGTTAATCCAGGTGAAGAGGGTATATTTTCTAGAAGTGGCTATATTCCGATAGGTTATTACAATGACATAGAGAAGACAGCTAAGACAATTTTAGATATCGAAGGTAAAAGCTGGCTGTTGCTTGGCGATGAAGCTCGGTTGGAAGATGATGGAACGATAACGGTTTTTGGTCGAGGTTCTAATTGCATTAATAGTGGTGGTGAGAAAGTATTTCCCGAAGAGGTAGAGCAAGCACTCAAAATCAACCCTCATATATATGATTGTCTGGTAGTTGGTATTCCTGATGATCGCTATGGAAATTTGGTGGCCGCTGTCGTGGCACCAAAAGAGGGGAGCTCGCTTGATCTTAACTCAGTGCAGCAGCAGGTGAGAAAGCATGTAGCGGGCTATAAAGTTCCGCGTCAATTGCACTTGGTCGAAGATGTCCCTAGAACGCCTAGCGGAAAGCCGAATTATCCCAAGACGCTGCAGTTAGCTTTGTCGAACGAATTTATAATCTCTTAATAAGGTTTAGAATCTTGCAGGAATTATCAATAAGCACCAAGAATTGTATTGTGCAGAAAGAGGGTGCGCTTCTAGTAGTTACGTTAAATAGACCCGAAGCAAAAAATGCATTCACGTCAGAGATGTTACTCGGAATGTATAAGGCTTGGAGAATGTTGGATCAGGAAGATGAATTGCTATGCGCAATTCTTACTGCCAATGGAGATACTTTTTGCGCGGGTATGGACCTGAAGGCTGGCGCCGATGGTGATCAAAAATCTTCTGATGAGTTTCTATCTGTAATGAAGGAGGTTCCAAATATACATTGGCAGGCCCTGCTAAGAGATAATCGTCCAAATAAACCCGTGATATTGGCAGCCGAAGGTTATGCTTTAGCAGGAGGCACTGAAATTCTTCAAGGTACAGATATTCGTATTGCTGCGGAAAATGCAGTTTTCGGTGTGACGGAGGTGGCGCGCGGACTTTATCCTATGTCTGGCTCAACGGTAAGATTGCGTAGACAGATTCCATACTGCCTTGCTGCAGAAATGTTACTATGTGGTGATCATATATCAGCTGATCAAGCGTTACAGTTCGGGCTTATTAATCGTGTGGTGCCGGAGGGAACAACTCTAACTGTAGCTCGAGAGTTTGCAGAAAAAATTTGTAGTTGTGGTCCTTTGGCCATTAACGCTGTGATTCGAGCACTTCGAAATCTTCAGGAGAACTTTAGCGAAGAGGAGGCGATGGAGGCTTCAGATAAACTTGCTGGCCCAGTTTTCTCATCTGAAGATGCTAAAGAAGGTATGCGAGCTTTTAAGGAAAAACGAAGTCCTATTTTTCGAGGTAATTAGACTTCCACTGGAATACGTTAATAATAATTCATGTCAAATAAGTGTGTCTGATCTATGACCAATTCATTAAAAATTGAGCGTGATGGAGCCATTTTAAAGGTAACCTTTAACCGACCAGAAAAGAAGAACGCGATTGATAACCCGATGTGGATTTCTCTAAACGAAACATTCTTGGAAGCTGGCGACGATGATAACGTTAGATGTGTATTGCTAGCCGGAGCAGGAGAAAATTTTTCTGCTGGGGTGGATTTGGCATCATTTGGGCAAACCTCATCAGAATCTGAACATCCTTTTGAATCAGCGGCTCGCGCCGTGGCAGACTTTAACAAACCATTGATTGCGGCTGTGAAAGGAGTGGCAGTTGGAGGTGGAGCCACGATTCTTTTTCACGCAGATATCGTCTACGTAGGTAAGAGCCTCCGGATGAGATTGCCTTTTGCGAGTCTAGCACTCGCACCAGAATGGGCTAGTAGTTATATGCTCCAAGCCAATATAGGCGCTCAGCGCGCAGCCGAATTATTCTTTACAGCACAGTGGATCGATTCTGATTTGGCAGTTAGTTATGGTATCGCTGCAGGGGCATTCCCAGATGATGAGCTATTAGAGATAACTAAGGTAAAGGCACATGAGATCTGTAAATGGCCGGCCTCGGCGCTTCGCGAGATAAAGAAATGTCTTAGGGCTCACCATAAGCCTAACATCGATTTGGCTTTTCAGCTTGAGCAAGACGCGATGGCACGATTGGCCGGTTCTCCCGACAATTTAGAAGCTATTTCGGCTTTATTCGAAAAGCGGACTCCAAATTTTACTGGTGGTTAGCGAGCTAACCTAATGACTCGAAACCCGTTATCTCAAGATTAAAACCGGACAAAGCATTGAAGCGTTTGGGTTCTGATAATAGACGCATTTTAGTTATACCTAAAGTACGCAATATTTGTGCTCCCGTTCCGATTACTCGATAATTTTGAGCATCCGACGCTAATAGACTTGCTTCTGGAAAACTTTCAACTGCTGCGAATTCAGTCTTTGTATCGGAGGGCTGTCCAATCAAGACAACCACACCGCACCCATTTTTGGCGATGTGCTCCATTGATCTTCTGTAAGACCAACCTGATGACGAGTTATCAATTAAAGTTCCAATAACATCGCGTAATGGATCTATAGTTTGAACTCTGACAAGCGGTTCAGAATTTTTATCGATATCACCTCGGACTAATACATAGTGCAGACTTGCATCTATAAGGTCATGAAAAACATGTAGCAAAAAACTTCCAAAATCTGTATCTATTTGTTTGCTTATTGATAGTTCAACCGATTGCTCATGTAGAGTTCGATATTCAATTAGATCAGCTATGGTTCCCATCTTTAGTTTATGTTGCTCAGCAAAGATCTCCAGCTCTGGGCGTCTTGCCATTGATGGTATTTCAGAAAAAATAAACCCGATACTTAGAAAAATTGTAACCACTAAAGAAGGTACAGCGGGATTTGTAAACATTGAAGGTTACGAAGTTGGTGGAAAAACTGGAACTGCTCAGAAAACAATAGTAGG
>JAQWLX010000137.1 GCA_029247075.1 Halieaceae bacterium | reverse complement strand
CGCTGAGAAAAAAATTATAGACGTCGCATTCTCTGAAGAAGTAGTCCAGGATGGTTACAATAGCGAAGTAATTGAGCTATCTCCTAAACATTTTATTATTCTGCGAAAATCTCGTTACCTACCTTCAAAATTAAGGCCTATAGAGGAGGTTAAATCTGAAATAATTCGGCAAATCAAGGAGAACAAGATAAAACATATTGCATTGGAAGAAACTGCTCGTTTAGGTGACGCAATTATTAAGGGTAAAACTACAATTGAAGAAATTGCCTTAAAAGAAGGATATGAATGGCAGGTAGAGATAGGAGGTACTAGAACAAAAAACGAGCTGCCCAGAGAGCTTTCCGAAAAAGTATTTTCTATTCCTATCACCAGTGCTCTTCCTGTTACCAATCAATCACTTAGTGATTCAGAATTTATTTTTCTTTACGAGTTAGTAAGGGTGCAGCCAGGCGGTATGGACAAATTTTCTTCACAAGAATTACCTCAAATTAAAAAGCAACTCTCTAGAATATGGGGGGATGCAGTTTTTAATGAGCTGCAACAAGCCAGAAGGGATGCGTCGGATATAGAGGTATTTTAAGTGGCATCCTCAGATCTAAAGCAAATTTTACTTTACAATAAAATTGCACCCGAAGGCATAGAAAAATTTCCCTCTTTGTTATATGAAGTTGATCAAGGTCTTCTTGAACCCAGTGCCATATTGTTAAGAAGTCACAGGCTTGGCCATGAAGAAATTCCAAAATCGGTCATAGCGATAGCTAGAGCCGGCACAGGTGTTAATAATATTCCAGTTGACTGGTGCACAAAAAATGGAATTCCTGTATTCAACACTCCTGGCGCAAACGCTAATGCGGTTAAGGAATTAGTAGCGGCAGGATTGCTACTTGGTGCAAGAGGGATTGTCGAAGGAGCCATTTTTAGCGCCACACTATCAAAAATAAAAGATCGAGCTGTTCTCAATAAAAAATTGGAGGAAAACAAACTTCAATTTAAGGGAGAAGAGCTAGTAGGTAAAACTTTAGGTGTTGTGGGTCTTGGCGCTATAGGCTCTCTCGTCGCGGAAATGGCGTTAACTTTTGGAATGAACGTAATTGGTTATGACCCAGCGATCTCAGTAGAAGCGGCCTGGAGGCTTTCTAGTAAAGTTAAGCGATCAAACAAGATATCTAGCCTATTCGCCAAGTCCGACTATGTGACTCTGCATTTGCCAGCGATAGACTCCACTCATCATATTATAAATGAAAACTTATTGTCTCATTGTAAAAAAGGTGTCTGTTTACTTAATTTTTCTCGATCCGAAATCGTTGATCCAATGGCCATTCAAAGCGCATTAGAATCCGGAGTGATCGGTAAGTATATATCAGATTTTCCCGAGCCCGAGTTACTAAAACGCAGAGACGCAATATTCTTACCCCATATTGGTGCAAGCACTAAAGAAGCGGAAGCTAACTGCGCCATCATGGCGGCAAATCAGCTGCGTGATTTTATTGAGACTGGCAGCATCACAAATTCAGTAAATTACCCCAATGTTAATCTCGAGTATGTGTCAGGATGTCGAATTGCAATTACAAATGAAAATGTACCTAAAATTTTAGGCAGTGTTTTGTCGGTGTTTGCAAATGAAAATATTAATGTTATCGATATGCTCAATAAGAGCAGGAATAGCCTTGCATACAATTTAATTGATTTAGATCGCCTCCCTACGCCGTCGAGCTTAGATCAGATACAAAGGCTAGAAGGGATATCAAATGTTCGAATCGTATACTAGACGTTTTGATAGTTAAAAATAGCACCTAGAACATTCCGATCCGTCATACGTAAAGTTCTCTCTCTTTAGTTTGAAGTTCATCAGCTGAATCCCAATTGATTTGATCCTCATTTTGTTTGACATCTAGCATGTAAGGATATTTGATAATATCGAAATAAGGCGATTTATCAAAATCCGCGGGAGTGCACAATTTAGGGTTTCGTCGGTAAATTTTATATTCATTGCCTTTTTGTAATTTAATTAAGGGTAAAATCGGAAATGAAGCATACGAAAATGCACTGGAAATTAATGTAGAACAGACATAATTAGTCTGTCTTCCGATTCGATTGCTGAATAAAGTGGAACGCCACCTTCGGCTGACCACTGACCAAGGCACCATAAATCGTGCTAAGTCAAAAAGCTGTCTAACACCGTAGTCCTGACCTAATGCACTTGTTAAATGATTGATTACAAGCTTTCTCTGATTTGTTGTGAGTTTGCGAGGACGGCAGATTCTTAAATGCTCGCCTCTATACGCCTCCAGGGGGCGTAATACTGTTCCGTTCTCAATATTAGTTTCCAATATAACACCAGACGTTTCTCGAAAGGCACTCTGATTATTAATCTCTCTATCTATAGTGTCATTTTGTATATCGTCTTTGCGCCCTAGGTATATTGCTGCATGCGACCAGCAGCTTCTACTGACTGTTTTAATAACTTCACTAACACGGGATCTACCTTCGACCAAAACAATATCACAAGGTTGGATTTTATTCTGAAGACTATCAAAATCACACATCGAAGATGAAGGTGCCATCCGTTGGCTATTTAACCAAGAGGTTAAGAAGTTAGTTAGTTTCCTATTCATAAAGTCCATTGCTCTCAAATATCTAATGTTATATCGTTGGAATAAATCAAAGTGGACAAGCTTAAATTGAGTAAAACTTTATTCGACTTAGAAGAACAGCTTACATTTGATAATTTAGAAAGCAAACCACCTATTCATGACTGGACCCCGCGCTTTTCTGGAAATATTGATATCTTTATTAAGAAGGATGGAAGCTGGTGGCATGAGGGTGGAAAAATCAATCGAAAGCCCCTGATAAAGCTTTTCGCAAGTATTTTGCGCAAGGAACCAGATGGAGACTATTACTTGGTAACTCCCCAAGAAAAATGGAGGATTAGTGTCGAACTGTTACCGTTAGTCGTAATCGCATTGGAAACAAATAACTCGCCAGACTATCCGTGCTTAAATGTCACATTGAATACTGATGAAATCGTACCGATAAATAACAAGTATAAAATTGAGCTGGAAAATAAGGCGGAAGGCATTGCTAGCGTAACTCTTTGGAATGGACTTTCAGCACTTTTTAATCGAGTCTCATGGTATGGTTTGGTCAATCTCTGTAATAGCGATTTTCTTGTTGAGAGCAGGGGAGAACGATTTAATTTATTAGCTTAGGCCAAACCTATTTACATATTAGGATAATTTGGACCTCCCATTCCTTCTGGGGTCTTCCAAATGATATTCTGAGCAGGATCTTTTATATCGCAAGTTTTACAGTGCACACAGTTTTGAGCATTAATTTGGAATTTTGAAACCATCTCCTCCTCAACAATCTCGTATACACCAGCTGGGCAATATCTTTGTGCAGGTTCAGCAAAATCAATCAAATTATTTTGAATAGGAATATTTGGATCAATTAGTGTTAAATGGCATGGCTGATCTTCCTCATGATTTGTGTTTGAGAGAAATACAGAGCTAAGCCTATCAAAACTAATTTCATTATCAGGTTTTGGATAATTGATTTGTTTACTTTCTTTCGCTTTTTTTAATAGTGAGAAGTCAAAATTATCGTCCCTCAATGTAAAAGGCAGGTATCCCTTAAAGATATTTTGATCAATCCAAATAAAGACCGCACCTAAAAAGAAACCAAATTTATGCACAAATCCAGTGAAGTTTCTTGATCTATAGAGCTCGTCATATAGCCACGATTCCGAAAAAATTCTAGCGTGAAGAGTAAGTTCCGATGAGGCATCGTCATTCTGCTCTAATCCATCAATCACCGCTTCTGCGGCAATCATCCCACTTTTCATGGCCGTGTGATTGCCCTTGATCTTAACACTGTTTAGCGTTCCTGCATCGCAACCGATAATTAAACCACCTGGAAATTCCAATTTCGGGAGCGAATTCAATCCCCCCTTTACTGCCGCACGCGCTCCATAGGTTACTCGGGTTCCATGCTCTAGATGCTGTTTAACTCTTGGGTGTTGCTTCCATCGTTGAAACTCTTCAAATGGACTAACATAGGGGTTAGAATAATTAAGATCGGTAAATAAACCGATAAATACTTGATTGTTTTCAGCGTGATATAAAAATCCCCCTCCATCGGAACTACTTTCACTTAGAGGCCATCCAGTTCCATGAACGACCAAGCCTGGCTCATGTCTTTCTTCGGGAATTTCCCATATTTCCTTTATACCTAAGGCGTAGTGTTGAGGTGACTTATTTTTATCGAGCTCAAACTTTTTAATAATCTCCTTTCCTAGATGACCTCGACAACCCTCAGCGAATAGAGTGTACTTAGCATGTAGTTCCATTCCTCTCATAAAACTATCTTTGCGTTCTCCCGATGCGGTTAGCCCCATGTCTCCAGTAGCAACGCCTTTTACATTTCCATCTTCATTGTAAAGCACCTCTGCTGCCGCAAATCCAGAATAAATTTCAACTCCAAGTGCCTCTGCTTGCTGACCTAACCAGCGACAGACATTGCCCATTGATACAATATAATTACCCTCGTTATGCATAGGCTTAGGTATTGCCCATTGTGGAAGCCTAACTGCGTGTTGAGATGTCAAATATAGATAAAATTCATCTTTCGAAACACTTGTGGTCAAAGGAGCACCCATTTTTTTCCATTCTGGGAATAGTTCATTGAGGCTTCTTGGTTCTAGGATCGCACCAGATAGAATATGCGCGCCAATTTCAGAGCCTTTTTCTATAAGACAGACAGTAATATCCAATGATTTTTCGGAAGCGAGCATCATCAGTTTACATGCTGCAGAAAGTCCAGCTGGACCACCACCTACAATTAAAACATCAAATTCCATGGATTCTCGATCCATTCGGGCCTCCGGTAAATGACTAATATGTAAAAACCTAGCGTAGTGCTTGATCTCAAAAAAAATAGGTGAAGAGAATATCACTACATTGTACGGCGCATGTCCTCTTCTCAGACCATTATTATACTATAAATACAAGAAATTCTGGAAATTGACGTGGTACAAAGACAGTATGACAAATACTATTGACCAAATAAATAAATGACGGCAACATAGCCAACTTTGCATATATTCATAACCTGTTAAGGTCTCAATGTTTGCCAGTATCATTTTTTTGGAGGAATCATGAAAGTACTCGTTGCTGTAAAACGAGTCGTCGATTACAACGTTAAGGTACGCCCCAAGTCAGACGGCAGTGATGTAGATATCAATAATGTGAAAATGTCAATTAATCCTTTTTGTGAAATTGCGGTAGAAGAGGCTATCCGTTTAAAAGAAGCGGGGATAGCAGAGGAAATAATCGCTGTTTCAATTGGGGGAGCACAAGTTCAAGAGCAAATTAGAACCGCACTTGCACTAGGTGCTGATAGAGGAATACATGTCCAGACAGAAGATTCGTTAGAGCCTCTGGAAATAGCTAGATTACTAAAATCTATCCTGGATAAGGAGGAGCCAACCTTAGTAATCACAGGGAAACAATCCATTGATGGGGACCACAACCAGACCGGTCAAATGCTCGCTGCTCTGGCAGGTATCCCTCAAGGGACTTTTGCGTCCGAGATTACAATCGAAAGAGACCACATCTCCGTAATTAGAGAGGTAGACGGTGGATTGCAAACGGTTAAGCTATCACTTCCTGCGGTGGTAACTACAGATTTACGGTTGAATGAGCCTCGTTATGCATCGCTTCCAAATATTATGAAGGCGAAAAAGAAGCCATTAGATGTCTTTACCCCAGAAGAACTTGGAGTAGAGCTATCAAATCATATCGATTTAGTTGGGGTAGAACCGCCACCAGATAGGCAGGCTGGCATCAAGGTAGATGATGTCGATGCCCTTGTAGACAAACTTAGGAATGAGGCGAAGGTAATATAATGTCAACGCTTGTTATCGCAGAACATGATAATCGAGAACTAAAACCTGCAACCCTAAATACTGTAGAGGCTGCAAAAGCACTTGGTTCAGACATCAATTTACTGGTAGCTGGAAAGGATTGTGCAGGAGTGGCGACTGCTGCTGCGAGCATTCCTGATGTCTCAAAGGTGTATATCGCTGACAACGAAGCTTATGAGCACCAGCTAGCAGAAAATGTAAGTTTACTTATTCTAGACCTAGCACAGCAGCATGACGCTATTTTGGCGCCAGCTACGGTTAATAATAAAAATTCTATGCCAAGAGTTGCGGCTTTACTTGGGGTTTCACAGATATCTGATGTGATCTCCATCAAAGCAGATGGTATTTTTAAAAGACCAATTTATGCTGGAAATGTAATTGCTACTGTAAAGAGTAATGATCCAAAGTGGATCGTTACAGTCAGAACCACGGCATTTGATGCGTGTTCAGCAGAAGGCGGCTCAGCGCCAATTGAAAATCTCGAAGTTATCCATGACGCGAAGCTATCTTCCTTCGTTAAGGAAGAGGTTGCCGTATCAGATCGACCCGAATTGACCGCTGCAGAGATAGTAATATCTGGTGGTAGAGGAATGCAAAATGGTGATAACTTCAAATTGCTAGAAGGAATAGCCGACAAGCTAGGTGCAGCTATGGGGGCCTCACGTGCAGCCGTAGACGCTGGGTTTGTTCCAAATGACATGCAAGTTGGGCAGACAGGCAAAATTGTAGCACCTGATCTGTATATTGCTGTTGGCATTTCTGGGGCAATTCAACACCTTGCTGGAATGAAAGATTCAAAAGTAATTGTTGCAATAAATAAAGATGAAGATGCGCCTATTTTTCAGGTGGCTGATTACGGCTTAGTGGCCGATCTCTTCGAAGCTTTACCAGAATTTGAAGCCAAAATTTGAATTTAGATTCTGTCGCATTATGTTCTGTAACTACAGAAACAGGAGGATGAAGTGATCACGATAACAGAACAAGCTGAGAGCTATCTTGTGGACTTACTTAAGAAACAAGAAAATGTTTTGGGTGTAAGAATCTATGTAAATAACCCAGGCACTCCAAGAGCAGAGACGTGTATTGCATATTGCAGAGAGGAAGACATACAGGAAGATGACTTAACACACGACTATGCGGAATTTAAGGCATGGTTTGATAGTCGCAGCATGGTTTTTCTTGAAGAAGCTGTCGTTGATTTTGCTCAAGATCAGATGGGAGGCCAGCTCACCATTAAGGCGCCGAATGCCAAAATGCCACGAGTCAATGATGACAGCCCGTTAGAAGATCGTATTAACTATCTCCTTTATAACGAGGTAAATCCTTCCCTTGCTGCTCATGGAGGAGAAGTTAGCCTAGTAGAGATCACTGACGATCAGTTTGCAGTTTTACGTTTTGGTGGAGGTTGTCAAGGTTGCAGTGCAGTGAGTTACACCCTAAAAGACGGAGTAGAAAAAACGCTGCTAGAACAATTGCCTCAATTGAAAGGCGTCCGCGATTTAACTGATCACACAGATAGATCTAACGCGTTTTATTAATAAGTGCTAACGTCCTTTTAGATTTTCATGTAGCTGCATGCAGAGTCGTTCTGTACTTGGCCAATCAATGCATGGGTCAGTTATTGAGACTCCATATAGGAGAGAATCTAAATCGCTAGTAAGTTTTTGGTTACCATGTTCAATATTCGACTCAACCATTAGACCAATGATTGATCTATTTCCTTCAGACAACTGTTTTATTACATCTGTCACAACTTCCAGTTGATTTTTTGGGTTTTTATTGGAATTTGCGTGACTGCAATCAATCATTATATTTTGGGTTAATTCGGCATTAAACAATGCTTTTTCGGTTTCCTTGATGCTTGATGAGCCATAATTCTGGCCATTTGATCCACCCCTTAATACAACATGACAATACTTATTGCCATGAGTTTCTACTACCGAGACTTGACCTTTTTCATTTATACCCAGAAAACTATGTGGTTGAGAGGCTGCAGCCAGGGCGTTGATTGCTACGTCAAGGCTCCCATCTGTTCCATTTTTAAAACCTACAGCAGAGGATAATCCGCTCGCCATTTCGCGATGAGTTTGTGATTCTGTCGTCCTCGCTCCGACCGCTGACCAGCTTATTAAATCATGGAGATATTGAGGAGAAATCGGATCTAATGCTTCGGTGGCGGTGGGGACGCCCAAATCGAGAATCTGCAATAAGAGCTGCCTACTGATCTCTAAACCATCAGAAATATTAAAGGAATCGTTGAGGTACGGGTCATTTATCAAACCTTTCCATCCCGTAGTAGTTCTTGGCTTCTCAAAATAAACTCTCATTATTATAAAAATCTTATCGTCCACCTTCCTAGACAGATCTCTCAGTCTTTTTCCATAATCTAACGCAGCAATCGGATCATGAATCGAGCAAGGACCAACAACTAACATTAATCTATCATCGACACGATCAAGAATATTTCGAATGACTTGTCTACTTGATTTTAGTGTTTTAAGCGCTTGACCGGTCAACGGAAGTTTGCTCTTTAGCTCAGCAGGATCGATTAAGACTTGCTGCGCAACCACATTGGCATTATAAATATCATCTCTCATAGCTATCCAACAGTCTTCCTCTAAGAAGATTTAAATTGTTTGGGCGAACGGAGTTTACATGAGCCTCGTAATATCCGATAGCGCCAAGATAAGTATAAAATATGACAAAGCCTATAAATTCTGACAGAGCACCGACTCTATTTGACATCTCAGAACTTGTGATGAATGCAAAGCATACTGATATCTTTTTGACGCCCAATCATAGACTAGCAAGGCACGTAAAATTTGCTTGGGAAGAAAGATTAATTAGCATGGGACGAAAAAACTGGCTCCGGATCGAATCTCATCACTGGGAGATTTGGCTAAAAACTCAATGGGAAAGAGCGATCCTAGCTGGACTCATAGACCCTGTGACCTTAATAAATCCAAATGTTGAGCGGGAGATTTGGAGGCGAGTGATCTTAGAAGATCAAATGAAAGAATTATCTTTCAATCTAGTCGATGTAAGCACCACCGTGGAGAATGCGATTCGAACAAGGAAGATCATTCAGCGCAATCGACTCAACTTAAAGGACTCAGGAATAAAGTCACGCTTCCTCTTAGAGGAGGACTGCGCTTCATATCTTAGATGGGAATCAATATTCAGAAAACATCTCTCTAAAAATAATATTATCACTCTTGAAGATTCAATCGCACACCTATCCAAGGTGCAATTTAATTTGCCCCGCGACGCTACAGTAAACCTCGTTGAATTCGATTCTGTACCGCCTATTTTATCTGATTATCTGCACAGCCAAGGTGTTAAAACTATTATCCAAAAACAGCAGAAAACTTCTAATTCAAGCCATCATATCACTAGCTACGTTAGCAAGCAGACAGAGCTTCAGGCAGTAGCTAGATGGGTATTCAAGACTTCCAGGGAGGAGGATAATGGGACAATTGGGGTTGTGCTTGATGATACAAAGCTAGAACGTCAGCGATTAGAGCATCTTTTACGTAGAGAATTCAATTGTCTCGATGATTCCTATTACGACTTACCAATAAATTTCTCAACACTCATTACTCTTAATCAAGCACCATTGATCCGCGATGCCTTCCGCATTCTTAAATTAGTCACCGGAGCAATTACATTTTCTAATTTTACTTCTCTTCTGCAATCACGCTTTATTACCAAGTTTAAAGAGCCTTATGACCTTCAAAGTAAAATAATTAATGCTCTAAATCGTGACGATTCTGATCAGATTGAATTGTCGGAGATACTAGATGCTTTAAAACGATTATCAGATAAAAACACACTGTTAGATGAAGAACTCCTCACTGAATTAAACCATCTAAATCAAGTAAACGATGCCAATAGTTCTCATAGTATTTCAAGTTGGTCTTCATTTATTGATCAATGCCTGAGTATTTTTGGTTGGCCAGGAATTGAGGCTCCAGACTCCTTTGAACAAAGACAGTATGAATTGTGGCAAAAGCTCATGAGCGGGCTCGTGTGTTTTGATTCAGTACTTGGAAAGATAACGTGCAGTGAAGCGATTGATGTGCTCTATCGCTCAAGCACTAAGCAGCCTTTCCAAACTGAAACCGAAGGAAGGAGAATTCACATCCTAGGAAGACTAGAGGCCGCGGGCCTCTCATTCGATCAATTATGGATAACCTCTATCGACGGTGATCACTGGAACGCGGTAACAAAAAAGAGTCCCTTTATACCGATTAGTATTCAAAAACATCTCGATACTACAGGCAATGACTCTACTAACGAAGCAGATCATCGCGATCTACTTGATGATTACACTAGACTTAATAAATCAATTTTTTCAAGTTTTGTAGAAAATGATAATAATCAAAATATGCGATGCACCAAGCTTCCTAATATATCTGAGATTCGTCCAGACAGAAGTAAATGGAAAACCCCTATAGCTTGGAATAAGGCTGCAGCTAGACTAAGTACAATTTTTCAAACTGAACAGCTGCCCAGAATCCTCAATTCAGAGCTCAAGGACATAAAAGGGGGTAGCAGATTAATTGAGGATCAGTCACTGTGTCCTCTTCGAGCATTTCTTCGACACAGATGCAAACTAAATTACAATAAGCCATTTAGCTTAGGCCTTTCATCCTTAGACCGTGGGAAATTAATGCACGCGGGACTTTTTTACTTTTGGGGATGCATTCAAAGTCACTCAGAATTGATTGAACTTGATGACAAGCAAATTAAGAAATTTATAAAAGAAGCGCTAGATGAAGGATTTCAGCAATTTTTAAAATCGAGTCACACCATTCCTCGTCAAACATTCATTTTATGGGAGAGGCAGCGTCTAAATGAGTTACTGTGGGAATGGATTTCCTTTGAAAAAACACGATCACCATTTAAGGTAATTTCGAGAGAAGAAAAATTCGAGATAGAATGCCTAGATACATCATTGAAAATATCGATAGATCGTATTGACCTACTTGAAGATGGAAGTTATTTGATCGTTGATTACAAAAGCAGCTTACAAAATCTTTCGGACTGGTTCGGAAGTCATCCTAAGAAACCTCAACTACCTCTTTACGCAGCGTTCTTGCCTAACAACGATGGAATCGGGTTCGCGGAGGTTAAAAAAGATAATTGCAGAATAAATGGGCTCATAAGACAGGTTGATAAAGGAGTAGTGAATTTAGATCCGAATACGCGGCGTTCTATGAACAAAGAGATGAATTGGGATTCTCAGATAGAGATATGGAAGGAAACTATCCTGAACTTGCTAAAAGATTTCATTAACGGCCAAAAAGAAATCGAACTCACCTCCGGGTCATGTAAAAACTGTGCTTTCGATTCCATTTGTCGAATTAACTCATCTGGAGGGTAAAGGGATTACATCACCTGACTCAAATTCTCGCTTAATCGCTATTGATCCGAGGCAAAGTTTTTGTTTGTGTGCTCCAGCTGGCTCAGGCAAAACAGAGATACTAATACAACGGTATCTATCGCTCTTAGGAACGACGAAAAATCCTAAAAGTGTATTAGCGATAACTTTTACTCGAAAAGCTGCTGCAGAAATGAAAGATCGTGTTTTAACGGCATTATCGACTGCTGAAGAGCTCACAACTTCTGAAAATAGTCATAGAACTCGAGAACTAGCTCGTAAGGCATTAATAAAAACCGAAGAGATGGGATTGAATATCCTAAAAGATGACTCTTTGCTAAATATTAAAACTATCGATAGCTTTTGTAATGAGCTAGTTGATCAAATGCCTGTTACTAGCTCATTGGGTGGGCCCATTGAAGTATCAGAGAGTCCAAAATTTCTTTACAAAGAAGCCGTTAATCTTCTCTTAACATCCAACACTTGGGATGATAAGACTCAAATCGAATTAAAATCCCTTGCTTTACATTTTGATAATGATCTTGAAAAGCTAGAAGAATTGCTTATCAGAATGCTGTCTTCTAGAGAAGAATGGCAAGCCGATCTAGTTCGAGCTAATGTCCAAGGCCTGGACTCTCTCTCGCAGAATATAACTCTTCAAGCATTAATAGAATCTCTTCTTCATCAACTTATTAGTGACTTGCAGCTTTATGCGGCAGAGATCAACGAGATACTAGATTATGTAGGGAGCAACTTGAATACTAACTTTCCACGTGAACTGCCAAAGGCCAAGATTGAAGATTTGGATGAATGGATATGTTTGGCCAATCTCTTTTTAACAAAAAATGAGGACTGGAGAAAACGTTTTACGCGAAGAGAAGGCTTTTCGGGAGAAAAAGCTATTAGACTACTGTGGACAAAGCGCATCCTTAATCTATCCGAAAACTTTTCACAATTATCTGGGTTTAAAGAATGCTTAGTTGAGCTAAAGCACTTCCCGCAATTTAAAAAAACATCACAGCCTGATAGCCTAGTTGGGAGTTTAATTTCGATTTTGCCACGGCTAGTTGCATGCCTATTGGTGGCATTTCAAAAACATTCTATAGTTGATTTTACTCACGTTACCTTTTCAGCAGCAGACTGCCTTGGTGACGACGAGACTCCGACTGATTTATCTTTGCGGCTTGATTATCAGATTAGTCATATATTATTGGATGAATTCCAAGACACATCAATAAATCAATACCGCCTCTTACTAAAATTGACACGCGGTTGGTCTGAACATAACCAGGAAAATTCGAGCAATCCACGTACTTTGTTCATTGTTGGTGATCCAATGCAGTCTATCTAT
>JAQWLX010000128.1 GCA_029247075.1 Halieaceae bacterium | reverse complement strand
ATCGAAGACGATGTTTTGGTAACTGAGCAGGGTTGTGAAGTTTTAACTGAAAATGCCCCAAAAGAACCCGATGATATAGAAAAGATAATGGGGCAATCATAGGTGGTTGAAGAACGGGACATTGTTATTATTGTAGCAGGCATGGTAGGTATGAGTCTTGCGCTCCTCTTGCGTGCCCAGCTTTCAGAAACTATCGGAGTGACTTTGCTTGAGGGTAATGACTTATCGATCCCGGCCGATTTCCAAGATACTTATCCTGCTTTCGATTCTCGCACAACAGCTCTTAGCTATAGCTCACGGCGAATTTTTGAAAATATTGGTATTTGGGAGTTATTTGAAAATAATACTTCACTAATTAATTCTATACATGTCTCCAGCAAGGGTAGGTTTGGGAGTGCACTTTTGACTTCGAATGATTATGACTTGCCAGCACTTGGTTATGTTGCTGAAAATCTTGCGTTAGGGAGTGTTCTATTAAGATCAATCAGTGATAGTTCAGAGATAGAGCTATTGGGATCAGCAAAGGTTTTAAATGTTAAGTCTATTGGTAAAGCTGGTGTTTCCTTAAAAATTAATCAGGAAGGATTAGTTAAGAAATTTAAAACAAAACTTTTAATTGTTGCTGATGGGGCTAAATCCAAAATTCGAGAATCCTTTGCCATTGATTCAACAATAAAAGATTATAGACAGGATGCGATAGTGACAAATGTGGAGTTTGAACGGCCTCACATGGACTGCGCTTTTGAAAGATTTACAGAGAGCGGGCCGCTGGCCGTGCTTCCCTTATTGGGAACACCGTCTCAACCTAATAGATGCAGCGTTGTTTGGTCAACTAACCCAGAGCGAGCGAAAAAATTAGAGAATATTAGTCTAGGCAAATTTAAAATATTACTTCAGAAAGAGTTCGGTTACCGTTTAGGACGAATTTCTGATAGTGGGGAGCGGTCGCGATTCCCCTTGAGCCTGATAAAGGCTAATGAACAGGTCAGGCAAGGCATCGTAATCATGGGTAATGCAGCGCATGCATTGCATCCCGTTGCTGGTCAAGGTTTTAATCTGGCGCTGCGAGATGCGCATGAGCTGGCGAGAATTCTTTCTAATGCTGTTTCGCAAGATGAGAGTCTTGGTGATTTGAAAGTGTTGGAGAGTTACCGGTTAGCGCGTTTACGTGATCAAGAAATAATTGTGACTGCCAGTGATATCTTACCGAGACTTTTTACCTATAGAAATCACTTTGTTGGCTTGGCTCGCAGCATAGCGCTAGCTTCGTTAGACATACTTCCGCCTATAAAAAACAGGTTGGTCCGACATGCTGCTGGTATGTCTTTTTAAGGTTAAATAGATGGATAAAGCAAAAACATCTGATGTGGTTATTGTGGGAGCAGGGGTAGCTGGAGCCAGTCTAGCATTAGCACTAAGCGGCCATGGTCTATCTATTCAGTTGATTGAGGCAACTGATCTGGGTGGTTATTCTCTGCCCTCAGATAAAAACTTAAATAGTTTTGATTTGCGGGTAAGCGCATTGACTCCGCGATCCGTAAATATACTGGCGCGATTAGGCGCCTGGGATGCTATTAAAAATTATAGACATTGCCCTTACACGCATATGGTGGTCTGGGATGCCGATGGCACAGGAAAAATAGAGTTCGATAGTTCCTCAGTTGGAGCTTCAGAGCTTGGTAATATAGTTGAGAATCGCGCCTTGGTATCGGAATTATTAAATCAAATTGAAAGACGAGGAGATATCTCGCTTACTGTGCCTGACAAGCTGGAGAATGTAGTGAATTCAGGCGCTGAGAATATTTTAAATATTACTCTTTCAAGTGGGAAAAAGATCAACACTAGACTGCTTGTGGCTGCAGATGGCGCGCGCTCCAAGGTTCGTGAACTGATGGGTTTTTCAACCACCGAATGGGATTATGATCAGCAAGCGATAGTAGCTACGGTCCAGATTGAAAAATGTCATGAAGCTACTGCATGGCAAAGGTTCTCAGCTACTGGTCCTTTAGCTTTCTTACCTTTACCGGGAGAGGAAAATACGCATTTTTGTTCCATTGTTTGGTCTTGCGATAATTGGTTGGCAGAGGAGCTGATTTCTCTAGACGACCAACAGTTTTGCAAAAGGCTATCTGCTGAATTTGAATTTACGCTCGGAGATGTACTAGGAGTTTCAGATCGTGCCTTTTTTCCTCTTAGGCAATCTCATGCAGTTAGCTATTTTAAGCCTTTAGTTGCGCTTGTTGGTGATTCGGCTCACAGCATTCATCCTCTGGCAGGTCAGGGTTTAAATATTGGATTGCTAGATGTTTATGTTCTGTCCGAAGAGTTATTGTTGGCGCACAATTCTGATATTGAGATTGGCAGTTTAGAAGTTTTGGCTCGATATCAACGTCGACGAAGAGGTGAAAATCTAAAGATGATGTTAGCTATGGAGGGATTTAAAGGCCTCTTTGGTAGTCGGAAAGTCCCTCTCCGCTGGTTGCGTAATGAAGGCCTTCGAAACGTTGACAAAATGCAATGGGTAAAAAAGCGGGTGATTAATTACGCGATGGGCTTGGCTTGAAGAGCGCCTTATCACTCGAGAAATTGATGAATCCTCATAATGATTTCTAATTTCTTAAAGAGATAATCTTCCATCCACGGTTACTTGCAATGTCTTTTAAGACTGTATCTGGATCTACAGCCACAGGGTTGTCAACAAACTCGAGTAGGGGTAAGTCATTGTGTGAATCGCTATAAAACCAAGCGCCTTTGAGATTTTTCCTGTTTTGTTTAGTCCATTCTTTTAGTCGTGAGACTTTGCCCTCTTTAAAAGTCGGGGTTCCTACAATTTCTCCTGTGTATGAACCATCTTTGAATTCAGCTGTACAAGCTAATAAATCTTCGATCCCGAGTAATGTGGCAATTGGTCGAGCCACAAAATCATTCGTTGCGGTTATTATTATAGGATGGTCTCCATTATTCACATGCTCTTCAATCAGATCTTTTCCCTTTTTCAGGATAATCTGATCGATTTTTTTTGAAATAAAATGAAATCTAAGTTCTTCTAATTTTGCTAATGGCATGGCCGTTAATGGTCTAAGGACGAACTTTTGGTAAGCATAAATATCTAGAGAGCCATCGAGGTAATTAGAAAAAAACTCGTCGTTCCGTTTTGAATATTCGTTGGCATCAACGACGCCTTCCTCGCACAAAAACATACCCCATAGGTGATCGCTATCATCAGTTATAAGAGTATTGTCAAGATCAAAAAGTGCTAGACTCATAAGTTGCTGCCCAAAGTAATAAGATCAGCATAGCTTTCAATTCCTATATAGACAATTTTCGTGTACTTCTAAAATGTGGAACAATGTATAGTTGAAATCTTTACTTGGATAATCAATTTGCTCGATTCAGAAGGTTATCGCTCAAACGTGGGCATTATAATTGCTAATTCTAACGAACAACTGTTGTGGGCCCGCCGAACTGGCGATAATGCTTGGCAATTTCCACAAGGGGGCGTTCAGACAGGTGAATCTGTTTGTGATGCGATGTTTAGAGAACTGAATGAAGAGGTTGGCCTTAAACCAAGCGATGTAGAAGTCATAGACAGCACGAGGGGGTGGTTAAAATATCAATTTCCAGAAAATTTTATTAGGAAAGATTCATTTCCTGTCTGTATTGGCCAAAAGCAATGTTGGTTTTTACTCCGGTTAGTGAGCGATGATAGTGCAGTCGTTTTAAATTTAAGCGATGAACCTGAGTTTGACGCTTGGCGTTGGGTTGAATATTGGTATCCGCTTAATGAGGTGGTTGAATTTAAACGAGAGGTTTATCGACAGGCACTTGAAATATTTGAAGAGTCGCTATACACGGGCATAGAGAGAAAATGATTGAGACGCTTCGAAGAATAGTTCAAGAAGTAAATGGGGCGGATAGTCTGGATATGACCTTAGAGATCATTGTTCGTAGGGTTAAAGATGCTATGAGCACTGAGGTGTGCAGTGTTTATTTACATAACTATTTAAATGGTAACTTCGTTTTTAGCGCCACTGCAGGATTGAATTCCGACCAGGTGGGTATTGCTTCACTTAAGAAGGGAGAGGGCCTTGTTGGTTTGGTGGCGAGTAGAGGAGAAGCCATTAACCTAGAATCTGCTCAAAATCATCCTAGTTTTCAGCTTGTTCCAGGGATTGGGGAAGAATCGTTTAAGGCTTTCCTTGGGGTTCCAATTATGCACCAACGTAAAATCTTGGGGGTTCTGGTAGTTCAGCAGGCAGGTGAGCGACGCTTTGACGAAAGTGAAGAAGCATTTCTAATTACATTATCTGCACAATTGGCAGGTGTGATTGCTCATGCACAGCTCTCAGGAGCGGTTGAGAGACAGGCTGGATCGGTGTCTGAGAGCTATACTAAGGTTAATGGAATAATTGGTGCTCCTGGTATTGGAATTGGTGCCGCGTTTGTTATGTCGCATGCTGCTGATATGTCGCTGGTGGCAGATAAGAATGCCTCTGATCGACTCGCTGAGCTGAGAAATTTTAGAGATGCTCTGGCAAAAGTGCGCAGAGATATTGAAGAAGTATCGAATTCACTTAGTGGTGAATTAAGTGCTGAAGACCATGCACTATTTGATGTCTATTTGGGGATTCTTGACGACTCTTTGCTCGGCGGCGAGGTGGCAAAGCTTATTAAGTCAGGCCAGTGGGCTCAGGGGGCGCTAAGTCAAGTGATGATGCGTCATATAAAGCACTTTGAGCGGATGGAGCACAGCTATCTTCGAGAACGGGCCGTTGATGTAAAGGATTTAGGATCTCGCGTCCTAGCGTATCTTCAAGAAGGGTATCAAGAGGAACGTTTTTTTCCAGAGAGGACAGTATTAGTGAGTGAGGAGCTTACGGCATCTATGCTTGGCGAAATTCCCCGTGAAAATTTAGCGGGTTTAGTTTCCGTGCGAGGATCGGGGAATTCTCATGTTGCGATTTTGGCGCGCGCTATGGGCGTTCCTGCTGTCATGGGAGTTGTAGACTTACCTCTATCTTCCTTGGAGGGGTGGTCTTTAATAGTGGATGGCTACAATGGTGTAATTTATCCAAATGCTGACGCAAAGACATTATCAAGATTTCAGACTTTAGCAGATAGAGACCTTGCGGTTATCCAAGAATTGGAGCCATTAAAAACTGAACCTTGTGAAACTCTTGACGATCATAGCCTTACTCTTTGGGTTAACACAGGTGTAATGTCTGACATTGATTATTCGATCGATCTAGGTGCAGAAGGCGTTGGGCTGTATCGCACAGAGATTCCTTTTTTGCTGAGAGAAAGTTTTCCTAGTGAGGAGGAACAGAGGAAGATTTATCGAGACCAGCTTAAAGCTTTTGCTCCAAAACCAGTAACTATGCGCACACTAGATGTGGGTGGCGACAAGTCTTTGTCTTATTTCCCTATTGAGGAACAAAATCCTTCTCTTGGTTGGAGAGGCATTCGAGTAACTCTAGATCATCCGGAAATATTCATCGGACAGTTGAGGGCAATGTTAAAAGCTAATGAAGGCCTTGGTAACCTTAGAATCATGCTTCCTATGGTAACGACTTTGGTTGAATTAAATGATGCGTTGGAACTAATCTCTAGGAGCCATAGCGAAATAAGCTTTGAGGGCTGGGAGTCAAATCTTCCTCCCATTGGTGTTATGATTGAAGTTCCCGCAGCAGTTTATCAAGCTAGAGAACTAGCCAGGCGTGTTGATTTTCTTTCCGTTGGAAGTAATGATTTAACACAATACTTGTTAGCGGTTGATAGAAATAACCCTCGGGTTTCGCAGCTTTATGATCATTTTAACCCTGCAGTTTTAAAAGCACTGATGAGTGTCGCGTCGGCAGCTAGACAAGAAAACAAACCAGTAAGCATATGTGGAGAGCTAGCAGGGAATCCGCAAGCTGCACCAATTTTAATGGCTATGGGGTATGACATTTTATCTATGAGTGCCAACAGTATTTTGCCGGTCAAGAAAACCATACGCAGTTTAAGGTTTGAAGATTCAGTAAATTTGCTGGATGAAGTTCTAAAGCTAGATAATTCTTTAGAAATTATAGAGCGTCTAAATCAAGTATTGTCGGAAAATGGGTTGGAGAGTTTTATTCATCAGTAATCTTACTGCTAGAGTTAATTTTTAGATCAAATGTTTTATATATAGAGTCAGTTAGTTTGCAAGACGAATCGAAACTTTTTTCAAGCCAATTAACTTCTTGCTTTGAGCTTATGCTTACTAGCGTACTGCATCTTGTGCCATAATTTTCTGTTGAAACAATTTGTCCGGATAGTAAGACATCTTTTTTTTCACACAAACCTAGTTTCTTCAGCTGATTTTTTGAGGCTAATTTCCGACTGGAAATAACCTTGATTAGGTCTTTGAAATCGAAGCCATCACTATTTATTATTTCCGACATTTTATTCTTGCCAATTTCACACTTGGGCCAATCAGAGTATATCCCAGCGTTGCTTAATCCGTAGATTCCTGGGGAAAGCTGACAAACCTCTTGACTTAAAATATTTGAGTCAGAGTCTACATAACACATAGATTTCATGTCATAGACAATTAAATGGAAGCCATTAAAGTTGTTAGCCTGGGAGTGAACTTCGCGCGCATACTGATTAGCTGACAGTTCGCCAGCAAGAAAATCAACGACAATCGATCCTCGGGAGAGTTTTTTTATATGGCTGGATTTTGAGTTAATTCCGTTTGTGATAGCTGCGAATCTACCTCGTTTTGATATTCCTAACCAAGTTCCGTTAGCAAAGACATCTCTTCCGGCCAAAAGATTTGGTTTATCTGGCCAAAAGTGAGAAGTTTCTGAGATTCTATCGTAAAGCTCGTCTCTATTAGCCGCGACAAGAAGTGGAAATTTCTTGTGGGCTTGATAGGCAAAAACAATTAAACACATAAAGTTTGTTAGGGTATTTGTTTCCTATTCCGCTCTAGCTGATAATACATTGATAAACCGTAACGAGCCAAGGTAGATTGTTAACTTAACCAATATGTTGCCATATCCTGAAATAGATCCAGTTGCATTTTACTTGGGCCCACTCAAGGTGCACTGGTATGGAATGACTTATCTGTTCGCTCTAGCTTTTGCTTGGAGGTTGGCTCTTCATCGCAGTAAAAATAGTTGGTCACCAATAAGCACTGATAAAATTGATGATCTTATTTTTTATGGAACCATGGGTATTTTTCTGGGAGGACGGATCGGATATACGGTCTTTTACAACTGGGAATTGGTTCTTCGCGATCCTCTATGGGTTTTTAGGGTGTGGGAAGGGGGTATGTCTTTTCACGGTGGCCTTTTGGGAGTCCTTCTGGCTACTTATATTCTCGCAAGACGGGAAAAAATTCTCTTTATGAATCTTTTAGATTTTGTGGCGCCTCTCGTGCCAATGGGGCTTGCGCTAGGCCGCCTAGGCAATTTCATTGGGCAAGAATTGTGGGGCAGAGCAACGTCTGTCTCGTGGGGAATGATTTTCCCCAGAGACCCATTGCAGCTTCAGCGTCACCCCTCTCAGCTCTATCAGTTTGCATTGGAAGGACTCTTTCTGTTTTTTACCTTATTATGGTTTTCTTCTCGTCCTAGGCCAATGTATGCAGTTTCGGGGTTCTTCGCAATTGGATATGCAATATTACGGATTTTCGTAGAGTTTTTTCGTGAACCGGATGTTCACATAGGTTTTCAAGCATTTGGCTGGCTGACTCGGGGACAGCTTTTATGTATCCCTTTATTAGTTGTAGGGTTTATTTTTTTAGTGCTGGCGTATAGGAAACATAACTAAGATATGTTTAGTCGAGGAAGGTAATGAAGCCCTATCTACTCTTGTTGCAAGATATTTTGGATAATGGTGTAGCTAAAGGTGATCGAACTGGTACTGGAACATTGTCGGTGTTTGGTAGGCAATTCAGACACAAGCTTTCAGATGGCTTTCCATTACTTACGACAAAAAAACTGCATTTGAAAAGCATTATTAACGAATTAATATGGTTTCTTAATGGAGATACAAATACAAAGTGGCTAAAAAATAACGGAGTTAGCATTTGGGACGAATGGGCAACAGATCAGGGTGATTTAGGTCCAATTTATGGAGCCCAGTGGACAGCCTGGCCAGGTCGAGAGGGTAATTTCATTAATCAGATTGATTATGTTGTTGATTGTTTAAAGAATAAGCCCAATAGCAGACGTATTTTGTTTCATGCATGGAATGTAGACTATCTCCCTGATGAAACCATCAGTCCTCAAGAAAACGTTAAAGCAGGTAGAATGGCATTGCCCCCTTGTCATCTGCTATATCAATTTTATGTTGCAAATGGAGAGCTATCCTCGCAGCTCATGATTCGATCAAGTGATACATTTCTTGGCCTGCCCTACAATACAGCCAGTTTAGCCGTGTTAACAATGATGCTTGCACAACAAGCTAATCTTGGTCTAGGAGAAATCATCATTTGCACCGGTGACTCCCACATTTATAACAATCATCTTGATCAGGTAAGAACTCAACTTAAGCGAGCGCCTAAAGAATTACCCAAGCTAGAAATTTTGCGACGTCCAGAAAGCATTTATGACTATCAATTCGAGGATTTTCACTTAAAAGATTACGAGCCATATCCAAATATTCCTGCGCCTGTAGCCGTGTGATTAAGTGATAGATATTTCTTTAATAGCCGCTGTAGCAGATAATCGAGTAATCGGCAGTGGACAGGTTTTACCATGGCATTTACCCAATGACCTAAAATACTTCCGTGATATGACCATTGGCAAGCCCATTATTATGGGACGATTAACTTTTGACTCCGTCGGGAGTCCGCTTCCAGGTAGAAAAAATATCGTAGTATCTAGAGCCTGTAATTTAGATATTGAAAACATAGTAGCCGTTAATTCTATAGAGGAAGCAATCCAAGTCGGCCGTGAGGAGTCGCAGTTGCTTGGCGTCAGTGAATTATTTATAGCTGGCGGAGGTCAGATTTATGAGAAAGCACTAAAATTTTGTACCCGAATTTACATCACTGAAGTGCACGATTCGCCCGAGGGAGATATTTTTTTTCCGAAAGTAGATTGGACTGCTTGGAGAGAAGTATCTCGAAAATACCACGAGCCTGAAAATAGCCGGCCAGCCTATAGTTTCGTGGTTTACGAGTGAAAATTTCAGATTCAGAACACCCCCCTAGCATTTTTAGTGTTATAAAGGAAATGATTTTCTATGCCGGTTGGGTTGTTTCAACCGTTGAAAACAATCAATTTCTGGGTTTTAATGCTCGACCCGCATTTAGCTTAGTGGCAGTTTGCATAAATAAGAACTAGAATATGATGTAAGAATTCTGTGTTATCGTCCATAAAAAATTGTTGAAAACAGGAAGCCTTATTCCATGAAAACCTATCGACTAAAAAGTCTCTCCATAGTGCTAATAGCTTTTGTTGGATCATTTGCTGGTCCATTGTCTATGGCGCAGAATGAAACGCTTGATTCTATCTTGGCTGTTGGATCCAACAAAAATAAATCGGCCAGAGCATCTCAGGCAAAAATTGATAAATTGTCAGAGCAGACCAGAGATCTTTATACCCAATATAAGATAGTCATGAAGCAGGTGGATGGGCTCAAGGTTTACAATGCGCGTTTGCAAAGGCAGATAGATAATCAGATACGAAGAATCGCTCAAATAGAAGCCTCTATAGATCAGGTAACCGTGATTCAAAGGCAGATGACTCCGCTAGTTATTCGAATGGTAGATAGTTTAGAGAAATTTGTTTCTCTTGACGTACCGTTCCATATTGAAGAGCGCGAGAGAAGAATCGAATTTCTTCGCAATAATCTCGATCGCTCAGATGTGAGCGTGGCGGAGAAATTTCGTCAGGCGTTAGAGGCGTATAAGATAGAAAACGAATATGGCCGCAAGATCGATACATATGAGGGTAGTGTTGAAATAGGCGGAGCAGAGCGCGATGTTAGTTTTTTACGTATTGGCAGAATTGCTCTTTTGTATCAAAGTATTGATGGCAAGACAGCTGGGGCCTGGGATCAGGATGCCAGAGAATGGGTGGAGCTTGACGGGCGAGCGTATCAGAACGCTATAAGGCAAGGGATAAGAATCGCTGACAAGACTGCTGTTATTGACTTACTGAATTTGCCAGTGTTGGCACCGGAGGCCTTGTAATGAATATATTTACTAAATCCACCCTCCCTTTATTTTTCTGTGGAATTTTGAGTCTGACTCCGCTTCTGGTTTTAGGTCAAGATAAGTCAGAAGAGCCAGAGCCTCCACCTCCTCCTACGTTAGATGATGAAGCTGAATCGCTTCAGGAGCTTTTAGAGTTTGTAAAACGTGGTCAAGTAAGGGAAAACCGAGAAAACGACGCTAGAGAAGCGCGTTTTAAGAAGGATAAGGCAAATCAAAATAACGCCCTTAGTAGGGCGAAAAGAGAGCGTAAACGCCAGGAAGCCATCAGTAAGAGACTTGAAGATACATTTGAGGCCAATGATCTGGTTATTGCCGCTAAACAAAAGCAGTTAAGGGATAAGCTAGGTAGCCTGGCAGAGCTATTTGGACATCTGACCTCGGCCTCTGGTGATATGGCTTCTAATTTTGAAACTTCGCTAATTAGTACTCAGCATGCGGACAGAGAAATTTTTCTGAACGAGCTTATAGAAAAAATGAGCGGGAGCGATGTTCTGCCAAGTGTTGATGAGATAGAACGAGTTTGGTTTGAACTCCAGCGCGAAATGACCGAATCCGGTCGTGTTGTCTCATTTGATGCAACCGTGGCAAAACCAAATGGGGATAAGGTAGAACAAAGCGTGGTCCGTGTAGGAACTTTTAACCTTGTTTCTGAGGAAGGCAAGTATCTTACGTATGAGCCTTCTACTGGCTCTATACAGGAGTTGGCTAGACAGCCTTCGGGTTCAGCGACAGGCTGGGCTGAGGATTTAGCGGAGGCAACTCGAGGAATGCACACTTTTTCAATTGATCCTACTGGACCGACCGGCGGTACTTTCTTATCTGCATTAATTGATAGTCCTACCTTGTCAGAAAGATGGCACCAGGGAGGCTATATAGGTTATGCAATTACTGTAGTGGGAATCTTTGCTTTTGCTTTAGCCATTTTTCGTTTGGTAGTGTTATCTTCGGTTGGCAGTAAGGTAAACAGTCAGCTCAAGACAGGTCGCTCCAGTACGAACAATCCACTTGGTCGTGTCCTTAAGATTCATGAAGATAATCCTTCGATGGATACCGAAACTCTTGAACTTAAGCTCTCCGAAGGAATTCTAAAGGAGACTCCAAATTTAGAAAGTGGACTTACCTTGCTGAAAATTATCTCTGCAGTAGCTCCGTTGATGGGACTTCTGGGGACTGTGACGGGTATGATCGTTACATTCCAGGCGATTACTATTTTTGGCGCTGGAGACCCGAAAGCTATGGCAGGGGGTATTTCAGGAGCCTTGGTTACCACTGTGCTCGGCTTGCTTGTAGCCATTCCCACAGTTTTGCTCCATACCATTGTAAATGGACGAGCTCAGCGCATAATACATGTGTTGAACGAGCAGACTACGGGAATCATTGCAGAGCATACAGAAGCAAACCTGGGGAACTGACATGTATTGGCTAGACGCCGGCTACCAGGCGTTCATAGCGTTCATGGATAAGGGTGGGAATGTCCTTTGGCTAATTGCCATCCTGCTATTTTTCATGTGGATGCTTATTTTTGAGCGAATTTGGTACTTTCGTAATGCTTGGGTGAGCGATTCAAGACGAATCGCCGCAGGTTGGGAGGCAAGACCAGAAAGACGCTCTTGGGAAGCCAAGCAGATTCGAGAAAAACTGATTTCAGAAGCTAGAGCACTGGTAAATCAGCATTTGGCCGTTATAAAGACTTTGGTGGCATTGTGCCCTTTACTGGGATTGCTTGGAACAGTTACAGGCATGATAGAGGTTTTTAATATCATGGCAGTGACAGGCGGAAGTGACGCTAAATCTATGGCGGGTGGTGTATCACGAGCGACGATACCAACTATGGCAGGTATGGTTTCGGCGTTATCAGGCGTTTTCGCTAATACTTACATCACGCGAGTGGCGAAGAGAGAAAGCGCTTTTTTAGAAGATAATCTGACTACAGATCACTAAGAGAGAATAATCCATGCGAAGAATGAATCGCGCAGCTGCGGAAGAAGAAGCACAAATTGACCTAACTCCAATGTTAGACGTTGTGTTTATCATGCTCATTTTCTTTATTGTCACTGCTTCTTTTATTAAGGAAGCTGGGATTGAAGTGAATAGGCCCGAAGCCTCTACTTCAGAACCCAAGGAAAATGTAAATATCCTTGTGGCAATTAATGCTAATAACGAGATATGGATGGACAAACGTCGGATCGACGTTCGAGCGGTAAGGGCAAATATAGAACGGCTTCACGCAGAGAACCCAAAAGGAGCAGTGGTTGTTCAGGCTGACAATAAATCAACTACTGAAACCGTTGCAGCGGTGCTTGATGCTTCTAGGGAAGCGGGGGTTTATGATGTCTCGCTGGCCACTGAGGACGATTAAACGCTATGGCGATGGATCGTAATCTTTCAAGACTTTTGGTAGCTGCGGCGCTAGCTCTGCCGGTTGCTTTTGGTTTGTTCTTGGTTATGCATCTACTGATCGATCGTGACTGGAATCCAGAGGAAAAAGAAACTCGCAAGATCGCTGATATCCATATGCCTGATCGCGAGATCGAAACTAATTTACGAGAGCAAAAACCGGATAAAGTAGATGATCCAGAAGAACCCCCCCCTGACTTAGAGACACCAGATCTAGATATGGATATGGATCTGGATATCGTCAATATTGCCCCGAACGCAAAGGTGAATATCTCTTTGAACTCAAGTGGCATGTCCACTGGGGATGGAGAATATTTACCAATAGTGAAAGTAGCACCAATTTATCCTAGAAGGGCGCAGACGCGTGGTATAGAAGGTTATTGCATAATAGAGTATATCGTAACAAGAACCGGCTCTATTCGAGATCCTCAAGTATTTGATTGCATGCCTTCAGGCGTGTTTGAGAGAGCTTCAATGAAGGCTTCACTAAAATTCAAGTATAAGCCGCGGATTGTCGATGGAGAGCCCATAGAAGTTGCGGGTGTGCAGAATAAATTTACCTATGAGCTAGAGGATTAAGATGAGCATGGTTTTAGCGCTTTCTTCAAAGTTTTCTAGAACAGTCATATTTGGTTTAGTGCTTTCCCTAGGCTTTATTTCATTAGATCATTTTCTGGTTGAATTTGGTTTTCAGCCAATTAGTACTAGCGTTTATGCACAAGAAAAAAAGAAACCAGATCAGCGGAAAACTCGTCGGACACCGGCACTAAGAAACAAAGTCTATGAGAAGCTGGCCGCTGCACAAGCCGCTTTGGAAATAAAAGATTTTGCTACTGCCAGAAAGACTCTAGATGGAATGCTAGAAGCAGGAGGCAAAAACGAGCTCAATAGTTATGAGCTGGCTAATGTATATAATTTATATGCATTTATTTACTATTCCGAGGAGGATTATGATGGGGCGTTGCGGGCGTATCGTAATGTTATAAAGCAGGCTGATATTCCTCTGGCACTTGAAATTAATACGCGTTTTACGATAGCGCAGCTCTATTTTGTTCAAGAGAAGTGGCAACGAGGAATTGACGAATTATTGGATTGGTTTGAACTAAATGAATCTCCATCCGAATCGGCCTATGTTCTTTTAGCCCAAGGTTATTATCAACTTAAAGATTATCGTAAGGCGCTTCTCAATGTTGAGAAAGCAATATCGATGTATAAGGGTAAAAACAGAATTCCAAAGGAGCAGTGGTATAACTTGGCGAGATTTCTCTATTTCGATAAAAATGATATCACTAGTGCGGTCAATATTCTTGAAGAACTGATTAAGTATTATCCTAAGAAACAGTACTGGGTTCAGTTATCTCATTTATATGGAGAGCAAAAAAAGGAAGATAGACAGTTGTCAACTATGGAAACTGCTTACGTGCAAGATTTTCTCGACCGGGGTCCGGAGCAGGTTACTATGGCATATTTGTACCTTAACGGAGATGTTCCGTATAAGGCTGCAAAAGTTCTTGATAAGGGCTTAGATGACAAGTCTATTAAGAGGACTTCGAAAAATTATGAAGTTATGGGAAATGCTTGGAGGCAAGCTCAGGAACTAAAGGATGCAATTCCCGCTATGGAAGAAGCAGCAAGGCGTTCTGATGCTGGTGAACTTTATGCTCGGCTGGGAAATATTTACTTAGACAACGACCAGTATTCTAATGCTGTTAAGGCAATAAAAGCAGGTTTGAAGCGTGGTGGTGTCAAGCGTGTTGATACAGCGCAGCTCGTACTTGGGATGGCATACTTTAATAGCGGTAAGTATTCCCAGGCCCGTAAAGCTTTTAAGGCTGCTGGAAAAGACAAACGATCGGTAAAATACTCAAAACAATGGATCAAATACATGGAGTCAGAGCTTGAGAGGATGCGGAAGCTCCGAGAGGGATAAAAAAAGGGACTTTTTAAGTCCCTTTTTTTATCTATTAGAATTGTTATCTAATCGCGTCACTGAGGCACTACATTTTCTGCTTGGGGACCCTTCTGGCCCGTCGCGACCGTAAATTCTACCTTCTGGCCATCTGAGAGAGATTTAAATCCATCGCCTTGAATAGCGCTAAAGTGAACAAAAACGTCTGGACCTCCTTCTTGTTCAATGAAGCCATAACCCTTTGTATCGTTAAACCACTTAACGGTTCCTGTAACTGTTGACATATTTCCTACCTGTGTTGCTGTTCCGAAGCAAATAGCTGCCGGATAATTAAAATTTTATTTATGGGCCACGTACCGAGAAACTTACAAAGGCCTCCGACCGCTCACATAAACTCCACCACTACAAAGCGTAGCCGAGTGAGTTTAGCACCAGTCGGTGCCGCTTAAGAACCACAAATACCTTTTAAATAGTAAATATTACCGATTTTTAAGCGAAATAAGCAAATTGAGCATAGAAAATACTAATTGGTAGCAATCTAAGCGCGTTTAACTGAGGAAAATATGCTTTGTAACTTCTAATCTCTCTCTTTATTTAGATTGGGCATTAAGATGTTCTTACGACACGCAAAGAATCTTGATTATATTGGTGGATCCCGTTACGCCCATTAGACTCCCTTGAGTAAGTATTATGGAATCTCCTTTATTTATTAAACCTTCGTCTCTTAGAAATTCAAGTGCTCTTATCTCAATCTCATCCTGATCGAATGCGGCCGACTCAAAATAAAGTGGAACTACGCCACGACATAACGCTAACCTCTGTAGAGTAGAAGCATGCGCACTTAATGAAAAAATCGGTAGCCCAGAGCTTAATCGTGACATCAAGAGTGGAGTGGTTCCAGATTCTGTAAGACAGGCTATGCCGCGAACGCTATCAAAATGATTAGCTGCATAGATCGCAGACATCGCAATTGTTTCTTGTGCACCGTCAAATCGTTTGTTTAGACGATATCTAGAAGTTGTCGCAACTGGATGCTTTTCAGCACCAATAGCTGTCTCTGACATTGCTTTCACAACTTCTACCGGATATTTCCCGACAGCTGTCTCTGCAGAAAGCATTACGGCGTCGGTGCCATCAAGTACCGCATTGGCGACGTCAAAAACTTCCGCTCGGGTGGGAAAAGAGTTATTTATCATCGACTCCATCATTTGAGTAGCTGTAATTACAACTCGATTCATTCGTCTGGCGCGCGAGATAATACAAGAGCCTACTCCTAGCGGAGGAACATTTAGATCAATTTTTGGCATGGATGTTTTTGATGAAAGTGCAAAAAGAATTGGAAAGGCAAAACAAG
>JAQWLX010000085.1 GCA_029247075.1 Halieaceae bacterium | reverse complement strand
CTGATCTAGAGTAAAGCCATCTGTAAGTCGAAAAGAATTCAAAACAAAATCTAACACAGTTTCTTTTTTAGAGAGAGTGGATTCGTTTACTCTAGCTTCGCAAGGACTAGCGGAAAGATAATCAACTGGATTTCTAGTTTTTGAGTACCGCGTGATAGAGCTATCCTTATTAGTGATTTTGCCATGCGCACCAGCGCCAATACCAAGATAGTCACCGAATCTCCAATAATTGAGGTTATGCTTACACTGGTGATTGAGTTTAGAGAAAGCGGAAATCTCATACCGAGAAAAACCATTTTTAGATAGGAAGGATAAGCCGGCTTCTTGGATAGCTTCTAGTGTGTTTTCCTTCGGTAAAATCGGTGGATTTGAGTAAAACATTGTATTGGGTTCAATTGTAAGTTCGTACCAAGAAACGTGTTGAGGCCTCCATAATATTGCTTCATTTAAATCCGATACTGCCTCTTCTTCGGTTTGATTTGGAAGCCCATACATTAGATCTATATTAATATTAGAGAACCCGGCGGTTTGAGCTAATTTAATAGCAGAGGCACCGTCTCTGCTGGTATGGATTCGTCCAAGATCACGCAAGCTTAAATCGTTGAAACTCTGGACTCCAATTGAGAGCCGATTAATGCCTCCGTGGAAAAAATCGAGAAATTTTTTTTGGTCAGCACTTGCAGGATTCACCTCTAGGGTAATCTCAATATCCCTATTAAAATGAAACCTTTTAGCGACAGTTTGAAGTAACCTCGCTAGTGATTCTGCACTAAATAGACTGGGAGTTCCTCCGCCAAAAAATATACTTTTTAATTCCCGATCTTGAACACTTTCGGCTTCTATTTCGAGGTCCGCTATTAAGCAATCTAAATAATCTTGCTCCGGAATATTTGATGAAGCATAGGAGTTGAAGTCGCAGTACGGGCACTTCTTCTCGCACCATGGAATGTGCACATATAGGGACATAGGCGGATACTGCATTAGAAGAGTTTCTTAAGCTCACTTAGTAGTAGAGAGCTAGCCTGGCCCCTATGGCTAATGAAATTCTTTATTTCCGGTTTGAGCTCAGCAGCACTGCAGTTATGAGAATTTACGAAAAATAACGGATCATACCCAAACCCGTTCTGCCCAGAAGGTCTCTGTAGAATTCGTCCCTCCCATTTCGCTCTGCAAACTAGGGGGGCAGATTCATTATGATGACTTAGGAAAACCAGAGAACAGTGGAAACGTGCGGTACGAAATTCATCGGACAATCCTGAAAGTTCATTAACTAATTTTACGTTGTTATCACGGTCCGTTCCGGTATCAGAAAATCGAGAGGATCGGACTCCAGGCCTTCCACAAAGGTAGTCCACTTCAAGTCCAGAATCGTCAGCGATAGCTGGAAGACCAGTATGCTTAGATGCTGCGCGCGCTTTTATAATAGCATTCTCATCAAATGTAGACCCCACCTCTTCGATAATAGGTGGATTATAATTAGAGAGGGGTAAGAGAGTCCAAGAAAGCGGTGCCAGGGTCTTTTCTAGCTCCAAGATCTTTTCGGAATTGCCGCTTGCCATAATAACTTTCATATTAAGCTGCCGATTTAATTAATGTAAAGTTGGTGCTTAAATTTAAATTGATATTTCTGTGTTAAGCCTTCAGGCGAAAATTCTAATTCAAAAAAACGCCACTCTTCATTAATAAATTTGAATTCTGCTAAGAAATAAATAGCATCTTCTTCCCTTATTTTGGAGAATTGTAAATCTTGAGCTTGAATCAAATCCCAGGTTCGTCCTGACAGTTCCATGCCGACCGATGTAGATCTTTTAACAGAAAGCTCTCTTAGAGAAAGGTTAAGAATTGCATGTCTTTCCCCTCGTGTTATCTCATATTTCTCTGCAACGAAGGGAGACAAAAAAGTAGTATTGACTACGCTATAGTGAAGTTCAAAATTATCAAACCGCTTAAACTTCTCTGTAAAGCCAGCTTGAGAAGCTAAAAGAAGGCTGATTAAGGTTAATATTCTAATAATCTCAAGCCGAAAGTCGATAAATTGCGGTAATAGCAAATAAATTTGGCCAAATGGCGGAGAAAAAAGAAGATAGTTTACTGCCCCCAATCATCGATCTAGATTTAATGGTTATGTGCCTAGCGGCGCAAAGCTTTTCGAAATCTTTCACTGTGCAGAAGTGGATGTTGGGAGTGTTATACCAGTCGAAGGGCAGGAATCGAGATACCGGCATTCCACCTCGAAAAGCAAGATATATTCGACATCGCCAATGCCCGAAGTTAGGGAAGGTCACTATGCCTTCCTTACCTATGCGTAACATTTCCATTAAAACTTTGTCAGGAAAGTGCACGACTTGAATAGCATGAGCCATGACTACAGTATCGAAACTTAGGTCGGGAAAATTCGATAATCCTTCATCCACATCTTGCTGGATTACACTTATACCTCTTTTAATAGCAAGTAAAATATCCTCTTGATTTATCTCAATACCTACGCCTTGGATCGCTGCCTCCTTTCTCAATTCGTCTAGAAATTCTCCGTCACCACATCCTAAATCTAGCACTCTACTCCCAGATTTAATCCAGCTTAAAATTTGTGTAAGGTCTTGTCTCATATGACTTAGCTTGTCTCTATACCCTTCATGTAAGCCGATATGGTCTGAAAATATCTTGGTATTGGTAAAAGGAATGCATCGTGACCCTCGTCCGCCTTAATTTCCATATATGTTACATTTTTCTTCGCAGCTATTAAGGCTTCTACAATCTCTTGTGAGCGAAAAGGTGAGAAACGCCAATCCGTAGTAAATGAAACGACAAGAAACTTACACTCGGCAACAGAAAATGCCTCCACAGCATTGTCGTTGTAGTTCCGCGCTAGATCAAAAAAGTCTAGTGCTCGAGTCATAAGAATATATGAATTTGCATCAAACTGACCCGAAAATCGTTTCCCTTGATATTTCAGATAACTTTCAACCTGAAATTCTATTCCGTCCGAAAAGTTCGCATCAAAACTCCCAGATCTAAGTTCTCGGCCAAATTTCAATGCCATTGCGTCGTCTGAAAGGTAGGTTACATGTCCTATCATTCTAGCCAGTGCTAAGCCCTGCTCAGGGATCGATTTCATGCTTAAATAATTGCCATCCGCAAACTTGGGATCAGCTCGTATCGCCTGTCTTGCAATTTCGTTGAATGCGATATTTTGCGCGCTGAGTTTTAAAGCCGAAGCAATTACCACAGCATTTCTAATGCGAGATGGATGGTCTATTGCCCATTGCATTACCTGCATTCCGCCCAAGCTTCCCCCAATTACTGCAGCCCAGGAATCAATTTCCAATTTATCAGCTAGTCGAGCCTGGGTTTCGACCCAATCCTTAACTCTAATTGACGGGAAGTTATTACCCCAAGGTTTAAGGGTAGTTGGATTTTCACTAATTGGCCCTGTCGATCCGTGACAACCGCCAAGATTATTGAGACTCACCACGTAAAACTTTTCAGTGTCAATAGGCTTGCCCGGACCAATGTATTCATCCCACCAACCAGCTCGATCATCATCCTTGTTGTGAAAGCCCGCTGCATGGTGATTTCCACTCAATGCATGACAAACTAACACAGCATTACTTCGATTTTTATTTAGTCTTCCATAGGTTTCATAAACCAACTCAAATGAATCTAATGTAAAACCGCATTCTAGATTTAAAGGACCCTCAAACTTAGCAGCTTTGGGTTTGACTATCCCTACACTGGAAGTTTTTAAAATCTCCACCATTAGATTATTAAATCCCCATAACCAAAGCGGGATGAAGACCAAAGCTGCTAGCTAAATGGCGCAACCAAATCTCGACGATATTAATCAATATGAAGATTAGTATCGGAGAAAAATCCAATCCTCCTATTGGAGGAAGCGCTCTTCGCACTGGTGCCATAATTGGCTCTACAATTTGAGAAATGAGCTGTATTGCTGGATGATAACTATTTGGCGCTAGCCAACTTAAGACAATCATTGTCAACAAAGCAAAGAAATAAATTTTGACAAAAATAGCCGCCACGCCTATCAAGCCCCAAATTACTAATGTGGATAAACTAGGCTGATAAGCCCCATTAATTTTCAAAAGAATGATAATGAGTAACACCTGTAATCCGATAGCGAGTATTAGAGAGGAGAGGTCGAAAAGTCTAAAATTAGGGACTAATCTTCTTAAAGGTAATACCATGGGATTTGTAAGTTTTACTAATATTTGACTTATAGGGTTATAAAAATCCGCCTTACTTAACTGAAGCAATAGACGCATCACTGCCCCTAAAAGCAATAAATTCATTAATGTTTGGATAAGATAACTTGAGATTTCAGTTATGGCTTCCATAGAAATGCCAAGTTATCAATTAGAACTGCGGTTGCTAGAGAACTGGAGCGCGCGCTCATGAGCAGCTTTTAATGCAAGAGTAACTGTTTCCCGAAACCCATTTGCTAAAAACGCTTCAATAGCTTTTTCCGTTGTGCCTCCAGGACTAGTTACATTTTTTCGTAATTCCTTTAAATCGATATTATTCTCTAGTGTCATGTGTGCGGCTCCGGCTGCTGTCTGTTTGGTAAGTGCAATTGCTGTCTCTTTGTTCAGTCCTAGTTCACAGGCTATGTCAGCTAAGCACTCCATAAAAAGGAAGAAATAAGCGGGGCCACTTCCCGACAGTGCGGTAATAATATCTATATCTGCCTCGGTTTCTGCCCAGAATGTGGTTCCTACTGCAGAAAAAATTGAGTCAATAAGATTTTTTTCTTCATCGTTCATTTTGTCAGCAGTAAATAAACCACTCGCACCCCAACCAACCAAGGCTGGTGTATTTGGCATGCAACGAACGACTTTACACTTCTCTTGCAGTTGTTCTTTGATAAAAGAGGTTGTGATCCCGGCGGCAATTGTAACAACGACCGAGTCTTGTTTTATTACACAAGCGCGAATGCTGCTGCATGCTTGGCTGATAGACTGTGGTTTTACCGCCAGAACTATAATACGTGCTCCGTTAGTTGCGCTGTAACTATCGTCATGTATCGAAATAGGTCCTAAAGAAGATGCGGTGTTGAGCGCCTCGGGGTCCGTGTCAAAAGCCCGAATATTTTGCCCTCGGAAACCACTACTTAGAAGGCCACCAATTAAACTTTTTGCCATGTTGCCGGCGCCAATGAAGGTAATTATCGTTTTTTCCAATGAAGTTCCGTATTCAATAAGTTCTATACAATTGCCCATTATACACTTCGCCAGCAATAGAGATCATCTGTTTCTAGGCCCGAAAAGAGCAGTGCCCAGCCGAATCATGGTAGATCCGTGTTCAATCGCGAGCTCAAAATCGCCGGACATTCCCATGGATAGTGTATCGAGTTGATTTTCCAAATTTGTGCACGTATCAAATAGTCTTCGAACACGCTCAAATGGATTGCTCATTTGTTTTCTCTTCTCAATAGCTTCTGGGATGATCATAAGTCCTCTTAATCTCAGGCGCGGAAGAGAGCGTACATCGAGAATCAGATTCGAGACTTCTTCTGGCAAACATCCTGATTTGCTTATCTCATTGGATATATTAACCTGGATGCACACGTTCAACGGATCGAGCTCGGCTGGGCGTTTTTTACTAAGTTGCTTTGCAACAGACAATCGATCTAGGCTATGTATCCAATTAAATTTCTCCGCGATTAATTTAGTTTTGTTACTCTGAAGTGGGCCGATGAAATGCCAAGTTAAATTTAAATCTCGTAATAGACCCATCTTAACTAAGGCCTCTTGTAAATAATTTTCTCCAAAATCGTTTATTCCAAACTTTGCTGCACTTCTAATTACTTCGGCAGATTGAGTTTTGCTAGCAGCTACAATTGTTACAGGTTTCGATGTAATTGGAGTTTTCGCCGATTTAACGCTTACTCTATCGCGGATCTGTGTAATATTTCCTAGCAGGGTTTGGGAGTCCATAAAGGGATATTAGCTGATTTACAAGCTCGTGGGGCGATAAAAAAGTAGCTTAACTATTCTAAACAAAATTCTTAACAAGCAGCATTATTTTTGAGAGATTTCTATGGATATAAACGATTTGCTTATTATGGCAGTGGAACAAGGGGCGTCTGATTTACATTTCTCAGCAGGTCGTCCTCCAACTATTCGTATTGATGGAGATATTCGAACTACTGATAATGGAGACTTAGAGGATGAAGTAGTCAGGAATTTGCTTCACGGGATTATGGATGAAGATCAGAAGCAGCAGTATGAGGAAGAATTCGAAGTTGATTTTTCCTACGAGATACCAGATTTCGCAAGATTTAGAGTTAATGTGTTTAATCAAAATCGTGGTGCTGCAGCTGTCTTCAGGACGATTCCTTCCAGCGTATTATCAATGGATTGTTTAGGTATGGGTGCGGTTTTCCGAGATATATGTGAAATCCCTAGAGGACTAATTTTGGTCACTGGGCCCACCGGTTCAGGGAAATCCACAACACTAGCTGCAATGATCGATTATATTAATGACAGCAGATTCGAACATATCCTCACCATTGAGGATCCTATTGAATTTGTGCATGAAAGCAAAAGCAGCTTAGTAACACAGCGACAGGTTCATAGAGATACACTTGGCTTTTCCGAAGCACTAAGGTCGGCGCTTCGCGAAGATCCAGATATTATTTTGGTTGGTGAAATGCGTGATCTAGAAACTATTCGGCTTGCCTTAACTGCAGCTGAGACGGGTCATTTAGTCTTCGGAACTTTGCACACAACTTCAGCGGCAAAAACAATTGATCGGATAATAGACGTTTTTCCTGCGGCTGAAAAAGCTATGGTAAGGTCGATGCTTTCAGAATCATTGGAAGCCGTTATTGCGCAGACACTGCTTAAGAAAACCTCTGGTGGCAGAATCGCAGCACACGAGATCATGTTGGGCAGCTCAGCCATTAGGAATTTGATTCGCGAAGATAAGGTTGCTCAAATGTATTCAGTACTGCAAACAGGCCAATCTCTTGGTATGCAAACCATGGATCAAGCTCTACAAAAACTTGTTACGGCTGGAGAAATAACAGCAGAGATTGCTAAAGAAAAAGCTAGGCAAAAGGAAAATTTTGTACATTCATGACTTGAACTTCAAGTTGTTTCTTTCATCCAACTTTTTAAGATTATTTCTGCAGCGAAGCTGTCAATATTATCTGAGTTGGTTTTTCCTCCAAATTCATTTTGGAATAATGATTTAGCCTCAAAGCTACTTAATCTTTCATCTATCATTAGAACTTTTACGGAGAATCTGCCATGAAGACGCTGGGCGAATTTCCTCGCCTTACCGCTCATCTCGCTAAAGGTATCGTCCATATTTATCGGGTCACCAACGATTACCGATAAGGGTTTCCATTCTTCGAGGAGATTTTCAATATCACTCCAGGGAGTACTCTCATTTTTCGTATAAATGATATCAAGTGGCATAGTAGTTTTTGTTAAAGTATTACCGACAGCGACTCCAATTTTTCGGAGACCGAAATCAAAAGCCAACACAGTTTCTCCCTTAACAACTAAATCTCGATCTTTAGGCATGACCGATCTGTGAACTGATAAGATTCATATCGACACCGATTTGCGCCGCTGCTTGCGAAAACCTCTGATCATATGGCGTGGAAAAAATAATATCGCTGTCTGCGGGCATTGTAAGCCAGCTATTTTTAGCCAGCTCCTCTTCTAATTGACCAGAGGACCATCCTGCATAGCCCAATGCGATGAGAGTTTCTTTTGGTCCTTGATCTTCTGCGATGGAAAAAAGGATATCTTGAGATGTCGTTAGTAAGACTTCATCGCTTACTTCGATACAAGCTTCCCAATTTGACACTTTGTCTCGATGAAGGACGAATCCTTGATCCATTTGGACCGGTCCGCCTGCCATTATTGGGATGCAATTTAAGCTAGCTGAAGATTTTATCTCTAGTTGATCAAATACTTCTGATATTGCTAAATCAAGGGGTCGATTAATGATCAAGCCCATCGCACCCTCCTCACCATGCTCAATTAGGTAGGTGATACTCTTAGCGAAGAGTCCTGCGTCTAAGCTGGGCATCGCTAATAAAAAGTGACCTTTCAAAGAGTCGTTTACTTTTGCGTTATCGTTAGTTTTCAAAGGCATGCTTAGACTGCATTTCGATTTGTGAATAATCGTGGGGATACATTTCTCGGTAAAAGATATGCATTACGTGGCCAGAGAAGAAAAATATACGAGAATTAAAAAAAATAATCTCAAGCTTCACTCGATTTTTTTATTTAGTTTTTTAGCAATGGCATCTATCAATTCTTTACCCAAATTAAGACCCGCCTGGTCTTCCAATTCTCTAATGCCTGTTGGGCTAGTTACATTTATTTCAGTTAGGTGATTTCCAATAATATCTAAGCCTACAAACATTAATCCCTTTTCAATTAATGCACTGCCTACCTGTTTTGCTATCCAGTGGTCGCGATCGCTGAGCTTTTGCGCTAGTCCTTTACCGCCCGCTGCTAAATTAGCCCTAGTCTGTCCAGTAGGCGGGATTCTGGCGAGGCAGTATGGGGCAGGTTTGCCGCAAATCATAATAATGCGTTTGTCTCCTTCGCAAATTTCTGGGAGATATTTTTGCGCCATAATAGTTTCTTCGCCATGCCTGGTTAGCACCTCTAATATAACCTGCAAATTAGGGTCGTTTTCTTTAACACGAAAAACAGAGCTGCCTCCCATTCCATCAAGTGGTTTTAGAATGATATCTTTATATGTTTCAAGGAAAAACAATATGTGTGAGTTGTTTTTTGATACCAAAGTTGCTGGACAGCAATCGGGAAACTCAGTGGCGAAGACTTTCTCATTGCAATCGCGCAGCGATTGGCAACGATTGACAACTAGAGTTCCTTTCCTTTCAGCATTTTCTAGAAGGTATGTAGTATAAATAAACTCATTATTGAAAGGAGGATCTTTGCGCATAAGGATTACATCAAAATCCTCTAGAGGAAAATCGACTTGATTTCCAAACTCAAACCATCTTTGCGGATCTCTAAACACTTTTATCGCTCTAGTTTGTGCTCGAGCTTGACCTTCATTTAAATATAAATCTGATTGCTCTAGATAGCTTATATCCCATCCGCGATCCTGTGCTGCCCAGAGCATAGCTAAAGTAGAATCTTTCTTGTAATTAATATTTTGGATCGGGTCCATTAATACAGCCACTTTAATGCTCATTTCACATTATTCCGCCTAAAAAAAATCGAGTTATTCAATGTCTAGTCCTAAACAAGTTTAGGTAATGTACAAACTTTCGAGTACCTCAGCAAAGATCTCCCCAGTTAGTTTGAGCGATGGTTAGTGCAACTATAGGTGCAGTCTCTGCTCGCATCGTTCTCTTGCCAAGCGAAATAGGAATGAAATCTGAGGATTGAGCAAGCTTTAGCTCGTTTTTGCTAAACCCCCCTTCTGGACCACTAAGTAAAGCAATGCTGCTAGGTTCTGATTGCGTTAGATCCATATTACCTCCGCTTCGATCGAGAACATATTTTAGATTTGACCGAGTTGTCTTTAACCAGCAATCTAATTTAACAGGTTCATCTATTTTTGGGAGTACGTTTCGTCCACACTGCTCACAGCTGCTAATCGATATTTTCCTCCAGTGGGCCAAGCGTTTTTTTGCCCTGTCTGAACTTAAATTTACTGTCACCCTTTCCGAGATTATTGGTGTTATATAACTTGCACCAAGTTCAGTTGCCTTTTGAATCACCCAATCCATGCGATCACCGCGAGAAATACCAATAGCAACTGAAGTTGTCAGATGTGACTCCAGCGAGGTGTTTGAAAAATTTGACACCACAATCTCTACACGCTTCTTAGAGCAGTTGTTAATGATGCCGGTGAATTGTCCTCCTTCGCCATTAAAAAGAATAATTTCTGAGCCAGTCTTAAGGCGAAGGACGTTTACAATATGTCTACGAGCATCTTCTTCCAACACCAGATGCTCACCGCACTCCAAGTGCTGGGCGGTGAATATTCTGCTCTTACGCAAAATTAATAGGCCATGGCAGCTACCTGGCAATCAGTATTTGTAGTTTTCTGGCTTGAAAGGCCCATTCATACTGACACCGATGTAGTCTGCTTGCTCTTGCGTCAGTTTAGTTAACACTCCTCCAAAACCCGACACCATGTCTGATGCGACTTCTTCATCTAGATGTTTTGGTAAAACTTCTACTACAAGGGCAGATGTCTTAGACTCTTCATCAAGATCAGCGAATTTCCGCTCATAAAGATGCATCTGAGCTAATACCTGGTTTGCGAATGAACCATCCATAATTCGTGAAGGATGGCCTGTTGCGTTTCCAAGATTTACCAAACGCCCTTCCGAAAGCAGAAGCAATGAATCATTGGTGTTCCGGTCTCTGTATACCTTGTGCACCTGAGGCTTTATCTCCTCCCATTCCCAGTTCTTGCGCATAAATTCCGTATCGATTTCGTTATCAAAGTGACCAATGTTACAAACCACAGCGTTTGATTTAAGTGCACGAAGAATGTGTTCATTACATACGTTAAAGTTTCCCGTTGCTGTGACAAGAAGGTCAGTCGTAGAAAGCAAAGATCTATCTACACTCGACTCGGAACCATCGTTTGTTCCATCCAAGAAGGGTGATACAAGTTCGAACCCATCCATGCAAGCTTGCATCGCGCAAATTGGATCTACTTCGGCAACTCGAACGATCATTCCTTCTTGGCGAAGAGATTGAGCCGAACCTTTGCCAACATCACCATAACCTATGACCAGGGCGCGTTTACCAGATAATAGGTGGTCGGTTGCTCTTTTAATTGAGTCATTCAGACTATGACGACAGCCATATTTATTGTCATTTTTTGACTTAGTAACGGAATCATTTACGTTGATAGCTGGTACTCTAAGCGTTCCGTTTTGAAGCATTTCCTGCAGACGATGTACTCCAGTAGTTGTTTCCTCGGTAATCCCATGGATACTATTTAGCATCTCTGGGAATCTTTCATGAAGCATGGCGGTTAAGTCTCCACCATCATCTAAGATCATATTGGCAGGCCATTGAGCTCCGTTTTTGTGGATGGTCTGCTCGATACACCACTCATATTCCTCTTCGGTTTCTCCTTTCCAAGCAAATACAGGTATACCGGCGACAGCAATTGCCGCTGCTGCATGATCCTGCGTAGAAAAAATATTACACGAAGACCAGCGTACCTCTGCGCCTAGATCAATAAGAGTCTCTATAAGTACTCCAGTTTGAATTGTCATATGGATACATCCTAAAATTCTAGCGCCCGCAAGCGGTCTAGATTGACGGTATTTTTCGCGCAAAGCCATCAATGCAGGCATTTCGCTTTCAGCGATTTCTAACTCTCTGCGCCCCCATTCAGCTAAATTTATGTCAGCTACCTTGAAGTCTTGATGTTGCTCAGATTTTGTGGCGATTTTCATAATTTTCCCTTTTTCCTCAAAAATTAATATTGTTAGATCGCTGCCTTTAAAGAATCAGCTTTATCAGTATTCTCCCAACTGAAACCTTCGTTTTCTCTTCCAAAGTGTCCATATGCTGCTGTCTTTAGATAAATTGGCCTTCTTAGGTCTAGCATTTCGATTAAACCTTTTGGCCTAAGATCGAAATGGTTCCTAACCAACTCAGCTATTTTGTCGTCTTCGATTTTCCCTGTTCCAAAGGTGTTTATCGCTATTGAGGTCGGTTCGGCCACTCCAATAGCATAAGAAATCTGTATTTCGCAGCGCGAGGCCAGACCTGCTGCGACAATATTTTTTGCTACGTAACGACCAGCGTAAGCAGCAGAGCGATCTACCTTTGAAGGATCTTTCCCTGAAAATGCACCACCACCATGACGCGCCATGCCTCCATAGGTATCCACAATAATTTTTCTGCCAGTCAAACCGCAATCCCCGACGGGCCCCCCAATTACGAATCGCCCAGTTGGGTTTATATGGTAAACAGTTTTGTTATGTAGCCATTTTGACGGGAGCACCTCTTTAATTATCAGTTCCATAACGGCTTCATGTATCTCAGATTGAGTGACACTTTCATCGTGTTGAGTTGATAACACTACAGCGTCAATTGCCGCCGGTTTGCCATCTTCATATCTCAGTGAAACTTGGCTCTTTGCGTCCGGTCTGAGCCAAGGAAGCGTATTGTTTTTTCTTAGTTCGGCTTGGCGTTCGACTAGGCGGTGCGAAAAGTAAATGGGAGCAGGCATGAGCACCTCGGTCTCATTAGTAGCATACCCAAACATCAGACCTTGATCTCCAGCACCCTGTTCCTTGTCTTCAGTTTCATCAACACCCATTGCGATGTCTGAAGCTTGTTCTCCGATTGCATTCAACACCGCACAGGTAGCCCCATCAAAACCAATCGAAGAATTGTCATAACCGATATTTGTCACAATTTTTCTAACAATTTGCTCGAGTTCTATAGATGCTGATGTTGATACTTCACCAGCCACTACGACCATGCCCGTTTTAACCATAGTTTCAACAGCGACTCGACCATTCTGATCTTGGCTGATGATTGCGTCTAGAACACCATCAGAAATCTGATCAGCCATTTTGTCTGGATGGCCTTCAGATACCGATTCCGAGGTGAAAACTTTATATTCGCTCATACTTAAATTCCTTCAAGTCAGATTATTTTTGGCGCGTGTAAAGACGCACTTGTATTTGAAAACCATTCCTTTGTGCTAAGTGGCTGTTAGTAATTTCCTTCAATTCAGCGATTTCGCACCAACGGTTAATTTGGTCTGAGTTAAAACCCAACCACAAGTCGCCGCAAAATTCCCGAGCCCAAGCCTGATCATGAGAACAGAGCTCAGTAACAACCAGTACTCCTCCTGGTTGAAGCACAGCGGCAGCATCCGCTATCACTTGCTTTGGGTCTGCAGTGTGATGAAGAACCATATTAATTACGACGACATCAGCTTCGATGTTTTGTAGTTTTTTGGAGGTCGTGTCACCCAAAACAAATTCAATATTCCCAATATTGTTATCAAGGGCTAATTGACTTGCTTTTTGCAGCATCGCTTCTGAATTATCCAGAGCGATAACGCGATTAAAGTTTGGCGAAAGTTCTAATAGAAAATTGCCATCACCCGAGCCTATCTCGAGGGCGAGTGAATTTGAGGGTTTGCTCGCGTTTTCAAGTGCGCTAGCTACGATTTTGCCGTAATGGAAATAGCTTGCTATAAGATCCTGCTGCTCGGCAAAACGACTAGCATTATGCTGAAAGAACAGTTGAGAATTATTTACACGCTGTTGTTGAAGTTTTTTCATTTTTAGAGAAAGCGATTCAGATATTGGTAAGGAATCAATCGCGCAAAAAAAAGTGTGGGTTAAAGAGGAAAGCTGGCACCCGTCTGCAAGCATATTACGGCGATAAAAAATAAAATTCCCTTCTCTTCGCGCAGCTATTAAATCCGCCTCGGAAAGCACCTTGAGATGGTGACTGATGGCGGATTGACGAAGGTCAAATAAAAAACATAACTCAGATACGCCAAAGGAATCTGCTTGTAAGATTCTTAGGATTTCTAGCCGAAGTTTTTCCCCACAAGCTTTAAAAAAAACTGAAAAATCCTGCAAGTTAAGCTCTGAATCTCGGCGATTCATAGATCCGATGTTTTTTAGCGCTGCTAACATGGGCGGGGATTTTATCAGGCAAATCAGCTATATCAAAATATTTTGATATAGCTGATTTTATAAACAGTTGGCATTGCCGTTTGCCTCGACTTAATTCAGACTAGCGACCCCAATTAGTTGGAGCGAAATTATGACTCTTCAAAAGGAAAGAGCGAACGCTATTCGCGCGTTGGCCATGGATGCCGTGGAGAAGGCAAATTCCGGTCATCCCGGAGCTCCTATGGGTATGGCGGATATAGCCGAGGTATTGTGGAACGAATATATGCAGCATAATCCATCCAACCCTAATTGGCCTGATAGAGATCGCTTTATCTTGTCAAATGGGCATGGATCTATGCTGATTTATGCACTTTCTCATCTGAGTGGTTATGACTTGTCCATAGATGATCTAAAAAGCTTCCGTCAGCTTCATAGTCGAACCCCTGGCCACCCCGAGTATGGATATGCCCCAGGAGTCGAAACCACTACTGGACCCTTAGGTCAGGGAGTTACAAATGGTGTTGGTATGGCGCTTGCGGAGAAAATTTTAGCTGGTCAGTTCAACAAACCCAATTTCAACATTGTTGATCACTACACATATGTCTTTCTTGGAGATGGGTGTTTGATGGAAGGGATTTCCCACGAAGCATGTTCATTAGCGGGGACTTTAGGGCTTAGTAAGCTTATTGCTTTTTATGACGACAATGGCATTTCTATTGATGGCCACGTAGAGGGTTGGTTTACAGATAATACGCCGGCAAGGTTTGAATCTTATGGATGGCAGGTAATTCCCAAAGTAGATGGACATTATTCAGGAGCGATTAGGCAAGCGATTGAGGCAGCTCGAGAAAATACACTTCAACCTACTCTGATCTGCTGTCAAACGATCATTGGAAAAGGGGCTCCCAATAAACAAGGGACTGAATCAGTTCATGGTGCGGCTTTGGGTGAGGCGGAAATCGCTCAAGCGCGAGAATATTTGGATTGGCCACATGGTCCATTTGAGGTTCCGAAGGAAGTATATGAGAGCTGGGACGGTAAACAGAGAGGGATGGAACAGGAGAGCTCATGGAATAAAAAGTTTGAGGAATATTCTTCAGCGCACCCGCAGCTTGCTGAAGAATTGACGCGCCGGTTGAGCGGTGATTTGCCCTCTGATTTTTCCGAAAGAGCTAGAAAATATGCTGAAGCCTGTCAGGTGGAGAGTAATGATATTGCTTCGCGCAAGGCGTCTCAAAATTGCCTGAGTAAATTTGGTCCCCTTTTGCCTGAACTCCTTGGAGGGTCAGCAGATCTAGCTGGGTCAAATCTCACCCTTTGGAAGGGTGCCAAGGGAGTATCGAGCCAAGATCCCTCAGGAAACTATATTTACTATGGTGTTAGAGAGTTTGGAATGTCTGCAATAATGAATGGAATCGCATTGCATGGAGGTTTCATTCCGTATGGAGCAACATTTTTAATATTTATGGAGTACGCTCGAAATGCGGTTCGAATGGCAGCATTGATGAAGCAGCGGACTATATTTGTTTATACTCATGATTCAATCGGCCTGGGAGAAGATGGCCCTACACACCAACCCATAGAGCAACTGACGTCGCTTAGAAGTACTCCTGGCCTTTGTACCTGGCGCCCCTGCGACACCGTAGAATCCGCTATAGCTTGGACTTCATCTATTCAGCGAAAAGACGGCCCAAGCGCACTCATTTTTTCTCGTCAATCGTTAGAACACCAAGAGCGCAATGAACAACAACTTAGCAACATATCTCGAGGAGCCTATACTTTGCTAGAACCAGAGTTGGAGCCAGAATTAATTATAATTGCTACGGGCTCCGAGGTAGGTTTGGCAATGAATGCCGCTCACAAATTGGCTGACCAAGGTAAACAAGTAAGGGTGGTATCCATGCCTTGTGCGGAGATTTTTGATCAGCAGGAAAAAGAGTATCGCGAGGCTGTATTGCCTAATGAGACGACTTGCAGAATTGCGATAGAGGCTGGTCATAAAGATTACTGGTATAAGTATGTTGGCTTGCAAGGCCGCATTATCGGTATGGATACTTTTGGTGAATCAGCACCGGCAGGTGATCTATTTAAGGAGTTTGGATTTACTGTGGAAAATGTAATTGATGTTGCTCTGGAATTGTTCAGCAGTTGCGATTGATTGAATTGTGTTGCAAGTTGCTATTAATGGTTATGGGAGAATCGGCCGCAGTGTTCTCAGGGCGCTTTTTGAGAGTGATCGCAGAGATGGCATTAATGTCGTAGCGATTAATGAGATAGCTGATCCAAAAACGGTTCGACACTTAACTAAATACGACTCAACCCATGGAATTTTAGATTTATCAGTGACTGGATGTGACGACTATTTGGAGATAGATGGCAATCAAATAGCTCTATCAAGTTTTACTAATCCAAATGATATTCCCTGGTTTAATCATGGTGTAGATATATTGTTTGAATGTTCTGGGAGTTACTCTGATCGAGAGACGGCGGGAATCCATCTCGACCAAGGAGCGGGCAAACTTCTATTTTCTCAGCCAGCCGACCCTAATGTCGATGCGACAGTAGTTTACGGAGTCAACCACCAAGTCTTAGAAGTTCAGCATGAAATAGTATCCGCAGCTTCTTGCACAACGAACTGTATTTTGCCAGTTATAAAAGTGATAGAAGATTCGTTCGGTATTGAGAGTGGAACAATTACCACCATTCACTCAGCGATGAATGACCAGCCTCTATTGGACACCCATAATTCTCTCGACTTAAGAAAATCTAGAGCAGCGACAGCATCCATTATTCCAGTTGATACTGCGTTAGCCGCTGGCATAGGACGAATTATCCCTAGAATGGCAGATAGATTTACCGCACAAGCTCTCCGGGTGCCGACACTAAATGTGTCCGCAATGGATCTAACAATACAGACCGAACGCAAAGTAAAAGTTGAATCAGTAAATCATGTGCTGAGTGAAGCAGCGCAACTTTCTTTGAGTGGAGTACTGGGGTATAACGATGCTCCCTTGGTTTCCTGCGACTTTAATCATGACCCTCGATCCGGCATCATCGATGGTCAGCAAACAAGAGTTGCTGGTGGAAACTTAGTTAGGGTGCTTACTTGGTTTGATAATGAATGGGGGTTTGCAAATAGGATGTTAGATGTAGCTGAGTATTGGTCTTCTAAAGATCAGGAAGGTGAAAAGATATGAGTCGTTCCATTACTTTGATGAGTGATATTCAGCTTTCAGGTAAACGGGTACTGGTTCGAGAGGATTTAAATGTCCCTTTAGAGGGTGGGATTGTCGCAAGCGATGCCAGAATTCGTGCTTGTTTACCTACCATTGCTTCCTTGCAAGAGTCAGGTGCTTCCACGATTTTAATGTCTCATCTAGGGCGTCCTAAAGAAGGAAAGTTTGATGCTCAATTTAGCTTGCGTCCGGTAGCCGATAGATTATCTGAATTATTAGGTTCGAAAGTAGAGCTTATAAAAGCATGGGAAGAACAATTTGATGTTTCGCCTGGTCAGGTTGTCTTATTGGAAAACGTGAGATTTAATGTCGGAGAGTCAAAAGATGATGAGAACTTATCTAGACGCTACGCTTCTAATTGTGATGTTTTTGTTATGGATGCTTTCGGCTCGGCTCACCGCGCTCAGGCTTCAACTCACGGAGTTGCAAAGTATGCTGATGTGGCTGCAGCCGGACCACTTTTAACCGCAGAATTGGACGCTCTGAATTCGGTTCTCACTAATCCTGCGACTCCTATGGTTGCTATAGTGGGAGGTTCCAAGGTTTCTACAAAACTCAAGGTTCTGGAAACCCTAGCGGATAAAGTTGATCAGTTGATCGTGGGCGGTGGTATAGCGAATACATTTTTGGCTGCCGCTGGCTTTCCAGTTGGTAAGTCGCTTTACGAGGAAGATCTCATTGAAGTGGCAAGAGAACTCGCGTTAAAGACCACTATCCCTCTTCCGAAGGATGTGGTTACAGGGAAAAAATTTGATGTGACTGTTAAAGCTGAAGTTAAGGCAAAAGAAGATGTGAATGAAGACGACATGATTTTCGATATTGGACCTTCCGCTGCACTAGAGATAGGAGGCATTATCAAAGATGCGGGCACCATTTTGTGGAATGGCCCAGTAGGCGTTTTTGAGTTTGATCAATTTGCAAGGGGCACTGAATCGATGTCTTTTGCAATTGCCGAGAGTAAAGCATTTTCAGTTGCAGGTGGTGGTGATACTCTTGCCGCCATTGATAAATTCGGAATAAAAGAAAATCTTTCTTACATATCTACGGGAGGTGGAGCTTTTCTTGAGTATGTAGAAGGAAGAACACTTCCCGCAGTTTCGATACTTGAAAATAGAGCGACAAATCCCTAGTCTAAATTGGTTAAAAGGAGGCGCAAAATGGCCATGACCGACTACAAAGAGGCGCTAATAGAGACGGCTCAGAAATTAGCTACGAATGGAAAAGGTATTCTTGCCGTTGATGAATCTACCCCGACTTGCGGCAAGAGGCTAGCGAGCATAGATGTAGAGAATACAGAAGAAAACCGACAGGCATATAGAGGAATGCTCTTCACAAGTCCGGGCCTAGGAAAATATATTAGTGGAGCAATCCTGTTTGAGGAAACTTTATTTCAAAACCATGCTGATGGAGAAAAGATGTTAGAGAAGCTCGCCCAGCAAGGAATAATCCCTGGTATCAAAGTTGATCAGGGGTTGAAGCCGTTAGCTGGAGCCTTAGCACATGAAACATATTGCTCAGGCCTTGATGGACTGACTGGAAGAGCTGCTAAATATTATAAAGCTGGCGCTAGGTTTGCGAAATGGAGAGCAGTTCTTCAAATAGATAATAGAAACGGCCCCACTGAACTTGCTGTTCAAGAGAATGCTTGGGGACTAGCTCGCTATGCGCGATCTGTCCAAGACGCCGGATTGGTCCCTATTATTGAGCCAGAAATTCTGATGGATGGTGATCATGACATCGATAAAACTGCAGAGATTCAAGAAAAGGTTGTCAAAGCGGTTTATCGCGCCTGTGAAGTTAATAGAGTGCTGTTAGAAGGAACCTTACTTAAGCCTTCCATGACCGTCCCTGGTGCAGAGTGCAAAACTGAAGTGACGCCAAAAACAGTCGCAGAATATACTATACAAACGATGTTGCGATCTGTCCCAGCTTCAGTTGCCGGTATCGTATTCTTATCAGGCGGTCTTAGTGAAGAAGCTGCATCTGTTTATCTGAATGAGATGAATCTTATTGGCAATACACCTTGGAACGTATCATTTTCATATGGCCGTGCTCTGCAGCATTCTGCTCTGAGGGGTTGGGCAGGCAGCAACGTTAACGAAGGACAAAAATTTGTTCTTGCTAGAGCGCAAGCTAACTCTGAGGCATCCAAGGGAGAGTACGTTCCTGGGACTCAAGTGTCTTCCGATGAAAAGTTGTTTGTTGCTGGCTACACATACTGAATAGAATTAGTTGGTCTACCCGGCGACCTACATCAAGATTCTCACGAACTCGGTTACTCACCCTTTGAATGTTTGGCGAAAAAATAAAAATAGTTTAGTGATTCTCGTATTACTATTTTTGGACAAATGCTGCTTTGCTATAGTTATTTGAGAGCTTTTCCTACCTAATTATTACTGTTTTGTGTGCAGCTCACTGACGCTACCTGAGGCAGTGCCTAGGAATAGTTTGTCCGCTGGGCGCAGCGAAAATAATCCATTTGTGACAACTCCTGAAATCATATTCAATGCCGTCTCGATAGACGTAGGGTCCTCTATAACAAAATCATTTATGTCTAAAATAACATTCCCGTTATCAGTCTTCTGATTTTTACGTAAAATAGGGTTTCCCCCGAGTTTAATTATTTCACGTGAAACGTAATTTGATGCCATGGGTATAACTTCTATAGGTAGAGGGAAGGCACCTAGTTGATTAACTAATTTACTTTCATCCGCTATACACAAAAATTCTTTAGCGGCAGATGCGATAATTTTTTCTCGAGTGAGTGCACCGCCGCCACCTTTTATTAGCTGTAGTTGATGATTTGATTCATCAGCCCCATCAATATAAAAATCCACTTGCGTGGTTTCATTAAGTTCAATTACATTTATCTGATGGGCTTTTAATTTTTCTTCCGATACGAAAGAGCTTGCTACAGTAGCGGCTATCTTATTTTTATATTTTGCTAGTGCGGCAATAAAAAGATTGGCTGTGGACCCCGTACCGATGCCGATTATAGTATTTTCACTAAGTTGTGGAACTAAAAATTCAACTGCAGCATTTGCTACAGCTTCTTTCATTATCTGTTGATCCATTTTCTAATCTACCCAAGTTTTTCGCAAAGTATACTTTAGCGAGCCCGTTTGATAAAAATAATCCATTAGTTTTGCGCTGTAATACTGCAAATTTCTTTTGCCTCCGTTAACATCTCTTTTACTATTAGCTAGGTTCTGAAATTTTGAAAAACTATTATGAGCGAGTTCGCTCCACACGAATTTATGAAGTTGTTAGAGAAACTCCAATAGACAGCATGGCATTGTTGTCCCTTCGCATTGGGAATGAAGTCCTACTGAAAAGAGAAGACATCCAGACAGTATTTTCTTTTAAGTTAAGAGGTGCCTTTAACAAACTTTGCCAATTATCAGAAATTCAACGTCGTAGTGGAGTCGTGGCAGCATCAGCGGGGAATCATGCGCAAGGTGTAGCGATGGCAGCTCGCAGTCTTGGAATAGAGGCTACCATTGTTATGCCTGAGACGACTCCGCAGATCAAGTTGGATGCAGTTCGTTTTTGGGGAGTAAACGTGATGCTTCATGGTGATACCTTCGATGAGGCTTTTTCTTTCGCCAAGAAACTTGAATTAGATAGGGAGCTGGTTTTCGTTCATCCCTTTGATGATCAGGAGGTCATAGTTGGCCAAGGCACTATTGGACTTGAAATCATAGATCAGATTGAGGATCCATTGGACGCTATTTTTGTTCCCGTGGGAGGCGGAGGTTTATTGGCAGGTGTCGCGACCTATGTTGCCCATTACTGGCCTGAAACCAAGATTTATGGAGTGGAACCCGAAGATGCAGCTAGTTTAAAGCTTGCTTTCGAAGCTGGAACTCCTGAGAAGTTAGATGAGGTTGGATTATTTGTAGATGGGTGTGCAGTTTCTCAAGTAGGCACAGAAAATTTCCGATTAATAAGAAAAGTAGTGGATACTGTAATAACGGTAAATACTGATGAGATATGTGCTGCTATCAAAGATATCTTCGAAGACACTCGAGTCCTTGCTGAACCCGCTGGTGCGCTAGCACTAGCTGGCTTAAAGAAGTTTGCATATGAGAAAAAAATAAGTGATTCTAGATTACTAGCAATACTGAGTGGAGCTAACACAAATTTTGATCGATTAAGATATATCTCTGAGAGGACCGAAATTGGCGAAAGAAGAGAAGCTGTTTTAAGCGTGTCTATACCAGAGGAACCAGGCAGTTTTTTAAGGTTTTGTGCAACACTAGAAAAACGCAATATTACTGAGTTTAACTACAGGTTTAATGATTCCCTAACTGCTCGGGTTTTTGTGGGGCTATCAATAAATCCTGACAATGATGATATTGGGGACTTAATTTCTAAGCTCCAAGTTGAAGGCTACGAAGCTTTAGATCTAACAGACAATGAGATGGCTAAGTTGCATGTTCGTTACATGGTTGGAGGACGGGCGACTTCTAGGCATTTTGAGGAACGTGCTTATCGAGTTGAATTCCCCGAAAGGCCAGGGGCGCTGCTTAAGTTCTTGAAGGGGTTAGGGGCTCAATGGAATATTTCAATGTTTCACTATCGGAACCACGGAGCAGCCTATGGAAGAATCTTACTCGGCGTGCATGTCTTCGAAACGGAAAGGAAACAGTTTGATACTTTGCTTGATGAAATTGGTTACCCCTTCAGTGATGAGACCAATAACCCAGCTTACAGGCTCTATCTAGGCGGAGATATTTAATTTATAGAATTCTTCTACCAGTAGATATTATTTCGTTTTCCGTTACTACAAAGTCTAATGGTACGTCATTAGCTTCTGAAGGAATCTCTTCGCATTCTTGCATGGCGAAAGCTAGTCCAACGAGACAGTTCTCACCCATCGTTGTCGATAGCGTTTTGTCATAGAAACCTCCTCCCATCCCCAATCTGTTTCCCGATCTATCCCAGCCTACAAGAGGTAAGCAAATCATCCCCAAATGGTCTGCAGAAATTCTGGGGGCGTATTGATCTGGCTCCTGGATACCAAAACGGTTAACTTTAAATACCGCCTCTTTTTGCCACAGGGCAAACTCGAGCAACCCATCATTTTTCACTATTGGCAGAAAAACTTCTTTGTTACAGTTTCTTGCGGTTTCTGCTACATGGTTGGGGTTAATCTCTCCATCAGACGCCAAATATAACGCTATTCGAACGCATTTTGGCCAAGCGTCAAGCTGACTTATTTTGCAGGCCACCTCAGAAGCTTTTTCTTCACGCTCCAACTTGCTCAGTTTTTGACGCCGTGCACGAAGTTTTTCTCGTAATGTTTTTTTTGTAGACATAGCCTTTTATTGGAAAAGGTCCCGGTATACCGCTGACAAAGCTGCCCTTGAACCCAATGGTTCAAGGCGGATGCTACTGCTAGGCATTAGGCTTCCCGATCATCGTCGGGCTTGCACAACAACCGAGTTCAGAAGCCCCTATTTAACGCGTTATCGGCTCGAGGACTGATTGTCTGGCGCATATACCAGGTACCCGAGCTTCAGTATAGCGTACCGAGAAAAGATGCGCTCAGTTTCAACTTGTGCAGTATTTAACCTATTTCTAATTGGCGCAAATTATAAAGCGCCTCATCAACTTTTCGCTTGAGTTTGAGAAACACTTCCTCTGTAGTTTCTTTCGTGGAAAAATTCGGCCTCTCCTCGGTCTTTATTTGACACTGAAGCTCATAGCTAACATTAATTGCTGCAATGACAGCGATTCTTTCAAGCCCAACAGTTTTCCCATTTGAGCGTATTGAACGCATCTGCTTATCAAGAATATGTGCCGCGCTGATAAGATCAGCTTGTTCTTCAGCTTTGCAGGCAATTTGATATTGCTTGTCAAGAATGCTGAGTGTAACTGTCACCTCTCCTGTCAAAGTGATGACTCCGCATTGCGCAGTTTTTCCAGAAGAGTATTAACACGTTCGCTAGCGGAAGAAAATTTTTCCATCAAATTAGTTCTTTCTTGCTGCCAATCCGATGATTTGCGTTTAAGGGTCTGGTTTTCCGTGTTTAACTGATTGCAGAGCAGAATTAACTCATCGATTTTTAATTCGAGTGCTTTTAGTGCATCATCTGGCATTGCTCTGAGCTCAAGTAAAAAGTTAATTCGCCTACTATAGAATGGAAGTTGATGGATAGTCTATAGATCAATTGATCGCACTTTCACGCAAGGGGGTTTCGTGCGTCGTGTATGGTAGATCATGAGTTACAATATTTATGGTAAAAGCTGTAAATGAAGCTTTATTAGTGATCCTAGTTGATCTACGCTTAGGTATTATAATTAGCTAATAACATGTAGCACCTTTCAATTCTAGAAATTGTTAAAAGATTGTGTCCATGCCCAAGATTTCAAAAGCAGAATTCCGTCGGCGCCGCCAACTTCTTTCAAAAGACTTGTCTCCTAATGGAATAGCTATTTTTCAGTCAGGTCGAGAGATGGAAAGGAATGGTGGTACGAATTTCCCATTTCGACAGAATAGCGACTTTTACTATTTGTGCGGATTTGATGAGCCTGAAGCGACTCTAGTTATTTTACCAGGAGAAAGACAACACAGATTTATACTATTTTGTCGGAGGCGCGATAGGAATAGCGAAATTTGGGATGGTATTCGATCAGGTCCTGAAGGAGCGCTATCTGCTTTCGGTGCAGCTGAATCATTCCCGATAGATCTAATAGATGAAGTTTTACCAAAATTCTTGATTGGTCGATCTAAAATTTATTATCCATTTCAAGATTCATACGAAACAACTAAAAAGATTTTGGATTGGGTTAAAGTTTCTCGGCAGATGAATTGTGATCAGTCTTCAGTTAAATCAGCGCTGTGTGATGTTAAAAATTACGTAGATGAGTTGAGGCTTGTAAAAAGTAAAGCAGAAATTTCGCTGATGCGAACAGCGGCAAAAATAACTGCCTCTGCGCACCTTAGGGCGATGCGGTTTTGCGAGCCAGGTAAATTCGAATATCAGCTTCAAGCGGAAATAGAGCACGAATTCGCTTTGAATGGGGCAAGATACCCAGCCTATCCAAGTATCGTCGGAGGAGGGAGAAATGGATGCATTCTTCACTATGTAGAGAATTCAGATATTTTAACGAATAAAGATCTTGTTTTAATTGATGCAGGTTGCGAATTCGAGCACTACGCTGCGGATGTAACGCGGACATTTCCGGTAGCTGGTACTTTTAACCCGGCACAAAGATCTGTTTATGAGATTGTTCTAAAAGCTAAGAAAGCGGCTATTAATCAGATTCGTCCTGGTAATCGCTGGAATAGACCCCATGATGCCGCAGTAAGAGTAATCACGAAGGGTTTGTTAGATCTTGGCTTACTGAAAGGTGTTTTGGATGATTTAATCAAGACAGAAGCTTATAGAGATTTTTATATGCATCGTACCGGGCACTGGTTGGGTCTAGATGTTCATGATTCTGGAAAATACAAAGTTAATGGCCGGTGGAGAAAATTTGAACCTGGGATGGTGCTTACGGTTGAGCCAGGTATATATATAGCGCCCGATAAATACAAGATTCCTAATCGTTGGAGAGGGATAGGTATTCGTATCGAAG
>JAQWLX010000081.1 GCA_029247075.1 Halieaceae bacterium | reverse complement strand
CTGGAAAAACTGAGGTCGCCGAGGCCTGGGCGGGAATGATCGATGCGCCTCCCGATTTCGTACCGGTAATGGACGAGATCCCGGAGTATAAAAATTTATTCCTAGCTTCTGGATTCAGCGGACACGGTTTTGGAATTGGTCCAGGCGCTGGGAAGATTATGGCCAATCTAGTTCAGGGGAAAGAGGCAGAGTTTAACCTCAGTCGATTTCGCTTTTCAAGATTCAGTGATAGCAGTCAAATTATCGTGGGTCCAGCACTGTAGATTGATGAAGAACTAATCATATGCTGATTAGCTTTAAAGAGATAAAACGATGATAATCTCCATGTACCTCCTTTACTCGTGAACCTCCTCTGCAGGCTGATTAAATGAAAGATACCGTTACCTCCCTGTTAAATCGATTCAAAGCACGAGATCTTTCTGTCAAAGAGTATGCAGAGCAAGTTATTTCGAATGTAGAAATATTTTCAGATTTGGGAGCTATTCTTGAGTTTGACCGCGACCAACTTATGATTGATGCAGACACCGCAGACAAGAGATGGAAATCTGGCCTACAAGGTCCTTTGGAAGGACTCATGCTGGGAGTTAAAGATAACATCGACACGAGCTCTTTGGTTACAACAGCGGGCACGAGTGTTTTCAATTCGCCCGCACCTTGCAATGCTCCAGTTTTGAAAGTTCTACTTGACCAGGGTGCTATCGTGGCAGCAAAAACGAATCTCCATGAACTGGCTTATGGAATTACCTCTAATAACCAGTCAAAAGGCGCGGTCCATAATCCTCTTCAGTATGGCTATATTGCAGGAGGTTCTTCTGGTGGAACTGCTGCCGCCGTTGCCGCCGGTATTTTACCGGCCGGCCTTGGAACCGATACAGGTGGATCGGTGCGTATTCCAGCAGCACTGTGCGGAATAGCAGGCTTCAGACCTACAACTGGGCGATATCTATCCGGAGGTATTGCCCCAATTTCCAGAACGCGTGACACCATTGGAGCTATGGCTCACACCGTGACAGATCTAGCGCTACTGGATGCTGCGATGGCACGCCAAGATTTTTCGCTCGGCAAAAGAAATATCGACTCACTACGTATTGGTGTTCCCCGCACCCTCTTGTGGGAAGATCTTGATCCTGGCATTGCCGAAGGGTGTCAGCGTATTTTAAAAACTCTATCTGACGCCGGTGTAAAATTAATCGAACAAGACCCAGAGGACATATGGACCGACTGCCAAAATGCATCACTCCCCATAGCACTTTATGAAACCATGCGTGACCTTCCCGAATATGCTGCCTATCGAGGAATCACTTTTGACTCTCTATTTAAAGGAATTCAATCTGCCGATGTTCGAAGTATTATAGGTAGCCAACTGGGCGAAGAAAAAGTTCCAGAGGCAATTTATCGTGAATCCATCGATATGCTCAGACCTAGAATGCTAAGCAGATGGACAGAGTATTTTCAAAAACATGATCTCGACGCTGCAATCTTTCCGACCACGCCAATCACTGCAAGACCCATCGGCGAGGATGAAAATGTTTTAGTAAATGGAAATCTTCAACCAACTTTCCCCACTTACACACGCAATACAGATCACGGTTCAGTTATGGGTGTCCCAGGGATCAGTCTTCCCGGCGGCTTGGTCGACGGCTTGCCTTATGGCATTGAGCTTGAAGGTTGCGCCAGAGAGGATCTTGCTTTGTTAGAGGTTGCGAAAGCGATCGAGCAGATCCTGGCCCCAGTCTCTGAAACTAAAGAGGCACTTTGATCTGGTGTCAAAAAAACTGTTGCCTAACCTCTAAAAAAATTCAAGAAACCTTGTCAGAGTTTTTTTAAATCTCCAATACAATAATTTAATTCTTTGAGAAGACCAATTGACCAGCAAAGTACGTCTTATCGACTTTAGCAGATTTTAATTCTCGCCCAACCGGTTTCGAAAGAACTCGGTCCAGGATTACGAAGTCAGCGTACTTTCCACGACTGATACTGCCTATTTGATCTCCCCACCCGGCAAGATCAGCGCCAATCTGGGTGTAGGCATGCAAGGCCTGTTCAAAGCTTAGCGCCTGTTCTGGATACCAAGACCCCTCATACGAGCCATCTGGGCTTTCTCTAAATACTGCGTCGGCCAGCTGTATTAAAGGTGAGAACGGCGACGTCGCAAAATCGCTGCTAAGAACTAAACGTGCTCCTTCTTTGAGGAATTCATTCCATACATAAGCATATTTCTCTCTTTCAACACCTACTCTAGGGGTAATGTATTTCCCTATCACACCTGTCCCATGATTGGGCTGCATTGAGGCGGTCACATTTAGTTTTCTAAATCTAGGAATATCATCAGGTTTAATGATTTCTACATGCTCAATCCGATTTGCTAACGCAGTATTACCACTGCGTTCAAATGCATTCAACGCCATTTGAACTCCTCTATCACCGATTGCATGAATAGCAACGGGCATCCCAAAGTCATTAGCGCGCTTAACCAATTTATTTATTTCTGCTTGTTTATAGAACACATCGCCCGTGAAGTCTGGTCTATCAGAATATGGATCTACTAAGGCTGCCGTATAAGTGGAGAGAACTCCATCGACCATGTATTTGATGAATCCAAATTTAATCAAAGGACCACGAACCGTGTCATAGAACTTATAAGTGTCGATGCGCTGATTTAGTAGCTCTTCATTATTAGTGCTATCTTCATCTTGGCTATACTTAGAAAATTCCCCCCAGAAAATTCGAACAAATAATTTTTTGTTAATGGCTAAATCTTTATATTTATCCAGGTCAGAGAGGGTGGACATGTCGTGAATACTGGTAATGCCATATGAATTGGCATAGCTCAAAACTCGTTCTATCTTTTCTATAGAGATTTCGTTATCCCTCACGTAACTAGGGGCATCCCAAAGAAGTTCGCGCGCGCTTTCCAGCAAAATTCCATTTGGCTCTCCACTCGACTCTTCAATAAGTATTTTTCCACCTATTGAAACCTTTGAGTTCGCTTTGATATTCGCTTCCTGAATTGCCAACGAATTGATCCAAATGGAGTGACCATCAATATCCATAAGCGCAACAGGATTATTGGGAGAAACCTGATCTAGCTCCCATCGATTGGGTAGGCCTATATTCTCGAGGGTATAATCCCAACGCCCTCCTAACAACCATTCACCGGGCTTCATGGACTTAACTCTCTCGGCAATCATATCTAACCATATAGATTTCTCTGCTATACCCGCTAGATTAATACCAGTGACCATATTAGAACCCGAATTCAAATGGGTATGACTGTCTACAAAACCTGGCAAGACTGTTTTACCTTGCGCGTCAATGATTTCCGTGTTCTTACTTTTGAGAGTTAAAATCTCTGAGGAAGCACCTACCGCGAGAAACTTTCCATCTTTTACAGCAATGGCATCTGCTGACAGCATAAGCGGATCTGAGGTTCTTATATCTGCGTTAATCACTAAAAGATCAGCCGCAAAAAGCTCTAGAGAAACTATTGAAGTCAAAACAATTATAAGACGGACAAATTTAGTTAATCCATTAGTTAGGATCATTAACCACTCTCCACTGTAATCCTGTGCTTCACCCTGAAAGCTTTTCTTGGTTAGACGTTCACGATCAACGTTTAGTTAGATAAGCATGCGCAAGGTTACAGCACTTCTCCACGAGCATAGGAGCAAGCTCCTTAGCGGTTTGAGTTTCGGGCCTGGTGTGAACCCAACCAAGATAGGTAAAACTGCGTGCGAGGAAAAATAGCGGCATGTAACCCAGCTGTTCATCCGACAAATTTCTTTCCATGCGATAACCATTAATCAATGCTGAAAATGCCTCCTCATAATAGTCCTCTCCCTGCTCAAAATATAAAATTGTGGCAAGCTCAAACAAGTGCCAACCAAAGCCCGCGTCATCAAAATCAATGAGCCGGACCGTATCACCTTCAACCAACAAGTTCTCCGCTACAAGATCGGCATGGATCAAACTAAAATAAGGTTTATCTTTATACTTCTCTGCATAACCTGACAGATCTTTTTCTACACGATCCCTCGCACGAAGAACAAGTTCGCGCTGATCATCCGTCAATACATCTAACTCCCAAAATCGACCCCAAAATGGATCAGCTCCAACCAAGCCATCGACATCCCAGCGATGCCTCGTAAAATTGGCCGGCTCTTTCCATTGCACTGCCTGGTTGTGCACGCGTGCTGCGAGTTGTCCGATAATTTCAAATGTTTTGCGTACCTGACCTACATCGTTGAGGCTGTGCTCAATCGAACCCAATTGCTCGCCATTAACCCACTCAAACAGATCGACTTGCCTAGGCTCGGGAACATCGCCCGTGGATAGCAAAAGAAACAGATTTCCATCGATCGTCGGTACCGCGTTTGGAACATCGATATCAGCTTCCTGAAGAGCCTTCATCCAGCGCAGTTCTGAATCAAGCTCTTCATCCGAGTGATAACCATACCGATGAATTCGAAGTGCATATCGCTTCTGCTCACTGGTAAGTACTTCAAAAACTGCATTTTCTCTGTACTTTATAAGCGAGAGCTGACTTCCCTCGAGACTCCAGTGGCTGAGCGCAGTTTCGGAAAATTGCTTCAATGCAGCCACCTGTCCTTGGTCATCCAGCGTATAGAAATCAGTCAACTTAGTTACCTCCTTCTGATATACAAGTATCGAGTTTCTCAATCAATAAATCTGCATGCTCTCTCTCAAACACCATGGGTGGTCGAACCTTAAGCACACTGTCGTGGGTTCCGATACGACTGATTAACACCCCTTCGCGACACATCGCGTTAACGATCTTACCTGCCTCCTTGGTAGCAGGCGTTTTCTCCGTTCGATTCGTGACCAGTTCTACGGCAAAAATTAGACCCTTGTGTCGAACGTCGCCAATAATTTCATGTTTTTCCTGCAGCGATCTTAGCTTCTGTGCTAAATAATCTCCTACCTCTGCCGCTCTATCAATAAGACTTTCTTGCTCTATAACGTCCATAACGGCTGCCCCCGCCGCGCAGGCTACAGGACCTCCCGCAAACGTATTAAAATACATACCCCATTCACTAAACTCATTCACCAATTCTGCAGATGAAACCACGCCAGCCAGGGGATAACCGTTGCCCATGGGTTTTCCTAACGTCACGATATCCGGGACCACATCCTCCCATTCATGAGACCACCATTTCCCCGTACGGCCAAATCCTCCCTGCACCTCGTCAGCAATAAAAAGACCACCTTCAGCTCGAACTAAATCAACGGCTGCACGAACAAATCCAGGCGGACTATTGATAAGTCCTTCATTGGCAAAGGCTGGACAAAGCAAGATACCTGCAAGCCCTATACCTCGTTCCTTAAATTGGGTAATAGCCTGCCTAATCTCTTGCAGATAGATCTCACCCGAAACGTCATGGTCGGGCATGCGATATGTACATGGTGGCGTAAAACCCAGAACTCTCTGAGTAGTTTGAGCTTCTGGCATAAACGCAAAACCCAATTCTGCAACTGCTTCCGTGTTGCCGTGATAACTGCAATTAGTCACGATAATGCCCTGTGCGCGGGTATGATTGCGAGCCAATCTGAGAGCCGCTTCATTCGCTTCACTTCCCGTACAAGTTAAAATCATCATGTCGAGAGGATCAGAAAATTTTGAGGTTAATCTTTCGGCATAGGAAACTAGATTTTCATGCAGATAACGAGTGTGGCTGTTGAAGGTCGCTAGTTGATCCGTGACGGCTTGAACCACTCGCGGATTGCAGTGCCCTACATGTGGCACGTTGTTGTATGCATCGAGATATTTTTTCCCGCCTGAATCATAAACCCAGACTCCCTCTCCCTTAACCAGATGCAATGGCTCGTCATAGAAAAGGGGGGATTTTTCACCTATGGCAGCATATCGCCGGTCGAGTAATGGCTTATCCACCATAAAAACCATCCATCACTACCTGACTTTCGGGCAGCGTAGATCCACCATCCACAACAATGGTCTGTCCGGTAACGTAGCTCGCTTGATCCGATGCTAAATATAGCATCGTGTATGCGATATCTTCGGGCACACCCAAATGTCCCTGTGGAATACAGTTCGCCATTTCTTTTAACTCTTCATCACTACCCAGAGCCGACATAGCGGCAGTCAGAATGTATCCAGGTTCAACTCCATTAACGGTTATACCTTCGCGCGCATACTCCAGAGCTGCTGTTCTAATAAAACCATTCATCCCACCTTTTGACATGGCGTAATGCGATGTGCCAGGCATCGCCACTCTCGGGCCTGTCACTGAAGAGGTAAAAATCAGTCGGCCCCAGGACTGAGAACGAAAATGAGGGAGGCAGGATTGAGTCAACCAGACAGCGGCCTTCATGTTTACAGATAAGGTTTCCTCTAACACCTCATCACTTAACTCTTCAACCGTGTGCAGTGGATAGACCGCAGCGTTATGAACCCCGATATCGATTCTTCCGAACTT
>JAQWLX010000078.1 GCA_029247075.1 Halieaceae bacterium | reverse complement strand
GGGAGCTTTGGGCGGAAAGTCATCATGAAATGTCGCTAATTTAAAAAAACAGCCGCAAGAGAGCGGATTAAGGCATCACAAGACCCGACCAAAATCAGATTTGAGTGAAGTCCAGATGCCTCTATAAAAATATCGCTTACTTTTATCTCTTCATAACTGAATCAATACTCCAAATTCCAGCTCCTTTAGATGCTACAAAAAGAAATATAAAACAGTACAAGGCTGAAATTTCACCATGATTTGCGATAGGAAAAAATCCATTCATTCCATGTGCCCACCAATAAGCAAAAGCCATAGTTCCACTACACAGAAAAGCTACTGGACGAGTTAAAAACCCGATCATCACGAGCACTCCTCCAATTAATTCAATAGTAGCAGCTGAATAAATTAGAGGCTCCAGAGGATATGGAAAATCTAGAGGGAAGTTGAATAACTTTTGTGAGCCATGCCAAATGAAAAGGAATCCCGTCACGATCCTCAAAAGAGCATATGCCTGATCTTGAAAACTCTCTAAAAACTGATCAAATCTATTCATAATTAATACTCCCAAACTTTGTGATTTCATAAATGTATTGGATAAAACATCGCTTTTTTCTTTCTTATTTTTAATATGTATACATAGCTTCAGATAGAGGCTACACAAGAATGTGGGGGTAATCAGTAGAATTTTACCTTACATCAGCAGCTATCTAACCTCTCCCGCTATCTTAAATTTTTTTAGTTCATGTCTGCTCTAAAAATCATAAAATCAGATGGTCTTTACTTAGCTAACCCCCATCACCTGATACTATCAATACTTTACCATTTCTCCCTGGTTGAGCAGCACGTAATGCTGCTTGTGTTATTTCATCAACAGTAAAACGCGAATCAACATCTGCTGCGAGCGAACCATTTACAATTAGAGGAATTATTTGATCAAAAATTTCTTTTTTCTCTTTGCCACTGGCTTTCTCGTACCATTTTGCTAACCAAAAGCCTCGTATGCGAATGTCTTTAAAAATAGTTATTGCTGTATTGAGATTTGCCGGTCGACCAGAGAGGACTCCATAAACGATAAGAGTTCCATCATAATTAAGGCTATTTGCTAGGCGACCAAAAGTGTCCCCACCCACCGCATCAAGCGCAAGCTGAATAGGAGCATAACCAGTTTCTCGCTTGATCTCTGTTACAAGATCCGGTCCATCGATCAGGACCACATCACCGCCCTTAGCAATCAAATCATCAGCTAAACCGGTTCTCCGCACAACATTGACAGTTTTTATTCCTCTTTGCTTAGCAAGTTGAATAACATATCCACCAACAGCTGAATTGGCTGCGCTCTGCACAAGCCATTGCCCTTCTTCAAGTTGCGTAAAGGAGTTCAATATTAGGAATGCTGTCACCGGATTAACCAAAGACATCGATAGCTGTTCAATCAATTTGTCATCGAGGTTCTCAAGCTCTGGTAAAGGAAGAAACTGTGACGCAGGAGCAACTATTTGTTCACGCCAAGTTCCACCTCCAACAAGCAATACCAGTTGTCCTGTCTTAACTTGTTTTACGCTCTCAGATATCTCAATTACACGACCAACCCCCTCACTTCCAGGCGTAGCAGGAAACTCTGGGGGCGAGCCATAATTACCAGTAATCTGCAATAAATTTGATGGATTAATTGGTGATGCCAGCACCTTTACTCTAATTTCACCATCGTTCAGTGGTCGAGGATTCTCTTCTTTAATTAAGAGTACTTCTTCAGGCCTACCAAACTCATTAAATTCTATGTATTTGTATTTAGCTGCCGACTCTCTTTTAAGAGAAATATCACCGTCGCCAGCAATAGTTAAAGCGGTTAAATTGGAGAGAAAAAAAGAAAATAAGAAACTGCATAAACCCTTCATAGAAACCTCAAAACAAATATATTGATCTCGTATTTATTAAGTTAATGTTTACAGCACATCAATCTATTGTCAAAGGTTTTAAAGGGCATACACATCTAATGAATTTTCGAACCGCATAATCCGTTTTCGCATTTCTATGTAAATAAAAGGTGTAATAAGGCATATGACAAATAGCGCAAGATTTACTAGTCTCTGCCCGAGCACATCAACACTTACTCAACACTTTTCACGTTAATGAAATGCAAGCAATTCGCCATTGCGAAAATACGTTAAGGAGAGCTTGAATAATTGAAACTCCAGTCACGCATTAGGATAGTTAGACAAATTTAGGTAGGATTGAGAAACGAAAAAGAGGACTTACGAATGAAAAAAGATTTATTGAATAAAACAGCATCAAGCAAAAAAAACTTAATAGAGAAAGCTTTAAATCTATTTCTCTTATTATTTGCTTTTTTTGGGCAAGTAGCCCATACCGATGATGACCTTGGAGTAATAGTTTCAGAGACTTTTGTTGATACAATTGCTAGTGATGATCTGATTCAGGAAATTGAACATTTACCTGAGTTAATTACAGACACCTTGGCTGATACGGTTGCTAGCGATGATCTGATTCGGGAAATTGAACAGTTACCTGCGACTAAAAAAGAAGCGGCATTAGAACTACAAAAAGTCCTGGGTAGCCTAAGTACAAGCGAGCGCTATGTAGAAGGGATTATTGCTGGATTCTCAGAGAGTCTTACACAAACACTTCAAGAACAGGCACTAGCAAAAGGGGTAGAACTTAATCCTTGGGTTAGTCAGTTATTTATCGAAGAGATAGAAGATATTATGTCTGAATATTTTATAAGAGTAGGACTTTCCGATAGTATTGCATTAGCAACTTGGGGTCGTAATTTCTCGACAGATGAGCTCAAGGAAATAACCAAATTTCATAAAACCTCTACTGGACAAAAATTTAACGAATATGCTTCAGATATGGCTTCTCATGTGAAACCAGCTCTAGCGGTACAGGGATATTATATAAAAAAAGCAGGCCCGATAATGGCCGAAGCTTTCCAAAATTCAATGACTAAATATCCCAATCTTTTTCAGTAATTAAAGGATCAAAAAAATGAGATGGGACGTGATCATTCATAGCGTTGCTGGGATTCTATCGCTGATCTTAGGAAGTCTTATGATGCTGGATTTCGCTCCCTGGGCAAGAGATGCTTTTTCAATCATGATGATTATCACGTTCTTTAGCGCAATTTTGATCTCTTGGTGGACGTCAAGCTGGGTGCGAGGCCATTTTCTTGCGATGGCGCCAATTCTTGGTATTGCACTTGGCTATATGGGTGTATCCCTTGGTTTCGATCTTGCCTTCGCACTACTGTGCCTTGCATTCGCTCACTTTGTTTACCGTGGCTTTGTCCAGCCGAATTAAGCTGTGTAAACTATCCTATCAATATGCAGCTTTCTTCCTCATCCACAAAAACCTTTTTTTACCTTGAAGTCATTTTTAGATCTAATCTAATGGAGACTTTCGATCGTTATGTTGGAAAAACCAAAGACCCAACCCACTCATAAAAACTAAATGTGCATCATCTGTATCTGCTATTTCATCACTTATTAATATAACATTCTTCTTCTCAAATCGCCCTATTCCACCAATAGCCTTGTCCTCATTAACTATCTTGTAACCGAATGGCTTTGGATGAGATCGCTTATGACCAAGACTTTTGTGAACGGAAACTGCTTTAATTTCACGGCCATCGGGTAACGTGATTTCTATCTGTCGATTTTCTACTGGCGGACCCATAGAAAATTTTGGCTTCTGAAAAGGAAGCACGATCAGAACAGCCTCTTGCTCTCCGTTCCTCATGAGACATTGATAGTCGACTTCATTCTGACGATCGAAGGAGAATCCATAAATTTCAAATTCTTTTAAAATTCCTGAGCAAAACATAAACCACGTGCCGTAGGCCTCATGCACAAGAGTAATCTCAGTAGATGTTTTGCGCTTACCAAACATCAAAAACTTACTGCTCGATTTCCTATTTTTCCAAGTTCCGGTATACGGACCGATCTTTAAATCATTCGCTTTATAATTAAATTTCATAAGGAGCGATTTTGTATCATAAGTTGCCGCCTCATTAAAATTCTCTTCAAAATCAGTATCAGGAATTTTAAATAACGCTAAAGCCGGAATCGTTATGATTAATGAAATCCAGGAAAGGATACAAATTACATATTTTTTTAACATTGCTACTCTCCATCTTCCTATTGGCTTTTGATATTTCGATGCTTAAAAAAGGTTGCTCTTGTCTTAGTGAATCGCACCATCTTAATCTAAAAAAGTATTAAATATTTCATTACTGATGAATGCTGCTTTGGGAGACTCTTATAAATGCCGTCTTGATAGATCAACGATTCTTGATTCTCTATAGATATAACATCCTGAACAATTCCTACAACGAGAGAATGGGAATGATATTGAAAAACCTTGTCTACTCGGCAAATAATATTTAACAACGCACCACTTAATAATGGAACATCCTCATCAAGTAATTCGAAATGTTTAGACCTTTCCACACCTCTTTTCGGATCCGAACAGATCTCAGCAATATCCTGTTCATCTGTCGTCAACGTATTTATACAAAATCTCGAATCTGAAATTAAACTCTCATGAATGCTACTTTTCTTATTTACAGAAACCACAACACTGGGAGGGTCTAAGGAGACGGAAGTTACCGACGATACCGTAATCGCATTTATTTTTTCTTCATGAAGATTAGAGACAACAGAGACTGAGTAAACGAACTTTCTCATTCCCAATCTAAACTTATTGGTTATCTCATTTTCGGGCATAAGGATTAAAATTAGTTAGCTTTTTCAGTTAATTTCAAGTTTTTATACATCGCACTTTAAGGCTATATAGCTGTTTTAGTATATTAAAGTACAGGTGTAAAACTCTTCGGGCCCAATAATTTCAAGATGTGACATCCGGCTAACCCATTTTTTTGCCGCTTTCCCATGAGAATTATAAGTCTTCATGAGTCAAGGCAGTACAATTATTCCTTCGTTAGGATTAATGTTGCCTCTAACTACTTCATTGTATGTGTCTAGGAATTTTTCTAATCCAGAAATTTCTTTAATTTGCATCCAGCTTTGACTTTCAATGGCTCGCCGATCCATAAAGACCGAAGTTTTTTCATTGTACTGCCCTTGGCCCCAGTCACTAATTCTTTTTTGGATATGTGAAGGAGCAAAAAAGAACTCAGTCCTACTCTGTAAAGCTGCCTGAGCTAAAGCGTCATTTACTGTTACTCCTCTATTCCAATGGGTCATGCCCACTGTTAGGCATTTCAGCATGTTGGGACCTAAAGAATTGTGAAGCGCTTCGAGTATTGTTTGATTTCCTGCCATATCAACCATTACAGATCCCAAACTCTTATCAATCTTATCAAGGTTGTCATAAGAAATAACTTCTTCATAACAACCTAAGCTGAGCACAAAATCTACATTACTTTTTGAGGTTAAGCCTACTATTTTGGGTGTCCGACCTTTTTCGGCCAACCCTTGAGCCAAACCAATTCCTGTTTTACTTGAAGCACTGATGATAATAACTTGAGATGCGCCTAAATAAGAATCTTCTTCAAGTGAATCGCATAAGCAAAATGCTGTTATGTGTAAAGGAAATAACAGAGCCCTAATATTGTCCATTGATTTATCGTAACCTTCCTCACCTGAAAGCCTTAGGTAATTATTGTAAACAGCAGGAAGCTCTTTACGATGATCCTTGCCATCAAAAAAACTTTGATTAGATATTTTTATAGGAGTTAGGGTTAAAACTTTTGCTGGGGGGAAATAACCAAAAATCCTTTCCCCTACTTTTAATTCATCATTTCCTGAAACAGTTATTTCAGCAAAGCCCCACATAGGGAGACATCCCCATTCATTTTTCTGATCTTCAGAAGGAGGAAAGAAATTCCAATAGCCGATAGCATCGCCTGCCACACCATAGGTTACATTATTAGAAGTAAAAGCAAATTTCTCTATTCTTACTATTATCTCACCTTGATCTAAGCTCCCCTCTTCAACATCATTGACGATGATTCGAGTTTTAGTTAAATCAGCTTTTAAAGTTTGAAATTCTTTCATGAAATTAATTTAGATTTTTGGCTTGTAAAAAGTCCGAGACGCTCCATAAATATTCTTAAATCCAAGAGATAGCTTTATTGTGCGGTAAAGCCGCCATCTACACTCAATACCGACCCCTGACACAGACTCGAATCTGGTGAAGCAAAGAAGTAAATTGCACCTGCTACTTCATCAGCAGTCCCCATTCTTCCAATCGGCATTGTGCCTTTTAACATTTCTTGAGCTTCTGCTTTATCTGGCATTAAGTCAGTCCATCTATCCATCATTCCTGTCTCAATTACTCCAGGACAGACACAGTTTATTCTTACCCCTGTATTAGCTAATTCAATTGCCATATCACGAGTGAAAACAACTAATCCACCCTTCGCACTTCCATAAGCGGTAGATAAAGGAAAGCCAACCAATCCATTTAATGAAGAAATATTAATAACACTTCCTGATCCAGTATTGACCATACCTGGGACAATATATTTGCACATTAACCAAGGTCCTTTTAAATCAGTATCAAGAACCCTATCCCACTCTTCAAGTGTTGTTTTATCATAAGTTTGATTTAACTCAGAGCCGGCATTATTAACAAGAACGTCTACTCTATCCCATATTTTGTATGCATGTTCTGAAACTGCTTGGACATCGGTTTCTATTCTGACATCACATTTCATTGCATCAACTGCTGATCCCATTTCTTCTGCAAATGATTTTGCATTATCAATATCAATATCCGGTATAAGAACTTGTGCGCCTTCTTCAACAAAGCGTTTTACTGTTGCTGCGCCAATACCACTGGATCCGCCGGTAACTACGCAGTTTAAACCCTTAAGACGCATAATTAGTCCTTTTCACTTCAAGAGGCTCGCTACAATCAGTCAGTATCAACAGCAATATCTGCAGTAAGTATTTCATTCGGATTTTCCTAAATAGCAGCCCATATCGCACCACCCAGAGCTCCTAGAGTTAGAACATAACATGGTAGGATGGTGAGCATCATGCCAACACTACGAGAAGCTGGTTCTTTCACATAATTAACCGCATAAAGAGCTCTACCGATTATAAAAACAAGACCCAAACCGACTGCACCTAGCACATGAACATACTCTGCAAAAAACCATATGCTGGGAATAAATAAAATTAATTGCTCAATAGTATTGTAGTGGACTCGAAAATGTCGCTCGAATTCTTCATTCCCTGTTACAGCAGGGGCCTCCAATCCCGTCCTTACCCTTGCCGAACCAACTCTGGCTAAAAGCACTACGTACTGCACCAATGCCAGCATAATGACAATCACAACTAGTTCCATAATATTGTCCAGTGTTATTACAAATTCAATATAATACATGCTCAACGTTTTTGGCCGTTCTCATGCTTGGCCCAAGAAAAGCACATGAAATAGGCGGTGCTGGCGTTATAGCATAGATTGTAATTGGTGAATCAAACACACACCAACCTAATCAGGTAGTAGCATGTTTAAATTGATTTTCACCCTTTATTTTTCTCAACAGGAGGATTAGAGAAGTCCTGTCTATACTTTCCATAGGCCCGGGCAAGAGGTTAGCCTCCTGCCCTTTTTCGTTTTAACAAATTTAAATATTTGTGGCTATTAGTCCATCCACTCCGCGCATGTCCCGCAATCAGAGTTGTCTGTACAGTCGACATTGGCCGTTAGCTTCTTCAGAGTAAATTTCAACAAAGGATTAGAGAGATTCTCCTTATTTTGTAGACTATTACGTTGCGGATTATCACGCTCCCAACCGCTACCGCACATCAGTGATCCGTACGACGATATGGTACAACTCGACGCATATGCGCCTGATGGATGATCTAAGTCAAGGGTATGTCCAAGTTCATGCGCAAGGTGAGTATTATCGATACCATTGTTGTTACCATCACTTGTCACAATTTGCGAAGTGGCTGTTCCACAACCCCACGAGGCACCTCCACCACTTAAGCTAACGGGATCATGGTTTTCAACGAAGAAGATTTCAACACAGTCATCATCCTCAACAGATGCCCGGATCGCAGCACGCTCCCCACTCGATGCCACTTTCCAGGCAGAGTTAATTACCTGTTTAAAGGGTCTTACTGTGAACGTGACATCTGCTTTATTCAATTCGGTATTCGCTCCAGCCATTCCCACTGTTAAATAATCTCCAGTAGGATCTGGATCTGACGCCGATGACAATATCTGTACCGGCTGAACACATAAATCCCTGCCTACTTCCAAAAGCAAATAGGGATATAAATCAAAAATGAAAGGGAATTTCGCGGCTATGGTATATCCGGATATCTGTGGCTGCTTACTCGGCCGTACATTAAGGTTGTACGAGACGACCCCCTTCTTTTTAGAAGCCCTTCTAGGCGCCTTGGCAGAAAGCGGCTCATCGAGCATGATCTGCAGATCCAGAGTTGCTTTTTGCAAGGGGACGGGAATATAGTCGTCAAACCCTCTAGGATCCTTGGCGGGCTCCCTTGCATAATCAGACAATACTGCATTGTCTACCGTGCCTGCGATTGTTGCAGAGATTATGCCGGACTCTCGATCCACTTTAAAAGAGATAGGACCATCCGATTTTGCTGCCGAAAAGCCAATGGCTCCGGTATTCTTACCATTAGCTCTCTTTGCCGCAATCTTCGTGTAATCCACACCAAATAACGCAAGCGTCACATCCCTACCCTCGATAACACCACGCTCCAACAACTCTGGTGATGTCATCAGATCCAAATTCAGTCTCCCTTTTACCTCTTGTCTATTTTGCCCAACTTCAACGGTCCCTTGTACATCGCTACTACTCATCAAGCCGATGGAAAAATCGGGATGGATTATCCCCTGCTCATCTTGATTTTTGCCAGGCCTTTTTCCCTTCATTTCCTGCTTGGACATGAGTGCACGCTTTTTTTCAATCGCTGATTGTCCGAATACCACAACGGAACAGCACATCAGCAACACTGCGATAAATTTAATGTAAACAGATTTAGTCGATAACATGGGACCTCCTTTTTTATTCCTATTAGCCTATTAGCCTATTAGCCTAAAGAGAGCATTTTATGCAGAAAATGTCTACCAAAAACATTTGGAATGTCTAGAATTTTGTTCGGGCTCCTATCCAGGAGAATACTCCCTCTTATCTAAGCATCTGCGCAAACATATTGATTTTAGGCGGATGAAATAGGTAGTGGTAACAGCACCTAAGCGCAAATGCCGTGAAGGTTAAATAACAACAAAGTTAATAGAAATGAGATTACTTGCCGAAGTTGTTTGTGTTAATCATACTGTTAGAGAATGGATATACCAACATTTAACATAAACGAAGACTCTGCGGAGATTGTCGGTTCTTTGCAGGAATCAGGCTGTGTTGTTGTGACGGATATTACAAATGAAGATTCAAGAAATAAGATTAAAGAAGAACTAGCTCCTTATATGGCGATTTCACCAGTTGATGCAGACGATCCTAGGGAGTTCTATCCAGGTAAAACCAGACGCATGAGCGCCTTAATCGCATTTTCAGAAACTATTGGAAACTTAGCAATCGATCCAATATCCACTCAGATTTGTGACCATTTCTTATTGCCGAATGCTCAATTTGGATAACAACTGCATGTGTCAGCAGCCCTGGAGGTTGGCCCAGGAGCTCGTAAACAAATTTTACATCGTGAAGAAGATCCTTTTCTATATTTTCCACTCCCCAGACCAAATCTAATTGTAGCTAGTATGTGGTCGATTACCGATTTTCGAGAGGGAAATGGAGCTACATTGTTAGTTCCAGGTAGTCATAAATGGGATAAGGATAGAACAGCAAAAGAGAAAGAGGTCTGTTCAGCAGAGATGCCAGCAGGTTCTGTATTGTATTGGTTGGGAGGCACTTTACATGGTGCTGGCGCCAATACTTCCAGCGACTGGAGATATGGAATAATCTTGACTTATTCTTTAGGATGGTTGCGCCAAGAAAAAAATCAATTTCTTGATGTTCCGCCAGAGGTGGCAAAAAAGTTACCATCTAAACTCGCTCAGCTAATTGGATATAGAACTTATGACTCTTTAGGTTTTTCTATAAATCCAGAATATCTCCTAGAGCAAGATAGCTGATTTTCCCAAATCACTAGAGTCCAGAGTTGGCCCTCATTTCTCTTTATAGATTAAGTACAGATCAGCGAAACGCATATCAGTCTATACAACATTAGGACCGGATGATGTGCTGTTCGAAGAAGTTCCAAGAAATCTCTATTCACTCAACAAAAATTGATTAAACTTCTCTATTTGAGCTGCTTCCGAAGGATATTTTGCAGAACAATATTCTTGATCTGTTAGGAAACCTGGTTCCGGAAGAAAGTTTTTAATGCATTGCTGATAGGGAGAAATCCAAAAATAGATTATCGAGATGGCTTAGGATAAGACGGATAGAATTATAAACATTTTTGTAAGTGAATATAAACTTTGAGTAAGTTTATGTTTTACCCGGCCCTCATACCGTTCTATAGTATGGCAGATGATGCAAAAAATGTCAGATTAGAAAATGTCTGATCTTACTCATAGCAGCAACTATTATCATCTCCGGATTACAAGATTACTTTCAAAATTTCTACAATGTAGCTAGGTTGGTGTGACTGGGGCTATATCTGCATTGAATTATTTATTTTAAATTATGTAAAAAGCGTACATGGATAAGACTAATACCAATTTTTTTTATGCTTCTCGACGCTTGTCATGCTGAGCCTCGAGCTCTGAAAATACTCTACCGGTATCTACCAGGCTGAACAGCATAAATAAATTTATCATCGCCATCAGGATCAGAAACCACTGTAGAAATCCTTCGCCTGAATGCATGCCAGCACGTGCACAAATTATCATATTCGTAAAACATACCAACGTATAGATTCCAAATTTTTTCATAATCCGATTAACCAAATTTAAGACTGCAAGGTTTAGAGTGTCCTCTTAAATCGACTATAATAAAAGAACTAATCTCAATCCTATCTCCTGATGCACCTAAACATCCTACTGCTTGATTAGGTTGAAGACCGTGGTTCTATGGCCGCTTTTATTCTATTGTAGTAATCGAGCGTAGTTTCTGGTTCAGCATTATGGAGAATAGAATCAATATAATTTCTTAGCTCTTCTGGAAGAAAATCGGTAGTCCAAGATTTCTTCGATACCTCATAATAAGCTTTTCCATATCGAGTATTGAAATAATAGTGTGCATCCAGTTCAACTTGAGTTTTCCAAAAATTTGGGTCTACAATGCCTGCTTCGGATAAGCGATATAATTTTTAAATTTCACTTAATTTAGTTTAATCACTTTTTAACTGACTATATTCAAATATAGTTTGGCTTTATGTCCGTCTTCGTTAACAGAACCGGTCTTAATCCGAGGAGGAGTGTCATGCAGAAATTAACAGGGCGCTGCCTCTGTGAAGAAATAGAATACGAAATAACTGGGGAAATAGGCCCAATCTATAATTGTCACTGCTCACGCTGCCGACGTTGGCATGGTGCTGCATTTCGTACGAGATCAACTATAAATAAAAGTCAGTTTACATGGACTAAAGGTGAAGAATTACTATCCAAATTCTATTCATCGCCCGCCACCGCCAAAACCTTCTGTTCGATTTGTGGTTCTAACTTAATTAGTTTGTACGATGAGGAACCAGATAAAATTGGTTTCCCATTAGGAGGTCTAGATCAAGCGCCCAGCAATACTATCGAAGGCCACTTCTTTGTCGGGTCAAAAGCACCTTGGCACGAAATATCCGATGACGTTGATCAATATGATGAATTTCCAAGATCGCGCAGGACAGTCAGGGCAACGGAATAAAGTATCTAAAAAGGCCAATCAGAGGAATGATCACTGGTTAACAAACCAAAAGTACTCAAAATGTTTGAGCAAGCGTTTATGTACCGAGGTAGTGGCATGATCACCTGTGTGGCCTAATTTGGACTTTAGTAAACCTGAGTAGTTACTATCCCTAAAGGGATAATTGGTAGGATTAGTTAGTTTCTTCATTTTTGTCTACAGTCCTCTAGCTAGTTTGATGTAAACGCTAGAGCTAACAAAGTCTTTGAAGTCCTTTACAGGCTATGAAGATCGTCCCTTCAGCCATTTAACAGACTCTAAAGACTTATGTAAGTACTTGCCAGCAAATCCAAACTCTATGTCATTCCGCTGGCTTTTGGATACATGGATCCATCCTTGATCCGTTTAGCAACTTCGCGCCAATCAAAAGGTTTCCCATTCTCTGTCTCACTTATTGCTTTAATCTTCTTGGCAATCAATGA
>JAQWLX010000049.1 GCA_029247075.1 Halieaceae bacterium | reverse complement strand
AGATTGAACCAGATTCCTTGATAGCGATCCAATATCTTGTAGCAACTGTTGCAAGCCTAGGTTCGTTTGAAGAAGCTGTAAAAATATCTCGTGATGGATTAAAAAGACATCCTAAATCAGAAGATTTATTCATTCAGCTGGCAAAGCTATTTCAAGCTAGAGAAGATTTCTCTTCTTCTTTAGAAGTGCTAGAGCAAGCGCTATGCTCTATTGGTCAAACAGAAAAAATATTGCGAATCCTGATCATAATACTGATTAAATTGGAACGAGTTAATGAAGCTTTTTATTACTTAGATTTAGTTCTTGATATTAATCCACAGCTTACTAATTTCTGCAGCATGCGAGCGAGTCTCTCAAACTATATAGAGAGAATTACATCTGAAGAGCAACTTGAAATTGCTAGAGCTTATGAAAAATCTCTTGGGATAACAACCGAGGAGACTTATACATCATGGCATTGCGATTTTGAGCCTGATCCTATCAGGATCGGATTTGTGTCAGGTGATTTTTATGATCAGGTGGTTGGGCGAATGCTTCTGAGAGTGCTTTCATTTATCGATCGCTCAAAATTTGAACTTTTAGCATTTTCGACATCAAAAAAAGAAGATCAAGTCTCTAAAAAATTAAAGAAAGAATTTTCAAATTGGACTGATATATCGAGTGATGTGAATTTCCAAAAGTCGGCGGAGAGAATTTATTCACAAGCTCCGAACATACTTATAGATCTCAGTGGGCATATGGAGAATAATGCTCTACCCGTTTTCGCATATAAGCCGGCACCTCTGCAGATAAGTTGGCTTGGCTATTTTTCAACAACTGGTATAAATATGATCGACTATAAGTTAGTGGATCATACGGTTGTTCCTGATTCAATGGGAAAACACTTTGTAGAGAAAATCTATCGGTTGCCAAATTGCTTTCTTTGTCCCTCGAATACAGATGAGTATGATTCCTTGATAAATTTTAATTACAAAGATAAGAATGAAATTATCTTTGGTAGCGTTAATCGATTTAATAAAATTAATGATGGAATTATCGAGTGTTGGTCAGAGATTTTGAATTCTGTACCAAAAAGTAGGATGATTTTAAAAGGCCGAGGCGGCTCTGAAGGAAAGGTTGGAGCTAGGATTAGGGAGCAATTTGAAAAACATGGAATAGATATTGATAGATTGATATTTACAGATAGATCTGATCTTAAGGATTACTATAGGACTCTCGTTGATATTGATATCGTACTTGATACTTTTCCTTTTACCGGTGGTGTTACAACTGCCGATGCTTTGTGGATGGGAACACCCGTGATAGGAAGGAAAGGAATTGATACATTAGTTTCGTATCAAGGAGAAAGTATTTTACGTAATTCCAATATGGAAAAGTTTATTGCTGAAGATGAATCAATTTATATTAAAAAAGCGATTGCAGTTGCTTCTGATATTCGAAAATCAAACATCACAAGGTTTGAAATTTTGAATTCAGTAAGAAGTTCACCACTTTTCGACATTAGAAAATATGCTAAAAATCTAGAGACAGCGCTACTAGATATGTGGCATCAAAAAACCATGAAAAATGCTAGTTGATAATTTGATAAAACAAAGAAGGTAGATTTAAATTTATGATAGTGATGATCGATAATTATGATTCATTTACTTACAATATTGTGCAGTACCTAAGGGAGCTTGGGTCTGAAGTCCAAGTTTTCCGTAATGATGAAATAGAAATTTCTCATATTGATGACTTGTCTCCAGATAGGTTGGTTATTTCTCCTGGTCCGCGAACACCTCAATATGCTGGGATATCTGATTCCGTAATAAAATCCTTTAGTGAGAAAATTCCAATACTTGGGATTTGCCTAGGACATCAATGTATTGGTCAATTCTTCGGGGGCAGAGTGATTCCAGCTAAGAGGGTAATGCATGGAAAGACATCGTTAATTTATCATAATCAAACCGCGATATTTAAAGACGTTATTTCGCCATTTACGGCAACGCGTTATCATAGTTTGGTTCTCGAGCGACTAAATTTGCCTGACTGTTTGGAAGTGACTGCTTGGACTGAAACAGTTAATGGCGAAACTGATGAGATTATGGGTTTGCGTCATAAAGATCTTCCACTGGTGGGTGTGCAATTTCATCCAGAGTCGATTATGACCAGTTATGGGCATGATATTTTGAAGAACTTTCTAGACCTTAAAGAATAATACACAGATGGATATTCAAGCCGCTATAGCAGCATTAATTAATGGAAAAAGTCTTTCAAAAAAAGACATGTCTTCAGTTATGCGCCAAATAATGAGTGGCAGGGCAACCGATGCACAAATAGGAGCTTTTTTGATCGCCTTGAGAATTAAAGGTGAAACAATCGATGAAATTTCATCTGCAGCTCAAGTCATGCGTGATTTAGTTGAGCCAGTAATTTGTAAAAATAAAGACTTAGTAGATTTAGTAGGTACGGGTGGTGATAGCGCTAATTTATTCAATGTCTCTACAGGTGCAAGTTTTGTTGTTGCTGCTGCAGGTGCCAAGGTTGCTAAACATGGGAATCGTTCCGTATCAAGTTCTAGTGGAAGTGCTGATTTGCTCGAATCTCTTCATATTTCGATAGATCTTAGCCCAGATCAGATTGCGGCTGGAATAGATACGATAGGTCTCGGTTTCATGTTTGCTCCAAATCATCACAAAGCAATGAAATATGCAGCAGGACCCAGAAAAGAGTTAGGATTAAGGACGTTGTTCAATATTCTTGGTCCGTTGACGAATCCAGCAGGTGTAAAAAGACAAGTGATAGGAGTTTTTACTGAACACCTTTGCGAAACGGTTGCCAGATCGCTTTTAGCTTTAGGAAGTGAACACGCCATGGTGATCCATTCAAAAGATGGTTTAGACGAAATATCGATAGCCGCGGACACAGTGGTTTGTGAACTCCGCAATGGTCATTTGGATCGCTATGTAATCTCCCCAGTTGATTTTGATTTGCCAGTGCAGACTTTAAAGGGATTGGATGTCCAAAATGCATGCCAATCTGCAAAAGTAATAAAGGGGGCTTTGGCTGGTGATTCTGACCCGATTTCTAAAAAGGCTGCGAATATGTTGGCGATGAATGCAGGTGCAACGATCTATATTTCGGGTGTTGCATCTAGTTTTGCAGAAGGAGTTGCAGAGGCCAAAAAGGTTTTGAATAACGGTGAGGCTGAGGCTAAGCTAAAGGCCTTAATAGAGTTTTCTGCTAATTTACCCAGCTAATTACTATTCATGAAAGAAAATATCCCCGACGTTTTAAAAAACATTCTCAAACGAAAACAGGAGGAGATCGTAGAGAGAAGCAGAGATGTTCCACTGTCAAAATTAGTTTCAGATATTTCGCATCTCCCACCTCCTCGAAGATTTACGGATGTCCTGTTAGAGCACGCGACTTCAGGAAAACTAGGTGTAATAGCAGAAATAAAAAAAGCTTCTCCAAGCAAAGGAATAATAAGGAAAAGCTTTGATGTTAAATCTCTAGCAAAAAATTTTGAAAAAGCTGGAGCCGCATGCTTATCAGTTCTCACGGACGCTGATTTCTTTCATGGCAGTGAAAAAAATCTTATGGAAGCTCGACAAGCTTGCCTTCTACCCGTTCTTCGTAAGGATTTTATTATTGATCCCTATCAGGTTGCCGAGGCCAGAGTGATTGGAGCAGATGCTATTTTATTGATTGTTGCCGCGTTAAGTCAGAATCTAATGCTTGAATTGGCGAGTTTTGCGAAAGAAGTAAATCTAGATATTTTGGTCGAAGTGCATAATCGTGCCGAATTGGACAGAGCCCTTGAGTTAGAGACTGAGATTATTGGCATTAATAATCGTGACCTCCATGATTTTACCACGACGATAGAGACTACTTTAAAATTGCTACCCTATGTGCCCTCCGAAAAGTTGGTGATCACAGAAAGTGGAATTTTGTCTACCCAAGATGTTGCTATTATGCGAGATAATAATGTTACTACATTTTTGGTTGGAGAAGCGATGATGCGAGCAACTGATCCGGGTTGTGAGTTTAGAAAATTATTCGGTAACTTTTCTTAGGAAAAAGCCCTATATCCAATATGTTGTTTTAGTCATAAATTTGGATAAATGTGACATGGCGTCTTTTACAAATTTAGGAAATTCAGCGGCGCCTGCTTTCTTTGCTGCTTCTCCATGGCATTCTTCGTCATGCAACATTTGCTGCAGTACCAGACGAGACTTTCTATCTTCCTCTGGTAGCTTATTAAGATGATCCTTTAAATGCATTACCACTCTGTCCTCGGTCGCTGCGACAAAACCCAGGCTAACTTCGTCACTAATTTTTCCTGCTACAAATCCGATTGCAAACGAAAGAGCATACCATAGTGGATTAAGAATACTGGTCGAAGATTCAAGTTCATTAAGCCTTTCTTCGCACCACACTAGATGATCAGTTTCTTCTTCGGCCGCCTTTTCCATATCTTCACGAACTTCATTTAGCTTTGCAGTTAAAGCCTGCCCTTGATATAGCGCTTGAGCGCATACTTCCCCAGTATGATTTACTCGCATAAGCCTTGACGCTAGCCTTCTTTGACTAATCGTAAGTTCACCCTCTGTATGACCTTCAGCCGGAGATGCTCGATCTGCCACAGAGTGCCCGCCTAAGGTGCGAAGAGCATTATCAGCTTGAATTAAAATCTTATCTATAAAAGAAAGGTTACGACCTAACATATAAAAATCCAGAGTGTCGATTTCTGTGAATTATCGTTTTAAAGCACGCCATCCAATATCGTTGCGAAAAGTCGCGCCATCAAAAGAAATCTTATCGACCTGATCATAACATCGCTGCTGTGACTCTGCGATATTCTTTCCTAGTGAAGTGACACATAAAACTCTGCCGCCGGTTGAGACTAAGCTCCCGTTTTGAAAAGCAGTTCCCGCATGAAACACCTTTATATCTTCTTCGCAGGCCATCTCAATACCAGAAATTGATACACCTGTTTTATATGCTCCTGGGTATCCCTGGGACGCCATGACTACTCCAATAGAATGACGTGAATCCCACTCGGCAGAAATGCTTTCCAATGATCCATCAAGTGCAGCCAAACAAATTTCTGCTAAATCAGATTTCAGGCGCATCAATATTGGCTGAGTTTCAGGATCGCCTAGTCGACAGTTATATTCTATGACGCGGGCATTCTCATTTTTATCTATCATTAGTCCAGCGTATAGAAAACCGCGGTAGTAATTTCCCTCGATTTGCATGCCTTTAACCGTGGGCAGGATGATTTCTTGCATTATCCGAGAATAGACTTTTTCATTAACTATTGGCGCTGGAGAGTAGGCGCCCATTCCTCCAGTATTCGGTCCTGTATCGTTATCGCCAATCCGCTTATGATCTTGACTGGTTGCCAGAGGCAAAATTTTCTCTCCATCAACAATGACTATAAAACTCGCTTCTTCGCCTTCCAGAAACTCTTCAATGATTACCCTATGCCCAGCCTCTCCAAATACATTGCCCGCCAGCATATCTTGAACGGCTTTTTCAGCTTCAACTCTATTCTCTGCAACAATCACGCCTTTTCCTGCTGCTAAACCATCTGCCTTGATGACAATAGGAATTTCAATTGATTGTATATATTCCAAAGCCGGCCTTAGTTGCGAAAAAGTCATCGATCTGCCTGTAGGAATATTATGTCTATTCATAAAATCCTTTGAAAATGCCTTTGATCCTTCAAGCTGTGCAGCTTGCATGCTGGGTCCGAAGCAAGGTAATTCGACTTTTTCAAAGTGGTTGACAATTCCTCGCACTAAAGGTGCTTCAGGTCCGATGATTGTAAGACCACAGTTATTTCTCAAAGCGAAATCCGATAAAGCTTCAAAATTCATCGGGTCAATAGGAACATTCTCAATGTTTTCATCTAGTTCCGTGCCTGCATTGCCAGGAGCAACATAAACGGAGTCCACTTTAGGAGATTTAGTTAGCGACCATGCCAGTGCATGCTCTCTTCCTCCAGAGCCTACAACTAAGGCGTTAATATTAGTCATGGAACTAGTGCCTGAAATGACGCATGGAAGTAAATACCATGGCGATATCATGTTCGTCAGCGGCTTTCACAACTTCATCATCCCTCATCGATCCGCCAGGTTGTATGATGGCCGCTATACCTCGTTCTGCTGCGCTATCAATTCCATCTCGAAATGGGAAGAAAGCATCGGAAGCCATTACCGAGCCCTGCACCTGCAGATTCGCATGCTCCGCTTTTATAGAGGCAATCCTTGCCGAATTCACCCTGCTCATCTGACCGGCTCCTATACCAATGGTCCGAGAATTTTGAGCATAGACGATAGCGTTAGATTTAACGTGTTTTGCGACCTGCCAAGCGAATAACAAATCACTCAGCTGTGACTCGTTAGGTTGAATTTTGGTAACTACTCTTAATTTTTCTTTTGATATTGCACCTAAGTCGCGGTCTTGAACTAATAGACCTCCATTCACCCTTCTAAAGTCTAGTGCATGTTCCCCTGCTTTAAGATTTCCGACTTCAAATGCTCGCAGGTTATTTTTTGTCTGTAATATTAGTTTTGCTTCTTCATCAATTGTGGGTGCTACTATCACTTCTACAAACTGACGCTCTATTATTACTCTTGCAGTGTCTATATCGAGCGGACGATTAAAGGCAATGATTCCTCCAAAAGCACTTTCAGGGTCTGTTTCATATGCAAGGTTGTATGCATCGTAAATCGTATCGCAAGACGCTACGCCGCAAGGATTCGCATGTTTAACTATTACGCAGGTCGGGTTTTCAAAAATTCGGACACATTCTAGGGCAGCATCCGTATCAGCAACATTATTAAAAGATAGTTCTTTGCCTTGAATCTGATTGCAGGTAGATATTCCGGTCTCAGTAAGGTTTTTCTCAACGTAAAACGCTGCCTTCTGATGTGGATTTTCTCCATATCGCATCTCTTGTTTTTTATAGAATTGGGTATTAAAGGTGCGAGGAAACGTCTCGGAACCATCTTTTATTTTTGTCCCAAAATAATTTGCTATCATCCCATCATAATTAGCGGTGTGTTCAAAAGCTTTAACAGCTAAATCAAACCGAGTGGCGTGTGTTGTAGATCCATTATTCGCTTTTAATTCATCAATAACTGAAGAATAATCCATGGGATCAACAATTATGCACACATAAAGATGATTTTTCGCAGCAGACCTAACCATAGTAGGCCCCCCGATATCGATATTTTCGATTGCATCAGCCAAAGTACACCCGGGTTTCGCTACCGTTTGCGAAAACGGGTAAAGATTAACCACGACGAGATCGATTGGCTTAATGCCATGAGCTTGCATCACGTCTTCGTCCTGGGGTCTTCGAGCCAAAATGCCGCCGTGAACTTTCGGATGGAGGGTCTTTACTCGACCGTCCATCATCTCGGGAAATCCCGTGTAGTCGGCCACCTCGGTGACGCCAATACCGGCTTTTTGTAATTGTTTAGCCGTACCGCCAGTCGAAAGTATTTCAATCCCGAGGTCGACCAACTGAGCAGCAAATTCTTCGATGTCGCGCTTATCGGAAACACTAAGCAGCGCGGTTTTGATGTGTCTTACCTCGTTCACAGACTAATTTTCTATCCCGTATTTCTTTAGTTTTTTACGCAGCGTCGCCCGATTTAGGCCAAGAAATGCGGCCGCTTTCGATAGGTTGCCACGAGTTTGCGACATCACGACTTGCAGTAA
>JAQWLX010000034.1 GCA_029247075.1 Halieaceae bacterium | reverse complement strand
GCTTTCCTGAGGCTGACCTGACGGCTCAAATAAGACATATAGAAGAGTTTGTAAAAATTCGTGAACAAGTATTTGTTAGCTAGCCAACCTAAATTTAACTAAATCGTTACTCAGTCACTCCTAGTAATTTTTTTAAAGTTGTTCCTTTGAAAAGGCCTAACTTTTCGGGAATTGTTCTGTTGACCAATTTATGGTGTGAGCTATAGACTGTGCTTGTAGATTATTGTAATAGTTGGAGGGGAGACAGATGAGGGAAATTGCGAGAGTTATGCAGAAGGGTAGTTTGGCCGCAGTCATTACCACATTGGCGTGTTTGATATTTTCAGCAAATATTTTTGCACAGAGACAAGCAAGTAGCCAACTTGAAGAAGTTATCGTGACGGCAGAGAAAAGAGAGCAGAATTTGCAGGATGTACCTATGTCGGTTAGTGCAATGGATGCGGCGGGTTTGGAGAAAACTTTTGCGCGGGATATTCATGATCTCGCGGGAATGTCACCAAATTTGATTATCGACCCAATATTAGGAAGTGGCACGGTTTCTATTTCCATTCGCGGTATGCAGCTAAATGACGTAGAGAAGAGTTTTGATCCAGCGGTCGCGGTCTACCAAGATGGTGTCTATTTGGCGACTACGACGGGAGCGCTCTTAAATATTTGGGATGCCGAGCGCGTAGAGGTATTACGTGGACCGCAAGGTACCTTATTTGGTCGAAATACGATTGGTGGTCTCGTCCACGTCATCCGAAGTAAGCCAACTGGGGAGTTTGGAGGCAAAATTAGCGCTACTTTTGCGGAAGATGATCAAGAGGATTTTAAAGCTACCATCAATTTCCCAGCCTTTGGAAATCTTTCGACTAAATTAACGGTTATGGATTCCAGCGGTGGTGGTTACTTCGATAATGTTATTCGCAATGAAAGCGAAGGACAAGCTGATATGCAGATGTTTAGCATTGGGGCCTTGTGGGAGCCCTCTGATAATTTCTCGTTACATCTTATTTACGATGATATTAATGACGATACTCCTACCCGACCGGTCACTTGTACATCGGAATTTCCCGAGCTGTTCGCTGCGGGTACCTTCTTAGGTTTGCCGGCTAATGACATTTTTGTCGCCGGCCAGTGTGCTAATAAAGATGATAAAGATTTTCATACGAAAACGTTTACCTCAACCAGACAGGATGCCAGCGTGGAGGTGGAAGCGATTACATTAACTGCAAATTGGCAAATCGCAGAGAATCATGAATTGGTACTTGTCTATGGCAACCGAGAAATGGATGAAACGGCACTCCAAGAGTTTGATGGATTTTCTGCAGATGTCTTCCGTACAGATCGACCTCAAACTGTGGACCAGGAATCTTTCGAACTTCGGCTTCAATCAGACTTTTCTTGGGGTCGTTCTACCGTGGGAGCTTACTATTGGGATAGTGACTATGCGCTTTGGCAAAACACCTTTTTCTTTTGCCTGTTTGACCCTACGTGTGGTACCAACCCTTTAGCAGGATTCAATGATTCGCCTTATACGTTAATAGCAACAGAAAGTACGTCCTTCTTCGGGCAACTCGATATTGATATTACGGATCAACTGACATTAACGCTTGGGGGGCGCTATATAGATGAAGAGAAAACCGCGTGTCAGATGTTTACTGCTCCTTCAACCGATGGGAGTGCGACCTTCGTAGATTTTTCTGGCTATGACAAAGACATCACGCGAGCTTATGGCGACTGTCCTTCCGTAGCTTCAGCTTATATTGATAATAACTTTACTGATCCAGTCACTGGTGCCGCGTCTGTTCTTGAGCCCACGACAAGTTGGAGTGAATTCACTCCCAAGGTTGGTCTCACTTATAGTACGGATATTGGGATGGTTTATTTATCTTATACCGAGGGATTTAGATCAGGCGGTTACAATGGACGTGCTACGGCAGCGAGTAACCTAGGTCCCTATGACCCTGAAAAAGTAGAAAGTTGGGAGATTGGATTTAAGAGCACGTGGTTAAATAATACAGTGCAGCTTAATGGTTCGTTCTTCCAGACCGACTACACGGACAAGCAGGAGGATGTCATATTGCCTGGTACTGACGGGGCAGTTACTCTGACATTAGTTCAAAACGCATCAGCAGCCACGATGGATGGTATTGAGCTAGAGCTCCTGTGGATCGCGGTCGAGGGTCTAACCTTGAATGCTAATATGGGTTTTTTGAACGCGTCATACGACAGTTACATTGTTACCGGCCCCTCCGGGAATCCAGTAGACAAAACTGCATTCGATCTGCGTAAGGCTCCAGAGACAACTTTTACTGTCGGGGCCCTATGGGAACTTCCATTAGCTAACGGCAACTTTCTTGTAAGCTCCATTAATTATCGATGGAAGGATGACTTTTGGAATAATGGAAATACTGGTGGGCCAAAGCATTATTCCTCTGATCAGCTTTATGTAGAAGCTTTCGGAATCCTTGATGCATCTATTAATTATGAAACTGACAATTGGCGTATATCAGTGTTCGGTAAAAATTTAACTGATGAAGGATACTTCATGCACGCTGTAGATGTGGGCGGAGCCTATGATTCAACTGCAGTTGATCCTTCACCGATATATCAGCCGCCGCTGTGGAGCTTTGCAACGATTAGCCGCCCAAGATACTTTGGTGCGGAAATTGAGTATAAGTTCTAGACCTCGTGTCACGGGAAAAGGCGCCATAGGCGCCTTTTTTTTGATTTAAAAATTATCAAATTAAGTCTTCGAAAGTTGTTTAGCTTTCTTTAATATTGGTAATACTTTCGAGGCGATGTATTCGAGTCTCGCTTGTCCCGATTCTATGTTTTCTCCAGGGAAGCGCGACCAGAAATGAATATCTCTGATGGGGTATGTTTCTATCAAGTGTGAAAGTTCTTCAATGGCTCGTTCGGCATCCCAGAGTTCATATAAGCCCTCCTCTATCGCTTGTCTGTAGTCGTCATAGAGAGGACGCGAGCCTGGAGGGCCAAAAGCGCCCCATTTAATATACTCATTCACCTGGTAAAGAATATGTGGTCCAAGCCTTGCAGCTTCACGTTCTGGATCGTCTGATATTATTGCCCAGCAACCGGCATAGATGGCCGGATTTTTTGCTGCTTGAGTATAATCTTTTAGTCCTAGAGTTCCAGAGCACAAGAAGCCATCTCCTATTCGAGCGGCTCGTGCTATTGCGGGTGGAGCCATGGCTCCAATTAAAATTTTCGGCGGATGCTCGGGGATGGGAGTTATTTGTATATTACCCACCGAAAATCTCTTACCTTCAAAATTAATTTCTTCCCCTCGCCATGCGCGCCTTATTATTTCAACACTTTCTTCCATTAAGCTGGGACGATGATTAAGTTGTCGACCGACCTGATCGAACTCTAGTTGTCTGTAACCCAGCCCAACTCCTAGATCAAAGCGCCCCCCGGATAAGATTGAAATCGTAGCCGCATCTTCAGCGATTCTGATCGGATCATGGAGAGGAAGACAAATTAGATTTGTCCCTACCCTCATTTTGGTAGTTCTTTGCGCGATAGCAGAACTTATAATCAGTGGTGATGGGGTGTAGCCATCCTCACAGTAATGATGCTCAGTTAACCAAACAGAGTTATATCCAAGAGCTTCTGACGTAAGAATTTGTTCCATCGATTCCGCATAAAATCTTTCGTTAGGAACGGCCCAAGGAGGTGGATTTCGAAAATCACTCCATAGACCAAAATTTATTGTATTTGTCTTCACTGGATGCATCGAGCATATATCCTGAATTTGCGATTATTGCATACGAGAAATATCATTAGATAATTAAAAAATGCCGCATAATAGCCTACTTAGTTAACTCCATGTCTTGATCCAAGTCTGACTGTCGCCATTTTTCGAGCACTTTTAGATATTCAAATACACCAGGCCCATACGTGCTCGCATATATTGCTCCCTCCAATCTTTGACCTTCATTATTGATATAGCCTGGAGTGCAGTCTTTAAGAAACTCAAGATCCACAGTAGATTTTGCTTCAAGTTCACAAAGCCATGCATTTTCCGCTTTGATTTTTATGTCGAAAGTGCCAACTTTCTGATCTCGACAACGTTTAATTAAATCAGCAAAGTGTTGCGCATGCTTGGTCAGAATATAAGTTCCATTCCAAGTAGTGGCCGCCTGTTTAATACCATGAATCATTACCAAATTTGGAAATCCATGAACAAACATTCCGTGTAGTGTTCTCCTGCCTTCCTGCCAGTATTCGTCAATGGAAACACCATTTTTTCCAATTAACGAAAATCCACCTGATCTATTTGAGGGTGCAGCTGCTTCGAATCCAGAGGCATATATTATACAATCCACCTCAAAGGATTGACCCTCAAATTCGATTGCATTCTCAGAAATTCGATCCAGATTTTTTCCTTTTGTATCTATGAGAGTAACATTTTTTTGATTAAAACATTCGTAGTACCCATCGTGAAAAAGAGGGCGCTTACAAAACCAGTTGTAATAAGGTTTTAGTGATTCAGCAGTATTTTTGTCGTGGACGATATTTTCAATTCGTCCACGAATAGCCCCCATCTTTTCATAGTCTACAAGTTGCTGTATTGAGATATCACTATCCTTACTATCAGTGACTTCTTTACTCGCTGCACTGAACTTTGCCCAGCTTTTTGTCCAGCCATCTGCCACAAGATCTTCATCTGGATCTTCTCCTGCTGAGAATCCATCGAAATTTCTAGCACGTTTTTCCCACCATCCTGGTGGTCGAGAGTGTTTCCACCAATTTAAGTCAGTCGGATAATTATTTCGTTCTTCCACAGCGGCCGGCGTGCGTTGTACTACATATAGATGTTCCGTATCTTCGGCGAGAGCGGTGATCGCTTGAATCGCTGATGCACCAGTACCTATTATGGCTACTTTTTTATTTTTGAGCTTTGTCAGTCTTCCCTTTTCGTCGCCGCCTGTATACGAATAATCCCAACGCGAAGTATGAAACGCTTTCCCCTTAAATTTTTCTATTCCTTTAATACCGGGAAGCTTAGGACGATTTAGCGGTCCACTCGCCAGAGCTACAAACCTCGCTTTTATAACATCATCTTGGTCAGTTTGAACAATCCAGCGCTCTACATCTGCGTCCCATCGAACTTCTGTGACGGTAGTCTGAAACAGTGCATGTGGATATAGATCGAGTTTTCGAGCGACATGTTTCGCATGCTCAAATATCTCGGATGAACGCGCATATTTTTCAGTCGGCATTTCACCGAACTCTTCTATGAGTGGCAAATATATATAGGATTCCACATCACATCGACAGTTGGGATAACGGTTCCAGTACCATGTACCCCCAAAGTCACCCGCTTTTTCGATAATACAGAAGTCATCTATATTCTGTTTTCGCAAGCTATGGGCCGTAAGGATTCCCCCATGCCCTCCTCCGATTACCACCACCTCAACTTCTTTCACTAAGGGATCACGAGTAATTTTAGACTTTATATAGGGGTCATCTGCATACTCCGAGAAAGTTTTTTCTACAGATACATACTGCGCATTTCCCTCATCGCGTAAACGTTTATCTCGCTCGCTCTTATATTTTTTTCGCAGAAGTTCATGATCGGTCTCTAGATTAGTCATGAAAAATATATGTATTCATATTTACACTCACATTTATTTTAAGGATGTCGTAAAAATCCCTTTGACGCTTATTCTAAGGATAGATGCACCAGATTTAAACCCATCGTAAATTATTTTGTAACTGCTCTTATTATTATTGTTTGAGCTTGTTAGCATTAGCTTAAACTTCAATTGAGACTAAACAATGATTGATTTGCAACTCGAAGGTCAAGTAGCGATAGTGACAGGAGCAAGTAGGGGCTTAGGGGCGAGCATCGCTTTAGCCCTAGCAGAGCAGGGTGTTAAGGTTTTAGCTGCGGCGAGATCAGTAAAGTGGCTACATGAACTAGAAGGATCGATGCCCGAATATATAAAAGCTGTAAAATGTGACTTGACGGATTTGAATAGTTCACAAAACTTACCCCGGCAAGCAGTAGAGATCTTTGGTAGATTGGATATTTTGGTAAACAATGCCGGTCTGGCTCCTGCAGGTGCCTTTCTTGAGCAAGACATAGAGATATGGAGTAACGTTATGGCAGTTAATGTAACTGCCCCAATGGTATTAGCACGCGCAGCTGGACAGTACATGACGAATCAAGGTTCTGGAAAAATTATTAACATTGCGTCAATTTCTGGTATCCGCGGCAAGGCATCCTTAGTTGCGTATTCTGCTTCGAAGGGTGCTCTTATTCAATTTACAAAGGCTCTTGCCGCGGAGTGGGCAAAATATGATGTTCAGGTTAATGCGATTGCTCCTGGTGCATTTGAAACTGAGGCACAGAAAGAAGTTATAGAATCTCCTGATTTGCTGTCCAGAAGAATAAGTAAAATTCCAGCTAGACGGATTGCAGATGCCAAAGAAATTGGTCCGCTGGTCTGTTATTTGGCCTCGCAGTGCTCGAATTTTGTAAGTGGAAGTGTTTATGTTATTGATGGAGGAGAATCGTCAAAGATATGAATAATCAGATATGGCTTGATCTTGTGAAGGAAGAAGTGATCGAGCCTGAAATTAGAATTTGTGATTCTCATCACCACTTTTGGCTTTATCCTGACAGCCGTTATTTGGCCGAGGAGTTTGCCAACGATTTGTCGTCAGGGCATCTAGTTAGTGAGTCTGTTTTTGTTGAGTGTAATCAATTTTATAGGATTGAAGGACCTGAAAAACTCAAATCGTTGGGAGAAACAGAATTTGTAGATAGCCTTGCCATCAAAACTGGGACGTCAGATTGTAATATAGCTGCCGGTATTGTTGGTTTTGTGGATCTTAATTTGGGTAGTGCTGTTGAAGAAGTAATACAGTTGCATATACACAAAAGCAAGAGATTTTGTGGCGTTCGGCACGCAACAGCTTGGGATGCCAGTGCGGAGATCCGAAATGCTCATACAAAACCTGAACCTGAGCTTTTATCAGATGTTATCTTTCGAGAGGGGCTCACATGTTTGTCGAAACATGGATTGGTCTTTGATGCGTGGCTTTATCATCCGCAGATATCAGAATTAACTGATTTAGCTCGAGCTATGCCTGATCTAAATATTGTGTTGGATCATGTAGGTTGTCCGCTCGGTATAGGACCTTATGCTGGGAAAAGAGATAATGTTCTAGAAGACTGGTTCTCAAAAATGACTGATTTAGCTACCTGTAAAAATGTATCAGTAAAACTTGGTGGGTTAACCATGCCGTTAGTAGGATTGGGTTGGCATAAAAACGATAGGCCTCCTTCTTCTGCTCAAATAGCGGAGGTAAATGGTGATTGCTTACGACGGGTGATCGATTTGTTTGGACCTGATCGATGCATGTTTGAAAGTAACTTTCCTGTGGATCGTGGGTCATGTTCCTACACCGTCTTATGGAATGCCTTTAAGCTAATAAGTAAATCATATTCAAAGTCGGAGCGGCAGGCTCTTTTTAGAGAAGCGGCGGTTAAAACATATAAGCTACAAGTCTAATTTACTTGGTAGTAGTAAAAATATCTTCTAAAGTTGTTCTTTTCTAGACCCTATGTTTAATGACCGTATTAGAGTAGATTTCAGGGTTTATTTGCTTCGGCTCATTAGGTAAAAAATTTCGTATGATGCTACTAACGTTGATATGTCCAAAAAATGAAAAGTATTAAAATAGGAACCGGGCTCGCTTTCTGGGGGGATAGTATCCGTCCCGCTGTGGATATGGTGGAGCGGGCAGATATTGATTATCTTTGTTGCGACCATCTTGCTGAGCTCACCATGTCGATACTTAACAAACAGAAATCCAGGAATCCCGATTTAGGATATACCACTGATATTATTCCGTTCCTTCGGGGAGTAGTAGAAAAGTGTTATGAACATGGAATAAAGATCATCTCCAATTCAGGCGGATCGAACCCCCAAGCATGCACCGCGCAGGTCGTTAAGCTTTGTAATGAGCTGGGATTGAAAGGAATAAAAATAGCTACTGTGACAGGTGATGACATACTTGATCGGATAGATAATTTACTTGCTGATGATGTTGCTTTTACTAATATTGATACCGGACAGAAATTGGAGGAGATTCGAGAAAGAGTTACTCACGCAAATGTTTATATTGGTTGTGACGGTATAGTCGAAGCTCTTCAAGGAGGAGCTGATATTGTCATTTGTGGTCGAGTTACGGATGCGGCGTTGTATTTAGGTCCGATGAGATATGAGTTTGGTTGGGCAGAGGATGATTGGTCTCGGTTAGGAGCTGGCTTGGGAGTGGCCCATTGCGTTGAGTGCGGAGGACAAGCTACGGGGGGACTTTATTCGGGAGGTTGGAATGATATGGATCGACTTCCGTCACTCGGCTATCCAGTAACTACGATTTTTGAAAATGGCGAAGCGATCATGTCGAAGACACCTGGATCTGGTGGTGCGGTGACGGTGGGTACAGTGAGTGAGCAACTGGTTTATGAAGTGCTTGATCCAAGTAATTATCTTAGTGCTGACGCAGTTGCTGATGTAAGCCAGATAAAGCTCGAAGAGATAGCACCAGATCAAATCCGAATCTACAATATAATGGGCAAACCGGCCCCAGATACTTTGAAAGTTAATATGGGTTATCGCGCAGGCTTCGTGGGTGAAGCGAATTTTACTTATACTTGGCCAGATGCTTTTGCAAAGGCTCAAGCAGGATTATCTTTTTTAAAGGAAAGACTTCGGCAAGTTAACTTTCAGAGCTCTGACACTCGTATTGAATATATTGGACACAATTCTATGTGGGGCCCGGAAGTTATTCCTCCGCCGGACGCTGAGAATCTTGATGAGATCGTTGTCAGGTTTGCTGCGCGATGCCCTACTAAAGAGGAAGCATCGAAGGTATTTACTGAAAGTGTTCCTCTCTACAACAATGGGCCAGCGGGTGCGAGTGGTATAGGTACTCGACCACCCATCAAGGAACTCTATGGTATATGGCCATGTCTAATTCCTCGTGATTTGATTTTGACTCGTGTTACGGTTGAGGAAATCTAGCGTGTCTATTCAGGTATGGGATATAGCTCATGGTCGCTCTGGTGATAAAGGGGATATATGCAACATCGGTCTGATAGCTCGTACCGAAGCAGATTACGAAATTCTGTGCAGAGAAGTCACACCAACAAGAGTTCGCGAACATTTTGGAGATTTGATTAAAGGTGATATTGATAGATATGAGCTGCCAAATATTAAAGCACTTAACTTCGTTTGTAAGGGAGCTTTAGATGGAGGTGGAACGCTATCATTGAGATCAGATCATTTAGGTAAAGTTATGTATACATGGCTTCTTCGAATGGAAATAGATATTGACGGCAAATAATGTGGCAAACATAAATTCTAGTATAGCAACGGCAGACGAATTAAAAACGCTGAGGGGAATCATCAGTAAGTTCTTAACAGAGAAGGTTCGGCCAAAAATTCGAGAATTGGAAGATGCTGATGAATTCCCAAAAGATATTTATGAACAGCTTGGAAGTATTGGCGCGTTTGGGTGTATTTTTTCGGAGAAGCTTGGTGGATCCAATATGGGCTTTGAGGCACTAGCATCTGTGTCTGAGGAAATCGCTTATGCCTATCCGCCTTTAAGCGCTTGTATGAACCTACAGGCGGCGACAGTGCCATTAACTATTCAGAACTGGGGCACAGACGAGCAAGTTAGGAATTATGTGCCTGGATTAATTGCGGGTAAGGTTCTTGGCAGCAATGCAATGAGTGAACCTGATGGGGGAACAGATCTTCTTGGAGCCATGCGTACGGTCGCCAGAAAAGATGGAGATTGCTATGTTATCAATGGTGCAAAGATGTGGATTACAAATGCTAATGTCGCTGATCTCTGCATTATTTATTGTAAGACCGACCTCGATGCAGGTCACAAGGGTGTGAGCGCTTTCTTGGTCGATACCGACACCCCAGGTTTTGACGTCAGTCGGGTCAAATGTCGCGTTCTGGGGAATCTAATGCCTACCAATAGCTTAACTTTCACCGATCTCCGAGTTCCCAAGCAATGTATGCTTGGGAATGAAGGAGAAGGTTTCAAGGTCGCAATGAATGCGATGGATTATGGTAGGTTGGTGCTTGCTGCTCGTCAGTTAGGTTTGGCGCGCGCATGCCTCGATGCGTCTGTCGAATACGCAAATCTACGAACAGCCTTTGGAAAAAAAATCGGTGAGTTTCAAATGATCAAGCATCAAATTGCAAACATGATGACAGAAGTAGCAGCCGCTAATGAACTTGTATACAAGGCAGCCAGGTTATTTGATGCAGGAATGGCAGCGCCGCGAGAGAGTTCTTTAGCCAAATACTTTGCGGGCGAAGTTTGTAATCGAGCAGCTCAATCCGCTACAGAAATTTTTGGGGGTGCTGCCTTTTCTGACGATTTACCAATTTCTATTTATTTGAACTATGCCAAGCTATGGCAGACCGGCGAGGGATCTGCAAATCTTCAAAGAATTTTGATCGCAGATGACGCGTTAGGTTGGAAATTAATGGATCGTCATAATTTATCTCATAAGTCTACATAATATTAATACCATTATATGCCTCATTAATATTGTCTAAAGGGTAGTCTTACAGCTTAAAAAGGTTGCTATATATATTGGGAGTACCTCATGTCCGACTTCAAAAATATCTTGCTTGAGAAAGAGGGTAGCCTAGGAAAAATTCTGTTAAACAGGCCTGAAACTAGAAATGCTCTTGATCGTACGATGGCTACGGAAATTCTATCTGGAATGAGACTTCATTTTGTCGATCCTGATGTGCGAAGTGTTCTTATCATGGGTGTGGGAGACGCATTCTGTGCTGGAGGAGATCTCAGGCAAATGAGGGAACTG
>JAQWLX010000023.1 GCA_029247075.1 Halieaceae bacterium | reverse complement strand
TGATTGCCGACTAGTATTGTCGCAGTGGCCGATGAAATTTGGATGATAGACGCGCTGTTACTCATCTCACCCACGAGCACCTGCATGAATTGATAAGGACCCTTAAACTGAAGATCCATCATTTTTTGTAAATCGTCTTCTGGTGTTTCTTCAAATGGTACCAATAGACCCCACCCTGTACAGTTGACTGCAATGTCTAGTTTTGAATAGGTTGATTTTATAGTGGTGACTGAATGCTTTATGTCTCCCATTCGAGTAATGTCACACTCTATGGCCAATCCGTTAATTTCATCGGCTAGTTCTCCCAGCACATCCATATGACGTCCACCTACAATCACTGTGGCTCCTTCCTCGGCAAATCGTCTGGCAATGACCTGTCCCATGTTGTCCTTTCCTGCCGCACCTAAGACCCATGCTATTTTTCCGGATAGCCGCTCTGCCATATCGAGGTTCCTCAAATTAATTAGTGTCTTGTACAACTTAAAAATTTAGTATTAGTGTTCCAGTGGGGTGCTGACATTATCACGCTTGATAAGAAAAAACAGTTTGAAGTTTATTTATCGATTAGGCTGATGCTACGATGTTAACTTGAAAGTTAATCAGACAAGTTGGTAAGGAAATATAATGTCTAGTAGGTTTGACGGAAAGCACTGCCTAGTGACGGGAGCGGCAGGAGGTATCGGTTCTAGTGTAGCAAAACAACTAGCTAATGAAGGAGCCAAGTTGACTCTCGTGGATCTCGATATGCCAGCTCTAGAAAATCTTGGTGAAGAATTACGAGCAGAGACCTCAATCTCAGATTCACACATTTTCTTAAAGGCGGCCGATGTTTCTGAGGTTTCCGAAGTCAGTGCTTATATTGACGCTTCAGTTGAAAATCATGGGCCTATAGATTGTTTTCACAATAATGCTGCCATTGAGGGACCTGTATCATTTATTGAAGAGCATTCAGTAGAGGATTTTGATCGGGTTGTTGCTGTAAACATCCGTGGGGTGTGGTTGGGGCTTAAGTTTGCTATACCGCATTTTGCTTCCAAAGGGGGTAGTATCGTCATTACCTCATCGGTCGCTGGTACCATAGGTAGTCCTGGGCAGTCGGCTTATGTGACAAGCAAAACCGCTGTCATTGGTATTATGCGAACGGCTTGTCTCGAGCTTGCAGAGCGAAATATTCGCATAAACACAGTTCATCCTGGGATGGTAGATACAGGGATGGCCCGCAGAATTGCGCAGCAAACAGAGTTGGGTGAAGACGGGTTTGTGGATTGGGTAACGGCGACCATACCACTTCGCAGGTACGCGACACCCAATGATGTGTCGTCCATGGTATGTTATTTGTTCAGCGATGAGGCCAGCTATTGTAATGGGTCGGAGTTTTTTGTTGATGGTGGAATAAGGGTTGGTAATGGCTAATCAAAGTCGAGTTCAGGATATGGTGGCGGTTGTTACTGGTGCGGCTACTGGAATAGGTTTTGCTTCCTCCAAGGCGCTGCTTGAAGAGGGTGCCACCGTGCTAATGACCGACATTGATGAATCTAATTTAAATAGAAGCTATAAAGAATTATCCGCTCTTGGCTCAAGCGTCTCAAGTTCGTTTTTAGATGTCACCGACGAGAATGCGTGGCAAGTTATCATGGATAGAGTCATTAAGGACTATGGTCGTCTAGATATTTTATTGAATAATGCTGGAGTGGTTTCTCATAGCTTGTTAAGAGATCAAGACATGGACGCCTATCAGCGAATCGTCGATATTAATGTCAATGGTGTATTCCTTGGAAGCAAATCTGCGATACTAACGATGAGAGCGAATGCCGGTGATGGTCCGCCTAGAGGCTCTATCATAAATATGTCGTCCATTGGAGGTAAAAGGCCACTCCAAACGTTGGGCGCCTATTGTACGAGCAAGGCAGCGGTTGCCAACCTTACCAAGGCACTGGCGATAGAGTGTGCTGAGAAACGTGAATTTATTAGGGTCAATTCCATTCATCCTGGTAATACGAAGACCTCGATGACAGAAACGATTTATGGTAACGACTATTTTGAGGATGAAGCCAATTATAAGTCTGTGCCCTTAGGTGGTCATGGTATTCCAGAGGATGTGGCAGAGGCAGTGGTATATTTGGCTTCCGATGAAGCTCGAATGGTCACTGGTAGTGAATTGACCATCGACGGTGGTCTTTCAGTAATACTGGCAGGTAGAAATTAAAATGCGATTTAAAGGAAAAACGGCAGTTGTCACCGGAGGAACATCGGGAATTGGTAAGGAAACTGCAGTGCGGCTGGTAAAAGAGGGTGCTGAGGTCCTTTTTACTGGCAGGGATGAGTCTAGAGCAGAGCAGGCACTTCAGGACCTTGAGAAGCTTGGTGGCCGAGCATATTTTCAACAGCAAGATGTGACTAAGACAGAAGATTGGCTGCGAGTAGTAGAGCAGGTAGAAAAAACCTTTGGTCGCTTGGATGTGCTCGTAAATAGCGCTGGTGTGTTTACCTATGGCGCGATTGAAGATACTACCTATGAAGAATTCAAAAACGTATGGCGTAGCAATGTCGATAGTGTGCTTTTGGGAATGAAACACTTGCTTCCATTGCTCGAACAAGCTTCTGGTGTCGCATCAGTTGTCAACGTCAGTTCTCTCTCCGGAGTTATGGGGCACCCAGACTGTGTTTGCTACTGCACCAGTAAAGCAGGTTCTTTGATGCTAACGCGTGTAATGGCCTTAGAGGCGGCACCAAAAGTTCGAGTGAATGCGGTTGCGCCTGGCCCCGTGTGGAATGAATTGCTAGAGCGAGCACATGCAGGACAAAATAAGGAAGAGATGCAGGAATATTACCGAGAATCACAGCCGATGAAATTTCTCGGTGACTCAAGTGATGTCGCAAACGGAATTTTGTATCTTGCTTCTGATGCGGCGAGGTATGTAACGGGTACTATTTTTCGAATTGATGCTGGCAGGGGTGCTGATTAAGCAGTCACGAAATATCGCGTCAGCTATTAAGAATGGTAACTCCTGACACTCCTGGTGCCCCATACACTTGAGCGTATCCGGTCTTTGGAGAAGCTTTAACCTGCCTGTTCCCTGCAGTGCCTCTTAGCTGAAGACAAAGCTCATGAACTTGCCGTAGACCTGAAGCACCTATTGGTTCACCATTGGCAATACACCCTCCATCAGTATTTATTGGAAGTCTTCCATTTAAATCAGTCTCTCCTCGAGCCAACATGTGTTCTTGCTCTCCATCTTCACACAAGCCGTTTTCCGCCATGTGCATTATTTCTGCGCCGGATTCTGTATCCTGGATTTGCGCGACATCAATGTCGCCAGGCCCTATACCTGCCTCTTCGTAAGCCACCTTTGATGCATCCTGAGTCACAGTCTTCTGATCCTCTATTGCTTTGCTTGGACTAAATACTTCGAGGGTGCCAAAGCGCCGAGTTCTCATGAGGCAAGAAGCTACAAATATAGGTGTCTTGGTGTATTTCTCCGCGTCTGATGCTGGACAGACAAGTAGAGCTACCGCACCTTCTGACGGGGAGCAAAACATATATTTTCTAAGCGGGTCATTGACCATTTGGGATGTGAGAATTTCATCTATAGAAATGGGTGTTTTACGCCATGCGTTTGGATTCAGAGCTCCATTTCTAAATGCTTTTTCTGCAACACGAGCAAGGGCCACTTCAGTAATTCCATAATCATGCATATAGCGTTGAATTTTCATAGCAAAAAATTGTGTTGTTAAAGCAAATCCTTCTTCCCCATACCAATTACCTAATCCCCACTCTTTTGGGTTTACCTTAAAAGCACCTCTAGCATGCTTGTCAAATCCACAAACCAATCCCAGTTTGCCGGCGCCTGAGCGAATTGTATTGCAGGCAGCAGCAAGAGCACTTCCGCCGGTAGCACATCCATTTGCTACATTCATGAAAGGAATCCCTGTCAAACCGAGCTCGCTAACAAGCGTGTCCGCGTTTCCAGCGTCTGTACTTCCACCAAAAGCAAAATCGACGGCATTCCAAGCAACATTCGCTTCTTTAAGTGCATCAGAAACTGCAATAGCACACTGTTGAAGGCCAGTTCTATCTGGTGTTCTGCCAAAGGGATGTATTCCTAGGCCAATGATAGCGACGTCTGTGCTCATTTCGTATCTCCGTGTGGTGTGAATCCGTATCCAATTATCTCGGTACCATCGGCATCACAATAGAGTTGTTTGAAGGCTAACTTAAGATTTTGTCCAATGTGAGGTGCTTGCTGTGCATTGTAAAAGAGCCGACTTATAACTCTAACTTCACCGGGAAGCTCGACATAGCCCAAGGTAAAAGGTTCGAACGGGTTTCCATCAGATGGAGGGAATGGGGGACTAGCGGGAGGAAATCTCTGCACGGTCCAGCTCCATAAATTTCCTTCTGTGCTGAGGTGAAATCGATCCTGTTGGTCATGACTGCAGCGAGTGCATCTTTGAGCAACTGGAAAACTTACGTTACCGCAAAGGGCGCAGCGGCTGCCCCATAATCTCGGTGACGAAGCTGGCCAGTCAAATAAGTTAGCGTCCACTGGTTTTTGATTCGGCATGCTGCTTTCCTATCTTAAACACCCGAAAAACGGAACGTTCGGTTTTATTCGAGCCTATAGTATAGTGGGAGCTTAAGCAGTCAAGCTCTAGAAGGGGGTTTTATAATGCATGAGCCTTATTGCGACGAACGGCAAAGTCTCGCGGACATTACTCGACGTCTAATCGAGCTGAATGCCTCTGGAACCACTGATAGCGCCGATCATCCAGTCAGGATGGCTACCAGTATCTATTGTGACGAGAGTCTTTTTGAAAAAGAGAAGAAAGAGATTTTTTTACGTGAACCACAGTTAGTGTGTTTTTCTTCGGATCTGCCTGAAAAGGGTTCTTACCTTTGTTTTGACGATCTAGACATTCCAATGATCTTAGTGAGGGATAATTCTGGTCAGGTGAGGGCTTTTTTAAATGCATGTAGTCATCGAAATGCGCGTTTGCGTGAAGGATGCGGTGTAAGCAAGCACTTGACCTGTCCCTATCACGCTTGGCGATTTAGCTTAGAAGGAAACTTAGAGTCAGTGTACAAAGCTGAGACTTTTGGAGAAATTGACTCAGAAAAATATGGACTCACTCAACTTCCAGCTGAAGAAAAGTATGGTCTCGTTTATGTCTGTCCTGCTCCTGATGGGAAAATAAATATTGATGATCAGTTAGGTGAGTTGGCTAGTCTTTTCAATTCATGGAATTTAGGTTCGATGACTCTCATTGATACCCACGAATTTGATATGCAATCAAATTGGAAATTAGCTTTGGATACTTTTTGCGAAGGCTACCATTTTTCGCCACTGCACCGTGAATCAGTCGGAGATTATGCCTTGGGTAATATAAGTGCATTTGATTGCTTCGGACCCAATGGAATTAACCACCGGTTGGCTTTTCCAAATAAATGGCTAACAGAGCTATCTGGAAAGCCTGAATCAGAATGGGGGGATGCGAATGAAATTTTTAAGAATTTTCAGCTCGTGCATTATCTTTATCCAAATGTTTCGCTACTAATTTCTCCAGATGCGTGTGAATTCTTTAGAATATATCCTGGTAAGCGAGTTGGTGAGCATGTTACTCGATATTCGTGCTACTACAGGGGGCACGTTCCTTTGGATACCGAGGAGCAGCGGCAAGAAGCACAGGATCATTTTAACTTTATTGTAAAAGTTGTCGCTGATGAAGATTATTGGGTAAGCGGCAATCTACAAAAGAATATGAACACGGGATTGAGAACAGTGACTACATTTGGACGTAATGAGCCCGCCCTGATTAATATGCATACGGGTATCGCAGCTAAACTCAATGTAGATGTTTCTGCCTCGACCTAAGATCCTCTGAACTAGGACGATGCTCGTGAATGAGATTAGAAAAAGGAGTTGGGAGAAATCTGATGACTAGCAGTTTGGCAGGGTTCGATTTTTTTAGTGAAGAACATCTACGCAACCCTCATCCGGGCTATGAGTTAGCTAGAAATGAGAGCCCGGTTTATAAGATTCCTGGACAGGACGCTATTTGGGTATTTGGGTATGATGAGGTGCTCGAGGTGCTGATGAATCCGAAGGTTTTTTCTAGTAAAAATCGTGAAGCTCTTTTGGGAAACGCAATCTACGATCCTAGGTGTCAGGAGATATTCGAAGGTGGCTGGCCACAAGTTGATACCTTGTTGACCAATGATCCTCCGTCGCATACTCGATTTAAAAAACTGGTAAATAGAGCGTTTACGCGGGAACGTGTCGATGGAATGGAGGAATATCTTTTAGAGATTATAGATAATTTAATAGATGGTTTTATTGATCGTGGGAAATGTGAATTAGTGGAGGATTTTGCTATCCCTCTCCCCTGTAACGTGATTGCCGCCGAGCTAGGTGTTCCTCAAGAAGATGTTGCCATGGTTAAAGAATGGTCTGATGCCTTTATAGCGCTCATCGGCAGTGAGATGACTCCGGACCAAAAGGCAGAACAGGCAGAAATGGTGGTTAAGTTTCAGCACTACATGATGGCCAGATTAGATGAACGTCGATCCGATCCAAAGGATGATATGTTGACAGCTCTGCTAAATGCTAGAGTTGACGACGAGCGGCCACTAGATGACAAAGAGCTTCTTTCTGTTTCTCAGCAAATTCTGGTGGCCGGCAATACTACAACTACACATATGATTACCGGGGGAGTGCTAACCCTAATCGAGAATCCCGATCAACTTGAAAAAATCAGAGAGAAGCCAGAACTTATTCCTAATATGGTTGAAGAGCTACTGAGGATGCAGACCCCGACTCAAGCTATGTGGCGAAGAACAACGGAAGATACCGAGCTTGGTGGTGTAGAAATACCAAAGGATAGCTTGTTGATGCTTGCATTTACCTCCGCAAATAGAGATCAAAAGCATTTCCATAATCCTCATGGCTTTAATGTTGAACGTGACTTTACTAGCGCTCATGTCGCATTCAGTCGCGGGGTTCATACCTGTATTGGTATGATGCTCTCGCGTAAGGAGCTAGTTTGTGCATTCAGACGAATAGTGGAGAGGCTTGAAAATATGCGGCTGGATACCTCAAAGCCTGCGCCGCAATATATTCCGAGTCTTATTTTTAGAGGCCTTGAGACGTTGGATATAAAATTTGATAAGCGTGGGAAGAGCTGACCTATGAAAGGAAAAAGAAAAGATGTCTACTTGGTTTGCGGTGGTAATTATCATGATTTTGATTTTGCACGACTAGAATTATTAAAACTGCTCGCTGAGCACGATGTGATTAGAGTAAAAGTTGCGAATGATTATCGAGACATTGATGGCATGTGCTCGTCAGATTTATTGGTTACCTATACCTGTGATGAGGTTCCTGACAAGGAGGGGCAGGTGGCGCTTCAAAACTTTGTGGAGGAGGGAGGAAAGTGGTTTGGCCTGCATGCCACAAACTCTGTCTTTACTTGGGTGAGTCATGACCCGCCTTTGCTAAGAGCGCCGCGTGATGAAGTGACGTTCATGGAGACCCTAGGAAGTCAGTTTTTGGCTCATCCCCCTGTTGAGAGCTACAAAGTTGAGATCTCAGACCCAGATCACGATCTGGTGGCAGGAATCGCGCCGTTTGATACCGTCGATGAGCTTTATTTGTCCGAATATCATGGGAAGCATCACTGCTTATTACATACTCATTTTAACGGACATGTCGATGCATTTGAGGATGGAGATTGGACAAATGATGACGCCCATCCAGTTTTCTATCTCAAATCACTTGGCCAGGGTGAAGTCTTGTATCTGACCCTCGGCCATTGTCGTTCAACTTTCGATATGCAACCTTTAATAGAGGAGTATCCTGAGATAGAACGCTGTAGTTGGGAATTGCCTCAATATTATGAATTACTTCGACGGGGTATAAAGTGGGGTATCAGCTAACTGCGCCGGCATTGTCCTGAGGTATCTATCGTAAAGGTCAGATATTCTTTAATCAGGTGCTAGCATCACCTTGCAGTGATCGTTAGGATGGCGCAGGTCCTCAAATGCCTGAGCGAAGTCATCATATCCGACGGTACCAGTGCACATGTCAGCCACATCAACTCTATCTGAGGCCATCAGCCCTGCAATAAATTCAAAATCTTCTTTGTGATAGGAGAGGACGAATCGTACAACAAGTTCTTTGGCCATGGCTGCTGCTGGCACGAAAAAATCCTGTCTTGTGCAAAATCCCACTACAATTACTTCCGAGCCATATGCTGCAAACTCTATTGATTCGGCGATCATGCCGGGAATTCCAACACATTCGAAAATAATATCCGGCTCAGCTCCCGAGATTTTCAAAAATTCAGCGCTGAGATCCTCCACTTCATTAGGATTGATAGTAGCTGTTGCACCATACTTTAATGCTGTAGTGTTCCGTAGCTCTTCTGGTTCACTCACCACTATATTGTAACCACCCATAAATCTGCACCAGTAGGCCACCGCTAGTCCTACCGGTCCTGCGCCAACGATCAAGATGTTTTTTGCATTTACGCCGCTGGTCATTTTAACGGCGTGTAATCCAACTGCCATTGGTTCGATGAGCGCGCCTTCTATCCAGTCAACACTCTCGGGTAAGATAATAGAATTATGAGTGTCAACGCAGACATAATCTGCAAATCCACCCGGTTCTTGCATTCCAACAATGCTAATTTTTGCGCATTGCCATGGTTGACCTAGGCGACACGGAATGCAATTTCCGCAGGTGTGGAAGGGTATCCCGGTTACCTTGCTCCCAGTTTTCCACTTTGAATCCACCTTAGATCCTGCCGCTACGATTTCTCCTACATATTCATGGCCAGGTACGGTTCCTATCGCTAATGCACCTTCGTGATCTTCAGTTCCATGCAGATCGGTACCACAGATTCCACAACGTTTTACTTCGATCACTACTTGATTAGCTCCCGGAGTAGGATCCTCTATCGATTCTATGCTCAGGGGTGTTCCCGCTCCTTTGAATACCGCTGCTTTCATGTAACCTACCTAAGTTGGACATCTCGAGATAGACTAGCACAGAAATTATTGCTGTAGCTGTTTTTTGCTCATAGCTTGTATAAACTACAGCTTAAAGATGAACTATTCATTTAGCCGAAGGGGATTTTAAAATGGGAGCTTCAGATTTACCATCTCCAAAGCCGGGAACTGCTCGTTGTCACGGCACTCCTTACAGTGAAATGATAGCAGCTGATACGAGAGATGTTCCGGATATTCTCGCGACTGATCGATACCGTTATTTAGGTGATGAAGATCTTGCCGTTGATCGATATGTGAGTGCTGAGCATTTCAAACTTGAAGCAGAAAGGATGTGGCCAAAGGTTTGGCAGATGGCTTGCCGGTTAGAAGAGATACCCTATGTGGGGGATTATATCGTTTACGAAATCCTAAATTTCTCCGTAATAGTTGTGCGTACCAAACAAGATCAAATCAAAGCCTATTATAACTCGTGCTTGCATCGAGGCAGGCAATTAGTCACCGAAAATGGAAATGGTAGGGCGTTTACCTGTCCTTATCACGGATTTTCTTGGAATATTGATGGAACGATTCGATACATTCCTTGTGAGTGGGACTTTCCTCATCTGAAAGATCGAGATATGCACTTACCTGAGGTCCGTTTGGACACATGGCAAGGTTTTGTGTTTGTGAATTTTGATGACAATTCGATATCTCTACAGGAATATTTAAGCCCGTTGGACAAAGAGTTTACCCGATGGGATTTGGAGGGATGCACCAAGGTAGTGCATGTGGCGAAGATTGTTCGTGCTAACTGGAAAGTCGTATCAGAAGCGTTCATGGAGTCACTCCATGCAATGCAAACGCATCCTCAGATAGCCCCTTTCACTGCAGATACCAATGCCCGTTATGATATTTTGGGAGACCACATTAACGCAAATATTGCACCCATGGGTGAACCGAGTCCCTTTATCTATAAGAGTGTTGAGGAGAAGCCCAGTGATCAAGATATCCTTGATACGTTAACGTCTCTATCTGGGAGAGTTACATCAGAAGACAAGCTAATGCTTCCTGCTGGTCAGTCGGTTCGAGCTTTTATGGCGGAAAGCAGTCGACAAAGCTTTCAGGCAGAAGATGGGCATGACTACAGCAATCGCTGTGATGCGGAAATGCTAGATGCGCTTGTTTTTAATGTATTCCCAAATTTTTCGCCTTGGGGTGGGTTTCCTCCAAATGTCGTTTATCGCTGGAGGCCAAATGGCTGGGATGTAGACTCGACGATCATGGAAGTGCTGATGCTTAAACGCAATCCTTCAAGTGGAGAAGAGCTACCAGTTGCCGATATGAAATGGCTTGATGAAGATCAAGATTGGGCCTCAGCTGAAGAGGTAGGTGCACTTGGTCCGATTTTTGACCAGGATATGGCCAATTTATCTTACGTTCAAAAAGGAATGAAGGCGTCTCACAGGAAAAAGGTTAGCCTCGCGAACTACCAGGAAGTTCGCGTGAGACATTTTCATCAGATTATGGATCGTTACTTGTATGAAAGTTAAGAAATGACAATCTAGGCAAAAAGATAATTCACAATAATTTTTTTATTTAAACCTCCATCTATTACGGCTTCTGTTTTTTTGAAACTAGAGCACCCTGTGTGCTAGGCTTCTCAGCGAATTTTTAGAGCTTTAAAAAAATGCATCTGAAATTAACACCGCGTCTGGAGAGTTTTCAAGAGGAAGTAAGGACTTTTCTATCCAAAGAATTAGAGCCTGAGATGGTCGCAGCTGTTAGGTCTACGACCACGGTTTGGGTGGAGAGAGAAGCGATGCTGTCCTGGCAGCGTAAGTTGTCGAAGCGAGGATGGGCGGTTCCTCACTGGCCGGAACAGTTTGGCGGAACTGATTGGACCCCAATGCAGCATTACATATTCGAAGTCGAATGTGCTCGTGCAAATGCACCCGAGCTCACAGCGATGGGAGTCAAGATGGTTGGCCCCGTTATCATTAGATTTGGTTCTGACTGGCAAAGAGAGGAGTATCTTCCTCGAATCGCGTCTGGGGATGATTTTTGGTGTCAGGGTTTTTCGGAACCTGGTTCAGGATCTGATTTAGCGAGTTTATCTTGCCGAGCAGAACGAAAGGGTGATGAGTATATCTTAAATGGAAGTAAGCTATGGACGACGGATGCGCATCATGCGAATCGGATATTTGTGTTAGTTCGAACTAGCAATGAAGATAGACCGCAGAAAGGAATCAGTTTCATTCTACTGGATCTCGATACGCCCGGGGTAAGCGTAACACCAATAATCTCGGCTAGTGGAGATCATGAGGTTAATCAGGTTTTTTTTGAAGATGCTCGGGTTCCAGTTTCTCAATTGGTGGGCGAAGAAGGTTTAGGTTGGACTTATGCAAAATATTTGCTTGGTTTTGAGCGTGGAGGAAGTATAAAAGCAGAAAGGCTCAAACAAGAATTGCAAAGAGTTAACCGTCTGCTGCTTAGCAAGGTGCGTGGCGGGAACGATCATTTTTCAATGAAAGAAATTGAGCGTGAGTTAGCGCGTTTAGAAATACTAGTGGAGAGCCTTTCTTATACAGAAATGCGGGTTGTGGCTCAGCTCGAGGCCGGAGGTGGTGAGCCAGGCCCCGAAGCTTCTGTGCTCAAGGTTGAGCACACTGAAATAATGCAGCGTATAACCGAACTGGCCATGACGTCATTAGGACCCTATGGCGCTGTATTGGAGCGTGATAGACCTATAGATGGAGGTAGGTTCTCCGATCATGCTGGCGACATAACTTCAGATATGTTGCCGATAGTTCCACGCTACCTCAACTTTAGGGCAGCGACTATTTATGGTGGATCAAATGAAGTGCAACGAAACATCATTGCCAAGACCGCATTGCATTTACCATAGGGATAGGTTTTTTTATGAAAGAAGAAACAAGACTTCTGATTGAAAGTGGTGAAAGATTTTTAACGACCAGCTACAGTTTTGAAAAGCGATGTGAGTTTCTAAAAGCTAGAGAAGAGAGTCAAACAGTTGTAGATAACTGGAATACTTTTGCCGAGCTAGGATGGACAGGTGTCGGTATCCCAGAGTCGCAAGGTGGATTTGGAGATCTATCAGACATGTTTGAATTACTTCGTGTGCTCGGAGAAGGATTGATTCTTGAGCCGCTCGCTTCTTCGCTTATCGGCTCTCAATTGTTGTCTTTGTCTTCGGAAAATGCTTTGGCGGCTAAGAGTTTAGCTGAAGTAATATCTGGAGAATCTCGGGTGATTTCGGCTCTGGCCGAATCAAAAAATGGATTTTCGAACGATGAAATTCTCACCTCAGCTGCTGATTGTTCAGATGGTTTTAAGCTTAATGGAGAGAAGAATTTAATTCTTGATGCCGACAGCGCATCAAGTTTTATCGTCTCAGCTAACTACCAGAATAAAAATAAAGAATTTCCAAACATCGCGCTATATTTGGTGGATCGTAAGTCCGAAGGGATATCCATTTCAAGTTCAGATAGTACGGATGATCGGCAATTGATTAACCTTAAATTTGACGATGTTATTTTGCCAAGAGAAGCTCTCATATTAGAAAATGAATCCGCAAATGATGCGATTGAGTTCGAGGAAAATTTGCGAGCTGCGTGTGCTTCTGCAGATGCGCTCGGAGCCATGCATTCACTGTTATCTCGCACAGTGGAGTATTCCAAAGATCGCAAACAATTCGGAAAGGCCATAGGAAGTTTTCAGGCGCTTCAGCACAAGATGGCAGATATGTTTATGGCTGTAGAACGCGCGAAATCGATGTTCACGATGATGTGTGAGGCGTTTTCTTCATCAATGGATTTAACCCGGATGGTTTCCATGGCGCGAGTGGAGATTTGTGACAGCGCTCGCTTGGTTGGGCAGCATGCTGTGCAGATTCATGGCGGAATTGGCATTATGGATGAGCTGGCGGCAGCACATTATTTTAAAAGGCTTACCGCCAGTCAGTATTACGGAGGTGACTCAATGTACCATCTTGGGAAATACTTAAGTCTGCGTGATTCTGTTAGTAATTAAACTATTGTAACCACCTTAACCGACTGTTTTTGTCAATCCTCCATCAATAATGCAGTTTGCTCCTGTGATGAAGCTGGCGGCGGGACTTGCAACGTACGCAATATATTTGCCAACCTCTTCTGCGGAAGCCATTCTCCCGAGGGGTAGATTAGAAATTGTTTGCTCGTAAAGATCAGGCATATTATTTTTAACGTATTCCCAAGCACCTCCTTCAATATAAACGGGACCAGGTGAGACAGCGTTAACTCTAATGCCGTCTTTTCCATGTTGTTGAGATAAGGTCTTCGTTTGCGTTATTAAAGCAGCCTTTAGTGCCATGAATGCAGGAGGGCTGGGAGGGAAGTGTTCAAGGGCTGCAGTGCTGCTGATAAAGATAGCGCTAGCACTTTCAGATGCTTGAAGAGATGGGAGCAAGGTGTCGAAGCCTTTTACAGAGCACATTAAGTCAACATCAAAGTAGCCCTGAAACCCTTTTGCTGTAAAAGCATCCTCTGGTGCCATTGCAGTACCACCGGTAACATTGGAAATAAAAATATCGCACCCTCCCATGTCATTGGCTGTCTGCTCTAGCCATTTTAAGTAGGCATCCATGTCATATAGATCGACTGCCTCCCCACTTACGTTTGATCCGCTTTCAGAAAGTGTTTCTACCACGCGATCAACATCCTCTTTTGTTCTTGCACAAATGGCAACGTCAGCTCCTTCGGCGGCAAGTTCAATTGCAGTTGCCAAGCCAATACCCTTAGTAGCACCTGTGACAATCGCTTTCTTTCCTTTTAATTGAAGATCCATGTTGTTATTCCTGTAAAAATGGTGATAGTAAATTTTACGCTACGTCGCTAGCAGTTGATGATTATTAAGTGTTTTTTTCGCCAGAGGTAATCGTAACTAAAAATCTGTTTGATGAACTTTATCTTGTTTAGTATTTGTTTGCACGTGCTACCTCTTGTCAATTTTATTATTTTGATTTTTAGATGGTTTTCTTTCCAATCCAAATACGTTTTGGCCTAGGGGCATTCTGTAACTCTTCTTACATAAAAAATATTTACTTAATAATAGAGACAGGTTAGCCTTCCGTTCGATTTTTTACTTCTCAGGAAATTACGATGAAACCGAATGCTGCTCAGCGTAAGGCGATGTACTCAGATATTGTTCGTAGCCGTGAATTTGATGATCGGGTTTTAGAATTATATTTTGCCGATAAGATGCCGGTTTTTGATCTTGCCAAAGGTGTCATACCTGGAGAAATTCATAGTTCCCATGGTCAAGAACCATGTGCGGCTGGAACTATGCCACATCTGACCCTTGAAGATACGATTACATCAAATCATCGTCCTCATCATCATGCGATCTGTAGAGGGCTTGATTTAAATAAATTGGCAGCAGAATTAATGGGAAAGAAGACGGGTTATTGTGCGGGGAAGGGTGGTCATATGCACATATATTCCGTAGAGCATAAATTTAGTTGCAGTGGAATTATTGCTGAAGGTATGGGTCCTGCGGCGGGGGTGGCGCTAGCTAACAAGATGAGAGAGCAAGATGGCATCGCTGTAAGCTATATGGGTGAGGCTGCCGCGAATCAGGGTGCGTTCCATGAAGTTATGAATATGGCTGGTGTCTATACGCTTCCTTACATTTGTATTATCGAGGATAACAACTGGGGAGTGAGTGTTAGTAAAAAAGCATCTACAGCCATTGAGAGAAATAGTGAGCGTGCGGCATCTTATGGGGTTTATGGTGAATATGTAGAGGATAACGATTGCGATCTGATATTTGAAGCCATGTCACGTTGCGTGGACAGGGCTCGTTCTGGACAGGGGGCATCAATTTTGGAAATACAGACTTATCGGTTGAAGGGCCACATGCATGGAGATCAAATGGCTTATGTTCCTGAAGAGGAGGTAGCTGCTATGAAAGACTGTGTTGTTGAATATCGCAATAAGCTAATTTCTGAGGGAGTCCTAACAGAAAAGGAGGCGGAGGAAATCGTCTCACAGCAAAAGTCCGAAGTTGATGTGGCTATTCAGTTTGGTCTTGATAGTCCCTATCCTGATCCAGAGGATGCATTTCAAAATACGTATGCGGGAGTATCGAAATGAGCAGTGAAAGAACATTAACGGTTGCTCGGGCCGGCAGAGAAGCAGTGATGTGGGAAATGGAGAATGATACAAGCGTATTTATGCTGGGTGAGGATGTTTTTGCTTTTGGAGGTGTATTTGGCACTGCAGATGGTTTAGGCGAGATGTTTGGCCCCGACCGAATATTGGACACGCCAATTTCTGAAACCGGATTCATTGGTTTAGCTACTGGCGCAGCGATGGCTGGAATGCGTCCCATTGTCGAGCTTGCTTTTGTTGACTTCATCGGTGTTTGTTATAACGCGATAGTGAATTTAGCGGCTAAACATTACTATCTCTCAAACGGTCAAGTTAAAGTCCCGATGGTATTGATGTTGGGTTCCGGTGGTGGCTATAGCAATGGCGCACAGCACTCCCAGAGTCTTCTAGCGAGTTTAGCGCATATGCCGGGGTCCGTCGTAGTTACACCATCTAATGCCTATGACGCCAAAGGATTGATGCACTCTGCTATTCGAAGTGACGATTTTGTAATTTATTCAGGACAGAAAAAAGTCGCGGGAGTGGGGATGCTCGGGACGCCTATTAAGACTTCTATGTCGGTGGTGCCGGATGAGCCATATACTATTCCTTTTGGTGTGGCAAATATTGTTCAAGAAGGAACAGACTTAACCATGGTTGGAGTTAGTTGGACGGTGCATCAATGCATAGAAGCTGCCGAGAGGCTTCAAAGTGAACATAATATAAGTGTAGAGATTATCGATCCAAGAACCGTTGTGCCACTGGATAGAGATGCTATTTTTGATTCTGTCAAAAAAACAGGAAAATTACTCGTGGCTGACGAAGACTACCAAAGTTTTGGTTTTACTGGCGAAGTGATTGCAAGTGTCGTAGAACGCGATCCTTCAGTGCTCTCTTGCGCTCCTGTTCGTGTTGCTAATCCAGACTTGAACATACCTTATTCTCGTCCGATGGAGTTGAGGGTTTTACCGACGGCGGACAGGATAGTGGAAGAAAGTAAGAAGATGCTTGGTCTATAGGATCGATAGTATGGTTGAAGTTATTATTCCAAATGATATGTGGGAAGAAGATTTAGAAGGTGTGATTGTCACCTGGATCTATAAGACTGGAGCAACCGTCTCTGAAGGCGATGTGCTTTGTGAAGTGATGGTGGAGAAGTCGCAGTCGGATCTGCTTGCGCCCGCAACGGGAATCCTAACCATTATTGAAGATGCAGAAGCAATTGTTAAACGCGGACAAGTGATTGCGCGCATAGAATAATCTTATTAATTTTGTTCCATGATGTTCGCCTTGCGAGTCGACTAGCAAAGAAAATTATCCTTGGTTTTATTAGATACAATTAAAAATCGCTTTGAGTATGAGCAAGATCTTCTAAGAGCTGACGAACCCGTTAACGATATTTTATTCTGGGAGAGTCATAAGGCTCTTGCTATAAGCGGGAGAGATGCTCGCCTGCCTCATGCAGAAGAAGCTATTTCTGTCGTCTCAAATTCTGGTTGGCCTGTACTGACTCGAAAGTCCGGAGGAGGCGCGTTCCCAGTCGCTTCCGGAGTGCTTAATATTTCCATATTAAGAAACTATCCCGCGGATGTGCTTCTCAATGCTGATGCGAACTACAAGTCTCTGGCTAATTGGTTATTGAGAGGCTTAAAGCCTTTGAATTTAAATATTTCCGTTGGTCAAACTAATAATGCGCTCTGTGACGGAAGATACAACTTAATGATCGACGGGAAAAAGTTTATTGGCACATCGCAGCAGTGGCATCGTCGTTCCGATGGCTCTAGTCGTCATTTGATGCATTGCGCTATATTGGTCAGCGCTGACATCAAGGAGCTTGTTGGTGTAGTGAACAAGTTTTATTCGATTGCGGAATTGAACCAAAGATCTATAGTGCTGCCACATGTTCATATCGATCTTTGTGAATACGAGCCAAGTTTGACGATTGAGTCCGTTGCTCATTTAATCGCGAAAGTACGATATGATTGATTCACAAGTTATCTTTTCGATAACAATATACTTAACATCGTTAACTCTAAAATGGAGAGTTTTATGAAACTATTTAGTGGTATCGGGCCCAATCCAAAATTAGTTCGTATGTTTTTGGCAGAGAAGGGTGAGTCCATTGAAATCCAGGAAATCGATCTCATGGAGGGTGAGAATAGGCAGTCGGAGTTTCTAAAATTTAATCCAGCTGGTGAACTTCCGGCACTTCAACTCGATGACGGAACTGTCATTGCCGAAACCATTCCCATTTGTGAATATCTGGAAGAGGTATTTCCAGAACCTTCGTTGTTTGGTTCGACATCCAAGCAGCGTGCTGTTAATCGTATGTGGGCCCGAAGAGTCGATATGAAGATTATTCTGCCGATGACAAATGGTTTTCGATATTCAGAAGGTCTGGGTCTTTTTGAGAGTCGAATGCATTGTATTCCTGCGGCTGCTGATGATTTGAAACACCAAGCAACCTTGGGGTTGCAGTGGTTGGAAGAGCAGATGTCCGACAACCAGTTCATCGCCGGAGATAGCATTGGCATAGCTGATATTGCGCTTTATGTATTCTTGGAGTTTGGAAAGCTTGTTGGTCAGGGTTTCGATTCCGATTCACTGCCCAAGTTAAATAACTGGTATGAACGAATCTCGAGCCGTCCTTCACTTGAAATAAGTAAACATCCAAGTGAAGGATAGTTAATAAATCGCTATGGAGTGTACCAGATAGGAGAGGTGTAGGCTCTTTCCTTAATCGCCATCGGTACATCCTTAGGCAGCTCTACTCCAAATTTCGCTGCGTCGTAGGTTGTCCATCGCGGCGTTTCGATTTCCAGTACCCTTACGTAATACACGGCAGGATTACTGGCATCAAAAGATGGATCTGTCCAAAGAGCTGACAAGTCGGCACTTCCAACTGTATTGGTGTACGTAGCCGCCGCGGCGTTTACCGTAGATGCAAGATTAGGGATATCACCGGTATTATCATCCATAGTTCGATTATCAGACCAAGCGACATTGAATACTTTTTCAGAACGACTGCCATCTTTATTTATCCATCCTTTAACAATTTGTATTCGATCCAGATTTGCTCCTTCCGGATCTTTCATCGCACTCACAATAAATGATGGACTCTCCGGAGAATTATTTTGTTTAGTGAGGTCACCGCCCATGGCCACCCCTTGGGCATAGGCTTTCTCAATCATATTTGGATCAACAAGTAGCTCCTCTTCATAGTCCCAACTACCAAAAAAACGAACAGCGATGCGAGGACCAGTTGTAGCGTAAGCCTCCTTCCTCGCAAGCGCATCATAGATGCCTTCCCGGGTGTTAGAATCAGCCCATACCGCTGCATAGCCAGAAGCTGCAAGATTTCTGTTATCCCAAAGAAAGCCGCCCATTTGATTAGAAAGTCTTTCTGCTGCTGGTTCGGAGTCAAGAAATTTACCATAGAAATTATCGCCATCAGCAGTCGCTAGACCAGTGTGCGCATCCGTGCTTCCAATCATTCCGAACTTGAAGGGATTTGTACCAAGGTGTTGCTCAAGTTTCATTCCAAGTTGCAGTGCAGGTCGTGCATATTCATGAGAATAAGTTTCAAATAGGGTATTGGGATCCTTAACATTGTTACCAATATCAGTTTCATCCCAGTTCTCAAAATCAGCAAATTCGTCATCTGGTGATATCAAAGGCTGGGTTTCAGAATCACCCTTAACTTGCGTCATTTCAAGAATTGGCTCCCAGCGGTTTCTTCTTTTTGCATAATTAGCGTCTAATGGAAGGCCGTTACTACGAGTTTCGGCAAACTCCAGCCCATCAGATAGGTTGCTGTTATGAGGTATCGACATCACTTGCCCACTCGTCTCTGAAACCCAGCTTTCCAACGCTGACCAGAGAGCTTCTGGATCTTTATCATCGATTGAAGAAAATGGGATAAAGGAGCCGGTTTTTTCGGGCCCATCTCGAAAAAGAATATTTCTATGTCTATTTTTTCCTGCTACAGATGAGGTCCATTCGTAACCGATAAATGCGGTAAAAGTTCCGGGATTATTATACTGCTCTGCAACTTCGTTTACTCCAGCCCAAACACTCTTTTTAAATCCTAATGGAACACCATCGCCTTTTTGAGCATCCATTGTTGCCATAAATTCGTCAATGACAGAACCCATATTGTCTTCAGACATCGCTTTCCGCCAGCGTTGAGCAAATTCCGCTTCCATTATTTCTGGATCATCTGTCCATAATGCTCGCATTACTCCCATGAACTCAGCATGATCAGAAACAAGCAGAAAATCTAATGGCCTACTAAGTTGTGCCTCCATGCCGATGCTAGAAGTAATTTTGTGACCGCTGGCAAATGCAAAAGAATCTGCTGAGGTCAAAGTTCTATTACCAAATGAAAATGCATCGAAGGAAATATTTGAATGGACGTGTAGATCCCCCCAAAATAGTTGCCGGTCTGCAACAGCGTCATCGTCAGCAATTTTTATTATTGGATCTTCAACATTTGCTGATATGGCGTTTTCAGGTTGATCTGCCTGGCATCCGCTCAGCAAAAAGGCCGCTAAACTGACTGCGGCTGCTGTTTTAGTCTTGAATTGGAGCGGTTTAACAAGATTTCCAATTGAGTATTCATTACTTAAAGACTGATTTAGAAGCATTTTTAAATCCTTTTTATATTTGAGTAGCGGACCCGAATATCCTGATGTTATCACGTGGATCTTAAAATTTGATATTTCTACTTTGCAAAGAGTTCCATTATTAGTGGTTGAAACTATTGGAATTCTTATTTATGTAATTTCAATTAAAATGTATTGCTAGATTTGATTTTAGGAATTTAGAAATAATTTTCTGAACTTATATCTAGCCATGTAAGGCATCATCATAATCTAGCGCGAGCAGGTCGCATAGAGCTCGAATAGAGCCTCCTAATGCCTGATGCTCTGGACTTGATATATAGGACTCCAATGCGGATTTACTCTCCACTACAACGCAAACTCCATGCGTAAATCCATTTGCCCTGTCGGTAAAGTTGGTACCTGCCGTTATGGATAATACTCCGTCAAGCGAACGTAGTTGGCGGATTTTGTTAAGTAAATCAGACATCTCTTTATCAGTTACGTGTTGTTTTTGTTTTAGCCAGACCAGATGTTGAATTGCCATTAGTATTACCTAGATTAATTTAAATCCGTGTTTGGAAAGAGGGAAGCTTCTTACGCGAGTGCCCGATGCTGCGAAAATCGCATTTGCTACTGCTGGTGCTATCGGTGCTGTGGCTTGTTCACCGACGCCTGTTGGCATTTCTTCGCTGGGTATAATGTGCACTTCAATCTCTGGCATGTGATTTATTCTCATCACATTGTAATCATGAAAGTTACTCTGTTTTACGCGGCCATCAACGATCTCAATATTTCCAAAAGCGACAGCTGAGATTCCGATGGATATTCCACCCTGCACCTGGCTTTCAATTCCAAGAGGATTTACCGCAATGCCACAGTCAATGACGCAGATAACTTTGTCTATTGAAAATTCCCCATTATCCAAAAGAGTAATCTCTACAGCTTGAGCGCATGGAGATACGGAATAAGTTCTTGCGGCCATTCCTCGAGCACGTCCTTCACCTAACGACGTATTCCAATTGGTTTTTTCTTTGAGTAATTTTAGTACTGTATTCATACGAGGATTGTCTTTCGTTAATTCAAGTCTTAAATCTAAAGGATCTTTTCCTCCTGCATGAGCCAATTCATCAAGAAAACATTCATAGGCAATGCCTGTATGTGTATGCCCTACAGCTCGCCATTCGTGTGGGTTAACACCGACTTTTGGCGGGTTGTGGCTTTCCACTCTATGGTTAGGGATAGCATAAGAAGTGCCGTAACGAAAAACTCCAAAAGGTTCTTGTAAACATCCATCAAGGGAATATATATCCATACCTCGAACCATGTAGGCTGGATCATGCTTGGTTCCCTGCATTATTGACTGACCAACGACCGTTTGGTGCCAAGCTAGAGGTATTCCTTTATCATCTAACGCACCTCTTAGCTTATGCACAAAAAGTGGACGGTAGTGGGCGCCACGTATGTCCTCTTCTCGTGACCAGATTACTTGTACGGGAACATTTTCACCATTAGCTGCCTCTACCGCATCAACAGTAAAGTCAGCGGTTTTGCTTGCGCGCCTGCCAAAACTGCCTCCGATCAATGGTCTGTGAACGGTAACTGATTGCTGTGGAATATTTAGTAACTTTGAGACGATTTCCTGGTCATTACTTTGATATTGGGTACCTGACCAGATTTCACATTTAGATATCTTATCTGTATCGGCATTATCTTGTTCTACCATCGCAGTACAATTCATTGGTTCCATGCACGCATGTGCCAGATAGGGCATTTCATAAACTGCTTCAATGGTATCTCTTGTTTCATGCAGCACTTTTAAGCTGTTGCCAATGTCCTCGGCTAACATGCCAGGTTTTGAGGCTAGCGCTTTGTATTCCGAATAGAATTTTTCTGAGGATAGAGATGCATTTTGTCCCTCGTCCCACACTACTTCCAGTGCATCCCTTCCTTTTTTTGCCGACCAGAAGTCTTTAGCGAGTACTACGATGCCACTAGAGATTCTTTTGGTTTTTACAACACCTTTAACAGCCATCGTTTTGCTATCGTTCCATGATAGCGCTTTGCCACCATATACAGGACATCTGGCTACTGATCCATATAGCATTCCAGGAAGTTTTATATCGATACCGTAAATGGCAGAACCATTAACCTTCTCAGTTCCTTCAATTCTTTTTGTGTTCGTACCAATAAGCTTGAATGATTTAGGATTTTTTAGACTGACATTTGATAAGGCAGTCAAACTTTCTTTTTCGATTGTGACGAGAAGATCTCCATAGGTTGAGCTTCGATCACCATTCCTTTCGATTACGTTTCCAAGCTGGGTATCTAGAGCTTTAATGTCTGTGTCCCACTTTAATGCAGCTGCGCGGAGAAATAGGTCTCTCGCCTGAGCTCCGGCGGTTCGCATGGGCATCCAGGCGGACAAAGTGGTAACACTGCCGGCGGTAAGATACTCTTTGAACAAAGGGCTATAATATTTAGGTTCTGTCGGCGCTTCTTCCAGCACGATCGTGTTCCAATCAATATCCATTTCTTCGGCCACCATCATCGCTAGTGAGGTATATGCGCCATTGCCAAATTCTGCATAGTTGATTAGTAGAGTGGTAGTGTTATCCGGATCAACACGAATAAAATTATTTATTACAGAACTTGAGTGTTTTTTGATAGCACCTTCTGCTGGAGAATACTTAACTCCTAGTATAAGGCTTCCAGTTCCTCCTGCTGCTCCTCTAAGAAAGCTTCTTCTGCTAAAGCCTTGAGCAACTGACCATCTCATTTAACGTTTACGCTCGACTTATTTGCCACATGATGGATTGCTTCTCGAATTCTTTGGTAGGTTCCACAACGACAGATATGTCCGCTCATTGCAGCGTCTATGTCTTCGTCAGATGGAGAGGAATTATGATTAAGCAGAGCGGTGGCGGTCATGATTTGTCCAGACTGACAATAGCCACACTGAGCTACGTCAAAATCCAGCCATGCCTGTTGAACTTCATTAAGTAACTCGGCGTCGGCAAGACCTTCTATTGTTGTTATCTCTTTTCCTTCCGCTGCACTAACTGGTAAAACGCAAGATCTTTGCGGAGATCCGTCAATATGGACGGTACAAGCACCGCATTGAGCTATCCCGCAGCCATACTTGGTGCCGGTCATATTTAGATGGTCTCTAAGAACCCAGAGAAGCGGCGTATCGGCTTCCACTTCTACAGTATGCTTTTTCTCGTTTACGCTTAAGGTGGTCATAATGTCATCTCATCAGGTCTTAAGTTTTACCGATAAACTAGGCCATGCATCCCTTAAACCTATTGCAATTATTTTGGTCAATAATCAGTCTAGATGCTTGTCTTGGATGGCACATACACATTATTCATAAGAGTATACACTTATATACATGCCTTATTAAAATCCAATTAGTGCTTTCTTAAGGCAGGTAATTGCTGTGGATATTTGAATGAGCAGAATAATTGATTCATCATCACCATGACGTGGAAATGAAGATAATTAAATTAAGAGAGATTTATACTAACATTGATGACTGCCTGAGTCGTTTTTTAGAATATCTATTTTAAAGGGAGTAACCGTGTTGTGACTAAAAAGAGTACGCTATTTAGTGGAGGCAGAGTTATAGATGGAAAGGGTTCGCCGAGTATAGAAGCGGACGTTTTTATTACAGAAGATAAAATTGTCTCAGTCGGTTCTGACGCGAGAAAAATGGCCTCCCAGGAGCATGATTTTGCAGAGATTGATGTTTCTGGATGTACTGTGCTTCCGGGATTAATTGATAGTCACTGTCATATTAGCTTTGATCAACCTTCCACCAATGATGAGCTTTTCTTCCATCGGCGCCATGGTCTAGCCACATTAGTTGCATCTGTTAACGCACAAAAGGTGCTTAGAGCAGGAGTGACAGGTTTCTTTGATGCCGATTGCATTTTTGATGTAGGTGTTGATTTAAGAGATGCGATTGAAGCTGGAGTGCTGGTTGGTCCGAGAATGAATACTGGCGGGAATGTGCTGATTAATTGTGTCGGAGGTACTGCAGCACAGTTACTACCAGATGAAGGTCGACGTGGTTATGGAGTAATAGTGCATACTTCAGACCAAATTATTACCGAGATTCATCGGCAGGTTAAGAAAGGTGTAGATTGGATAAAGGTTCACGTTAGTGGACTACCTGTGAGGCCGAGTGGAACAGAAGGAGAGATTCAAACCTGGAGCTTAGATGAGCTTAAATTGGTTTGTGACACTGCCCATGGACTTGGTGTTCCTGTGGTAGGTCATTGTCGAAATGCTAGCAGTACTAGAGATGCTGCTAGGGCGGGTTTTGATATGATCCTTCACGCCACATATATGGATGAGGAGGCGCTGGGATCTGTAATTGATGCTATGGTCCCGATTGTGCCGACCTTTACATTTCAGGCGAACCTAGCGGATTATGGAGACTTGGTCGGATCTGACCCTAGATACAAGGATGTTTTCCGTAAAGAGATTATTGATAGCGTTGACTCAATTAAGAAAGCGTATGATGAAGGCGTTCCTCTTCTGACGGGTAGCGAAAGTGGTTTTTCTCTTACACCCTATGGAGAGTGGCATCATAGAGAGTTAGAGATTTTTGTAGACGAATTGGGGCTTACCCCAATTCAAGCCATCCAATGTGCTACGGGAAATGGAGCAATGTCTCTGCGTATGCAGGAAGAAGTAGGTTGCTTAGAACCTGGTTATCTAGCCGATCTTTTAGTTGTTGAGGGCGATCCTTCTCAAGATATTTCATTGTTGGGTAAGACTGAAGTCATTAAACATATTTTTAAAGGAGGGCGGGAAGTTGATCTTGAATCGCCCTTGCCAGAATCATGGAATTTGCCAGCCTGGCGAGTAAGTGAGTTTTCTAATCAAGTCTTGACTCGCAAGCTAGCGCGCTCCAGGGGAGATTAATCGCATATGAAGATACATAGAGTAGATACGTACGCTGTGGTAGAAGATGCGCTTAAGCAAAGAGATTTGAAGCAGTCGCTATATGATGAGGGTGGTATTTTGATGGACAAGGTTCTCGTTACTTTGCATGGGAATGAGCATCGCCATCGCCGAGCGGTAGAGAGTCAGGTGTTTCGTCGAAATTTTTTTCGATATTACGAAGATGAAGTATTTCCTAGATTGTTGAGTGAAACTTTAAATCAGTTTTTAAATGAGCCTGAAATAGATCTTAAATCGCTTGGATATAGGATCATGGTCCATCTTTCACTTTCATTTGCTGGTATCGACAGGATCGATGGGACTTTGGAGGAGGCAGATGCTCAGCACCGCTTACTGATCCAACTAGGACAAGCAGCGACAATAGGTCAGTACAAAGGAGATAGACAGCAGATTTTGGATGAAATTTCGGATGCGCTAAGTGAGTTTGAGAATCGATTTTTTGCCCCATCACGGGAACGTCGTTTGAACCTGATCAATGATTTTAAAAATGGAAAGATAGAAGAAGAAGCGTTACCTAGGGATATTTTAACAATTCTTCTCATGAACGAAGACGCATTAGAAATGCCTTATGAGTTATTGGTTAGAGAGGTTGCGTTCTTCTATCTTGCAAGTTCTCATACATCGGTTCATACCTTGGTGCATGCGGCACATGAAATCTTCACCTTATATAGCGCTAAGCTTGATGACCTTGAAAATCTGGCTAATGACCCTATTCTGCTTCAACGTTTTGTATTAGAGAGTGTTCGGTTACATCCTTCCAGCCCTGAGGCATGGAGACGAGCAGAGCAAAAGATAATTCTCGCAAATGGCGACGTTGTAGAGCAAGGTGAGAAAGTTGTCATTGATCTTCAGACAGCGAATCGAGATAGTGAAGTATTTGGGAGTGATGCTGATCAATTTAACCCAATGCGAGAGCGACGGAGACGTTTAAGTCCTGCTGGCATGTCATTTGGTGGGGGTATGCATGCATGTTTAGGTATGAATTTGGTGGCAGGAACTGTGTTGGTAAATGATGAAGATTACGATAGAGAAAATCATCAATTTGGCACGATAACTTTAATTCTAAAGGAGTTATTGACTCGAGGAATGCGGCCTCATCCTCAAGAATTACCAGAAAAGATAGAGGCATCTGAGCGAGATGTTTGGAAGATCTATCCGGTTCGATTCAATTAGAGAAGAGTCCTTCAGATGAATGATCCTGCCACTGTCGATGGATATCAGCGAGCGTTTGAGACTCTGTGCGACAAGAGATTAGCGCAGTCGATGTACGGTGAATGCGATATTTTAATGCAGGATGTGTTGCTGACGTTGCATGGGAATGATCACACTGTCCGTCGAGCGCTTGAAATGCAGCTATTCAAACGTGATTTTATTCGTTATTACGAACGAGAGGTTTATCCAATAACACTTGCTGCCACTCTTAATCCCTATCTTATTGAAGGCAAAATGGACTTGGTAGAGTTTGGTGGAAGAGTAAATATTAATTTGAGCGCTGATTTGGCAGGTATTGATCGTGATCCAGATTCTGCCGATGAATTGGATATGCTTCTATCGATATCCAAAAAGTTCGCTGAAGGCGCTACCTTATTTCACTCCACAAGAGATAAGGATGAAGTGCGTTTGGAGGTTGAAGAGACTTTGTCTTTGTTCCAGGAGAAATTCCTGACGCCGTCCTGGAAGCGCCGCGAAGCATTGTTGTCTTCGGTTAAGAAAACCCCAGAGTCAGAATTAAACTTGCCGCGAGATATATTAACTGTTCTGTTGGCCAATAGAGATAAGCATGATATAGATGATCAAATGATTTTTCGTGAGGTTGCCTTTTTTCTTCAGGCTGCTACCCATAGCTCATCGAATGCTCTAGTGCATATTTTTAATGAAATTTATAATTGGTCGAAAAGCGATCCGGAGAATCGAGTTAAAATCAAGAACGACCCATTTTTTCTGCAACGATGTGTACATGAAGGATTGCGTTTGCATCCGGCAAGCCCCGTCGCTTGGAGAACCAGCACTTGTCCATTTCAGCTGTTGTCGGGAAAGCAGGTTGAAAATGGAGATTCTGTAGTGGTGGATTTGCAAACTTCTAATCAAGATGAGTCAATCTTTGGATCCAATCCTAAGGAGTTTAATCCATACCGAGAAGTATCCGGTAAGGTTCCATCATTTGGATTAACGTTTGGTGTAGGAGTGCATACTTGTTTTGGGCGTGACTTGGCGGGGGGGTCTTTACCAGGAAGAAGTTTAGATCCGGATAAACACTATTTTGGAACACTGACTAACCTAATGCGAAGTTTACTTAGTTATGATATCAGACCAGATCCTGAAAATGCGCCAATCGCAGATGATACTACTGTCAGGAATAATTGGTCTAGCTATCCCGTACTTATTGGAAAAGGAGAATCAAATTGAAAACGGCAATTGTGACCGGCGGTGGCGACGGTCTAGGAGCAGATATAGCTAGAGCTCTTAGTGATAAAGATTATCGAGTAGGCGTACTTGATGTTAGAGGAGAATCGGCAGATGAGACGGCCGCTAAGTTAACAAATTCGATATCTCTTCACGCAGATGTGACCGATCCTGATCAGGTCGCAGCGGCGTTTGAAAAGTTTGGGGAAATTCCAAACCTATTGGTTAACAATGCTGGCATTGTAAGATTTGGACCACTAGAAGAGCAAACGGTAGAAGACTATAGTTCTGTGATTTCTGTTAATCTTTTGGGGAGTTGCATATGTGCAAGACAAGCGTCCCTAGGTATGCTTGAGCGCGGA
>JAQWLX010000136.1 GCA_029247075.1 Halieaceae bacterium | reverse complement strand
CCAGAAGACGATGAGTAATGTTGATCGGGGTATACCGGAGAGCATTGATAGAGATCGCCTTAAAAAAATTGGTCTTGATGAAACGGTTGGGCTGGGTGCGATTGAAGATCTCCTTGCTGATCCAGCCGTCACTGAAGTCATGGTTAACGCTCACGATGATATCTATGTGGAAAAGTCAGGGAACCTTACCAAAACTGATGTAGAATTCAGTAGCGCTGATGCTGTGATGTCTACGATAGAGAGAATTATATCTCCACTTGGCCGCCGTATCGATGAAAGTTCTCCTATGGTTGATGCGCGACTTCGTGATGGATCTCGAGTCAACGCAATTATCCCGCCTCTTGCTCTTAGAGGTCCCTGCATAACGATTAGAAAATTTGCCACAAAACGATTGACCTCAGATGACCTGCTCGGTTTTAACGCATGTAATGAAGGAATGGTAGAGTTGATGGCGGCCGCGGTGATTAACAAGAGAAATATTGTTGTCTCAGGTGGTACAGGTTCGGGAAAGACAACTCTACTGAATGTTCTTTCAAACTATATTCCGATGAAGGAACGAGTGGTAACCGTCGAGGATGCTGCCGAATTAAAGCTAGTACAACCGCATGTGGTCTCATTGGAGGCGCGTCCTGCAAATATGGAAGGACGTGGGCAAGTTACTATTCGTGAACTGGTAAAAAACTGTTTACGTATGCGACCCGATAGAATTGTAGTGGGAGAGTGCCGTGGAGGTGAGGCCTTGGACATGTTACAGGCTATGAATACGGGCCATGATGGTTCTTTAACGACCGCACACGCCAATAGCCCGCGCGATATGCTCCGTAGGCTGGAGGTCATGGTTTTGATGGCGGGGATGGATCTTCCAATCCTCGCTATCCGAGAGCAAGTCTCATCGGCTGTTCATCTCATTGTACAACAATCCCGTTTTCCCGATGGGTCTAGACGGGTGACAAGTATTACAGAAGTCACAGGGATACAGGGTGATACTATTCAACTCTCAGAAATCTTTAAGTATCAGCAACAAGGGTATGATGAGGATGGGAGGGTCACTGGAGATTTTGTGGCCACTGGAGTCATACCCTTCTTTTATCAGGAAATGAAAGAAAGAGGTATTAACATGAATCTAAATATTTTTGCCACCAGTGCTTGATATCGTCATCATTGTGAGCCTTGTTTTGGCGGGATTGTTCTCGGCAGCAACAATCGTGCTTGTAGTTTTTGGATCCTCTGACCGCGTGGTTGGGATGGCTAAGTTAATGTATCGAAGACAAGTCGATCGGGCGGACACAGAACTAACGGACATGTTCATTACCGCAAGTCCTGGAACGTTCTTTTGGGGCAATGTGGCGGTTTTTGTTTTAGTGACTGGACTGGTCGAATTAGTAGTAGGATCGTTTTTAATTACCTCAGCTGTTGGCGCTTCCTTACTATTTATCCCAGGTATATTTTGGACTAGGATGAGAAGTAAACGGTTTAAGAAAATCGAAGAGCAACTGCCTGATGCGTTTATGATGATAGCCAGCAGCCTTCAATCCGGCGCGAGCATCGCAGTGGCACTACAAACTGTCGCGAAGCAGACACCTGTTCCTTTTGGTGACGAACTTAGTCTATTGGTCCGTAAGACCCAGGTGGGTGTTTCCCTTGATGACGCATTGATAGGTATGGAAGAATGAGTCCCGATAGACAGTGTGATAATGGCAAGCTCTGCGATCCGAATCAGTAGAGAAGTAGGTGGTAATTTAATTGAGACGATTAGTGGCATGGCTGAAACGCTAAGAATCAAATTCACTATGGAAGGCAAGATTGAAAGCCTTACCGCGCAAGGTAAAACACAGGGTATTTTTATGAGTTGTCTACCTCTGCTGGTAGGAGTAGGACTCTATTTTATTGATCCAACGTCTATGAGCAAGCTTGTTAGCACAACCGCCGGTTATGTTGTCTTAACTATAATGGCGCTAATGCAGGCTGCAGGCTATATATTTATCAGAAAGATCACCAACATTGATAGCTGAGAAGTTCTCTCATGGTCATTAATATTTAGGATGGATTGCTGAAATGTTAACTGCACTAGAGCTGTGGGTAGCCACTATTTCGACCGGACTCGCAGTGGCGGCATTAATATCACTCGTGGTTATGTTTCTCTCAATGGTCTCTGATCGAGGCAGAGACGGGATGGATCCACCCCCGGCTATCTTTGCACCTTTTATGTCGTTGATAAGGGTGTTCACTTTTTATATTACCTCTAATTTTTCAGATGAGAGACTTATTCAGCTTGAAGAAAAGCTAAAAGCTCGTGGCGTAAGTTTCATGGTTACCGCAGAAGAATTTTTTGCCGGACAAATCACTTTAGCCTTTGTTTTTGCCCTCGGAGGGGCAGCTGCCACATTGTCCGGTGGAAGTATAAACTTTGGACTTATAATAGTCTTCGCTGCACTTGGTGCGATTGTTCCAGAGTTGTGGACTAGAGGCTTTAAAAGGCGTCGTGATGAGGAGCTAACTAGAACGCTTCCAATCTATTTGGAGTATCTTACCATGTGTGTTGACGCTGGATTAAACTTTGCCGGCGCAATGGCGCAGGCCGTAGAGAAGGGTCCTAGAGGAGCGATGAGGAATGAATTTCGAATTGTCCTCCGTGATATAAGTTCAGGATACACCAGAGCGGATTCCCTTACTCGCTTTGAACAGAGGGTAAATCTCTCTGATGTGTCTGTGTTTGTAAAAGCAATTATTCAGTCTGATAAGCTCGGCTCCAGCATGAAAGAAACGCTCTCAGCACAGGCGAAGCAGCGGCTGACCGAGCGATTTCAGCGAGCCGAGAAGTCTGCTATGGAGGCGCCGGTGAAGCTTGTGGTGCCGCTAGTTGTTTTCATTTTTCCACTAACTTTTATTATGTTGCTTTTTCCAATTGTGATGAAATTCACTTCAGGCGAGTAATTAGAACTTAGTATATTCGCAGTGTTACCTTGATAACAAGAGATGGAACATTTATAACGGCTGCCAGTGAAGATCAAAATCCTTCAGTAAAAGCTTTTTTGTGTGAGTCATTATTTCAGCGTCTCCGAGGTCTGCTAGGAAGGGAAGAGCTACTATCGGAGATGCTCTTCTGGATAAGACCATGTTCTTCGGTACATACCTGTTTTATGCGAGTTACGATAGACTTAGCGTACCTGGATAAGCATGAAAATATTCTGAAATTAGTGTCTGGGGTGAGGCCTTGGAAATTTAGTGGCTGCGTGGGAGCTAGTTCCGTGTTAGAGCTTGCAGAGGGAGAAATTGATAAATTAGGCTTAAGTGTTGGAGATTCGTTTCTGTGCGAAAATTAATACCATTGTTACTATTATCGCTTTTCCAAGTAAGCCTCATAGGTTGTAGTAACTCGAGCTATATCAAACCAGACCTTGGGATGGCTTCTAGACTTGCTGGAAAAGCCTATACGGAGGGTAGATGCGAGGATGCGATACCTCATTATTTAGAGATTATTAAGGAATTCCCGCAAGACACAGACAGTCGGCTTAGAATTGCTAATTGTCTTTATCTTACCGGTGATGTATCTGCCGCAGTGGAAGAGTACAAAGGCATTCTTCGCTCAGATCCCACGCACAGCAGCGCTTGGTATAATCTTAGCTATATCCAGATCGAAGAACTTGCCAAGACATTAAAAGGGATCGTTGATGCACCTTCGCGGGAGACAGCTGATCGACAGCCAATTACAACCATGGCTCGAGAGCTGTTAGAAACTTATAACCAATCAACCATAAACGCAGAATTTTCAAGGTAGTGGTCTGAGTATGATACGATTGTCAAAAACAAACAGCTTGTCTCTGGGTCAGGCGATGACTGAGTTTGTTATCATTCTTCCAGTCTTTTATTTGATAATTTTTGGTACAATACAGGTCGGTTTGATTTTTTATGCGCAAAACGCACTTAACTATGCTACTTTCCAAGCCGCTAGAATAGGTGCACTAAATAATGCTACTTATTCAGGTATTAGAAAGGGTCTCGTCCGAGGAATAGGGCCGCTCTTTACAAATTCCGATGATCTTACTGGCATCATTTATGATATTAAGCGTGCAGAGTCAGATGAAGATAGTTGTAGTATAGGATTGAGCGCCGGTGCTACTCAAGGTATACCGTGCACCCAGGCAGCGACAGAGGTAGATGAGTTTATGCGGATTATTCGCTTAAGCCCTCAATCTTCAGATTTTTTGTCTGACGGGGCTGGATTTGGTGAAGGGAATTATCAAACAGAAGATGGGCAGGGTAATCTAATACCTAATGATAACTTAATGTACAGGAGTTCAGCGATTTCAGGTTCCGGAGTTAATATCCAAGATGCGAACCTGCTTAAGATTAAAGTTCAATACTGTTATGAGCTCATTGTTCCAATGGTAAGTAAAATGATTGGTAGTCTCAGCGAGCTAAATAACTTAAATGAAACTCCGCAGCACAGGCACTTTACACCCGATGATCCGCGGTTTGCGGATCTTAATGAAGGTGCAGCTGACGAGATAGCTGATCGATCTTTTGCGTCCTATAGCGAACTTTGCGCTGATAGGACTGATGACATTAGGAAGGGGTTTATGATTAGTTCAGAAGCAATTGTAAGAATGCAGTCTGCTGCGTACGATGTTGATCCTGATGAGGATTTTGGTGATAAGATGTGTGATGGTACACACATGGCTTGTCCTTAGTAAAAGATAAATATTTAAATTTGTGAGAGATTGTTATGGAAGAGAATGAAAGTAATAGTAATAGTGAAGATTCAAGTAAAGACTTTGTGCGAATTGGGTATGCTGCTGCGTTATGTGCCGTCGCCACTTACACCCTTGAGCTGGTTTTTTATGCTGCCTTAATCATTATTGTAATTCAGCTAATCATGTCACTCCTAAACGGAGAGCCGAATGAGCAAATAGCTGGTTTTTCAAGCTCAGTTGGATCTGTGATATCCAGTGCATTTGCCTATGCCACGTTTTTGTCAGATGAGAAACCTTTTCCCTTAAGTGCATGGCCATCGTCGGAAGAAAGCAATGCTTCAGATTCTTCCCAAACCGCTGCAGAAGATCCGCCCATTGATTCATTAGAAGGGTCAAAAGATGATTCAGCAGACCAAGCCGAAGATTCAGTCGCTTCACAAGATTCAGGTAGTCCAAGTGAATCATCTGACCCTGCGGACGAAAATAGTAGTACGTCATGAATTTTTGTAAGACTAAATAGGTTCTGGTTCTCCTGAGCTAGCACCTACCCTTTCAATTAGGGTGTTTCGACGAGCTTTAAGGATTTCCATCACTTCGGTCTGATAGTTTGGGACGCTATCAGGCCTGAAGACAGAACTAGATGCGCTGTGTGCACCTTCATCATCTTCAAGCGCCCAGTGCTCTATTACTGCCTCGCCTTGGTCTTGCCAGGCAGAGTTAATAATATCCTTTGCGGTCTTGCTTGGTTCGAAAAACCAGATAGCCCTGAGAGTACCTCTTTGATCGCTTAAACCCAGAAGATTGTGGTCCATTTCCCACAGGATTCCCTGTGCCTCTGCAGTACCACGCACATAGCCTAATACTTGATTAAGACGAACCATCCTATAAGGCTGCTCTTCAGCTTGATTAGCTGTTAATACTGGGAATCCAAACTCTTTTAGCATGCCGTTTTCTCGCAGTTGATTTAAATACTCTTAAATATGACAGATGGTATATTAACATGGCTTTGACGTCTAAGTAATCTATTCTATTTTCATTCACTGTTAAGCAATTGCGCGGACGGATACGACAGATATTCTTTTACTATTATTTAAATGCTCCTCACAAGACGCGATCTAGTGCGTACATCAGTCTATCGATCTCTTCCCTATTAGTGTAGTGAACAAAGCTAAGTCTTAGCACTCCGTTGTTATGTTTAACGCCTAATGCTTCTAGCAGCCTGATCGCATAAAAATCACCACCACTAGCCATTATTTCGTATTCAGCTAATGACTTTGCGATGGGTTCTGCTGGTTTTTCCAAATCCAGGGCAACGGTTGGTAATCTTTCCGAAGCATTTGCCGAGCCTAATATCCTAACTTTTTGACTTTGGCTGAGATAATCAAGTAAAGGTTCGAGAAGACTCTTTTCGTGAGCGCGCTGCATCTGTCCAACCAATTTTGCTTTATCTGCGAGGGACGCACTTTCATCAGAATGATGATCGTAGACTGCCTCAATATAATCAGCCATTCCAGCAGCGGCCGCGATTTGCGCATGATCAGGTCCTGCTGGGGTAAGACGTTTGGATAGATCTTGTGCGTTGAAAAAATGGCCTTGATTGCTCAGGAGTTCGTTATATTCTTCAGAGATATACATGACGCCCAAGTGAGGACCATATGTCTTGTAGCTGCTAAATAGATAGATGTCCGCACCTAATTCAGACAAGTCAGGAAAGCAATGTGGCGCAAAGCTAACTCCATCTACACATGATCTAGCTCCAGAGTTTTTAACAAGACGACAAATCTCTACGACCGGATTTTCGTAGGCTACGATATTTGAGCAATGTGGAAACGCGACTAAATTGACCGTATCATCAAGCAGCGTATTCAAATCGTCCGTTGATAGTGCCCCGGTTTCTGGGTTTACCTGCCATTCCCGGATCACAAATCCCGACTTCTCCAGTCTTCGCCATACACCAGTATTTGCCTCATGATCCTGATTTGTGACAATAATCGTTTTTCTAACCGGGTTTGAATCACGTAAGGCTTGCGCAAGAATGTATGAATTTTGTGAAGTTGAAGGGCCAAAGTGGATTGTAGAGGAAGCGACGTTTAACATTGCAGAAATCAATTCAAGACTTTTGTCCATCGCCATACCAGCAGTTTCGGCTGCAGAGAAAGGAGAATAAGGTTGTACCTTGTGGTGGGTATAGAACTGCATTAGCTTATCTATGACCTGCCTTGAGGCATAGCTACCACCAGCGTTTTCAAAAAAACACTGTGACTTCAAATCGGAGCTACTAAACGCTGGAAACTGGCTACGCACAAAATTTACATCTAGTGCTGTTTTATTGCTCACGATCAACAATCTCCTTAATCGGTAAAAGGCGTGCAAAGAATGTATAATAGTAGTTGCTGCTATGAATTACGAACCGCAAAGTCCGGCATAACCAATCAATAAAAGAGCTTTCCAATTGTGAAGAAAAATCAATTAAAAACCGTTATTTATAATTCTTTCCTATCATTGATTCTTTCTTTGTTTCTTTCTGCTTGTTCGGGACCTAGTGTAAAAGAGACTCAACCAGATTGGCATGTTAGTACTCAGAGTGGTTTAGCTCAAGGAATCTCTACGAGGGAAGGTGTTGTGTCTTGGATTGATATCCCTTACGCCTTGCCTCCAATCAATGCACTACGATGGCGTGCACCTCGTGAGTATTTAGACAGACGTGGGCTCCTAATCAGTAGTGGCGAAACTAAGAGAGTATGCCCTCAAAAAGCTGATTCAACAGCAAATCTAGAAGGTGATAGTGTTGTAGGTGATGAAGATTGTCTATATCTAGATATTCGTGCACCTAAGACTTTTCTGGATCATCGCAAGATACCTGTAATGGTATGGATTCACGGCGGTGGAAATACCACAGGTCATAAGGGCGCGTATAATTTTTCTAAGTTTGTTGCGTCCCAGAACGTGATTGTCGTTACTATTAATTATCGATTGGGGCCATTAGGTTGGTTTACTCACCCTTGGATTCAAGGTGATCAAGCGGGACTCGATGCCACCTCTAATTTTGGCACGCTAGATATGATTGAGGCTTTAAAATGGATAAATAATAATATTGATCAGTTTGGAGGAGATACTGAAAATATAACAGTGTTTGGTGAGTCCGCTGGTGGACATAATGTCTATACCTTGCTGGCGAGTCCTCTTGCCGAAGGCTTATTTCAGAGAGCTATATCTCAGTCAGGTTACGTTGAGTTAGCGTCGTTGAAAGAGGCCTATAATGAAGGAGGCAGATTCGAATATGTCACTCGTAGTAGTGAAGATCTTGTTAAAGCTTTTAAAAGTAATCTAGAGGTAAATGGACTTAGAGATTTAAAAGCATCTGAGATTATTGAGGCCTATAACGACTTACCAAGTGTCGGCGTCCATCCTCTCACAACTGCAGATGGAGTTGTCCTGCCAGAAGATAATCTTTTAGACACGCTGTCAAAATCTTCATTTGCAAAAAATGTAAGTGTAATGGCTGGCGCTACCAGAGACGAAGTTACACTTTGGCTGGGATTAAGTAGATATTTTGTCGATGTAAGATATCCATTTACTCGATTAGGTCCTCCTGTTATTAAAGCGAAAGACCCCAGGCTGTACAAGTTGTGGGTTAAAACAAGATC
>JAQWLX010000119.1 GCA_029247075.1 Halieaceae bacterium | reverse complement strand
ATCGATGCCAGTCATGCCAATAGTCGTAAGAAACCAACAAAGCAAATTGATGTGACACTCGACATTGCTAATCAGGTGCGACGGGGTGATGGCCGCATTTTTGGAGTCATGCTTGAGAGCAATCTTTTAGAGGGCAGGCAGGATGTGCTGAGTGATCGTACATTGACATATGGACAAAGTATTACCGATGCCTGTATGTCATGGGAGGATACAGAAAAACTGCTCTACGAATTGGCAGAAGCTTCGAGAGTACGCAGGCAATTAACTTCAATTTAGAGTGATAGCATTATGCACTTAGGATTTACTTCAATGAATACGGCGGATGATCCAGCGCCCGATTTATTAGCGCAAACTCTGGAGCAGGCAGGATTCGAATCACTCTGGTATGGGGAACATAGCCACATCCCTGTCGCTCGCCAGACACCGTACCCGCCTGGAGGACCATTGCCGGAACCTTATAAAAAGATGATGGATCCATATGTGTCTCTAACGGCAGCAGCGTCAGCAACAAAAACTTTAAAAGTGGGTACCGGCATTGCGTTACTGCTCGAGAGAGAGCTGCTCTCCCAGGCGAAAACGATATGTTCTCTAGATCGTATCAGTGAAGGAAGACTCATGATTGGCTGTGGAGTTGGGTGGAATGAAGAAGAATTTAGTAATGCCTCAAATCTACCGTGGAATCGTCGTTACCTGGCACTAAAGGAAACAGTCGCGGCGCAACGAGCTTTGTTCACCGAAGGTGAGCCCGAGTTTGTTGGGGAGCTAGTACAATTTGATAAGGTGTGGTTTGAGCCAAAACCCTGCCAACCTGGAGGACCTCCAATTATTTTCGGAGCGATGGGTCCGATGGGACTCAAGCATACTGCTCAATGGGCAAATGGCTGGATGCCAGTGGACATCGCGTTACCCGATATCCCAAAAGCGATCTCCGATTTTTACCATCAGGTTGAGTCATTTGGAAGGAATCCTGACGAGGTCGAGATAACGATGGTCGTTATGGCTCCTGTCAGTAGTGATCTACTCAAATCTTATCGGGACATGGGCATTCATCGCTGCAACATTGGAGTCGGAGTAGAAAACTGGGACAGACCGGAGGTGGTCATGCCCATGATTGAGAAGTTTGCCAGGTTGATACCGGAGTTGATTGATTAGCAAAACTGTGTTGACAGATTAATTTTCTGCAGCGACCTCTCTTGCCCTTGCCATTTGATCCAGGTAGGTCAACATTTCCATCGTATTGCTAGAAGGTGAAAGGATGCGAGCCTTGTAGACATCGTGGACATAATCTTGCACTAATGTGTTCCTAGGCCTTGCATAAAATAACCAGTCGGCAAGATGTGAAGCCAAGCGCAAATCTTTTTCAATAAGTTCTCTTCCTTGCTTGATTATCTTTGGAATGTTTTGGTTTGCCAGGGAAATAATCATTTCTCCCTGCATAGAGAGAGGGGCCGGGGCCCAATGCGATGGTATATCGTCCCACCATCCCGTATATTTTTTCAACACCATCTTAGAGATATCTTCTGGGTTGACATATTGCACTTCAAGGGTTGGATGCTGGGCAAGATGATCTGGCAGTGAGAGAGAAGCTGCTATCTCATCTTTTCGTCTGCCCGCATTTAGGCCTCTTATCGTGTGCTCTACGATGAATTCCAGTGCGTCGGCTAATGTGCTCAGATTAGTATTAATTTCCTTTGCATCTGTTAGGGGTTTTCCATGGCTCGGGAGCAGTATCGTCGCATTTAGCTTGGCCATTTCGCGAAGCGCCTTTGCCCATCCTTCGATATCGCGTTGAATACGTTTTCCATTTCCAGCATTTGGTAAAAAGCCCTGGTAATAGTCAGCACTAGCAAGTATCCGGCGGCTTGGAGCCCACACATAAAGTTGATCATCGGTTTCACCCTGGTGATGTTGCAGGACGAAGGTTTCGCCACCAATATCAAGCTCCAGTGTGTTTTCAAATTCCTTGGTAGGCCAGGTGAAGTCTTCCTCAGAAGTTGGAAGCTGCTCCTCCGGTTGGCTCATATATTTCGCTATTGATCCTCGCAAGCGAACGTATCGAGTGAATCTATTCCTTAGGTTTTTATGGGCGATTATTTCAGGTGTTTCACCATTCTCAATTATTGCCCAAGTACCGTAGGCATGGTCAACGTGTCCATGAGTATAGATCACTGAGTGTATTGGTAGATCATTAATTTTTCTTATGGATTCGTAGATGGCAGGCCCCGCTGGTGCCATACCGGTGTCCACCAAGACGTTACCTTCATCTGTTTCAAATAAAATCACATTTACGATAGGCAATCTAATTAAATAGGTTCTCTCGGCAATCTCGATAATTTTAGTTCTGTTTTTTATATCCTCTATTACATTTGGAAGTCGACTAAACATATTCTTTGCGGCTAGCACGGAGTACTCGCCTCCAAAACCTCCGCCTAGAGCTATTCGAGATAGCAGTCTCGGGTTCTCTAGTAAAATTTGGGTCCTAGTATCTAAGTCGGCGATTTCGCGAACTTGCTGACGAGTCGATTTGACTACAAAGGCGGCTCCCTCTTCGACAATACTGCTCAGACGAGATTGTTCAAAGGCCATTCCCAGGGAAAAGGCCATTGCTATGATGATAAGATATCCTAGGCGCTTCATTTTGTTTTCTCGTTGCTGTTACCAGGATCACCCAATACTAATATAAGTTATTCATTCCATCAAAAGATCTGGCCCATCTAATTAGGATATAATTTTGATTTAGGGTATGTTTCGTTAGTCCCTTTTGTCAGAGGCTATATAGATCAGTGAGGCATATGTAATGAGAGACTCAAATGATGATCGCATGGCGAAATATTGGAGCAAGAATGTTTCACTGATGCTTCGAGTTTTTTTGATTTGGTTTGTGGTGAGCTTTGGTTGCGGTATTGTGTTTGTTGATTGGCTGAATCAATTTCGATTTGGCGGGTATCCGATGGGATTTTGGTTTGCTCAGCAGGGGTCTGTTTTTGTCTTTGTTGGACTCGTCTTCTATTACGCTCACAAGATGTCTTCAATTGATCGTGAATTTGGCGTAGACGAAGAGGCTGATTAGTCTGTCATGGATCTGCAATCATTAACGTATCTTGTCGTGGGTGCAACCTTCGCGCTCTACATTGGAATCGCGATTGTCGCTAGAGCCGGATCGACGCGAGACTTCTATATTGCTGGCGGAGGTGTCAATCCTGTTGCTAATGGGATGGCGACGGCAGCCGACTGGATGTCTGCTGCATCGTTCATTTCGATGGCGGGAATGATCGCTTTCATGGGATATGGCGGTTCGGTTTTCCTCATGGGGTGGACAGGAGGTTTTGTTATCCTCGCTTTGCTTCTAGCGCCTTATCTTCGGAAATATGGAAAGTTCACTGTCCCTGAGTTCATCGGAGACCGTTATTACTCCAAGTCGGCTCGTGGTGTCGCGGTACTTTGTCTTATCATTTGCTCCATAACTTATGTTATTGGTCAGATGAAGGGCATTGGTGTTGCCTTTTCTCGCTTTCTTGAGGTTGACTACGAGACTGGTCTTCTCGCGGGAATGTGCATCGTGTTTTTTTATGCAGTCCTCGGTGGGATGAAAGGCATTACCTACACTCAAATCGCTCAATATTGTGTGCTTATATTCGCGTACACCATTCCGGCTATTTTTATCAGTTTACAGCTGACAGGATTTGCACTTCCTCAGATAGGTCTTGGTAGCATGCTGTCAGGCACTGACGTCTATCTACTTGATCGGCTTGATCAGGTGGTGTCAGACCTGGGTTTTCGAGAATATACGACCGATTCACGGGGAAGCACCTTAAATATGGTTGCGTTCACACTTTCGCTGATGATTGGAACGGCGGGACTGCCTCATGTAATTGTAAGATTTTTCACTGTCCCTAAGGTTCGTGATGCTCGAACGTCCGCTGGTTGGGCGCTGTTATTCATTGCTATTTTGTATACCACAGCCCCAGCGGTGGCAGCCATGGCGAGACTTAATTTGATGTCTACCGTCGAGCCGGAGTCTGGTCAATATCTTTCTTATGAAGAAAGGCCACAGTGGTTTAGAAACTGGGAGGTGACTGGATTACTGTCATTTGAAGATAAAAATCAAGACGGTTTGATTCAATATAGTGCTCACTCCGTTAGCAACGAGCTCGTGAAGGTAGATAACGACATCATAGTTCTAGCTAACCCAGAAATTGCCAAGCTTCCTAATTGGGTGATTGCCTTGGTCGCAGCTGGTGGTCTAGCCGCCGCTTTGTCTACTGCTGCGGGATTATTATTGGCCATAGCCTCAGCTATCTCACATGATCTGCTCAAAGGGATTTTTCGTCCTGAGATTTCAGAAAGACAAGAGCTTCTAGCTAGTAGAGTATCCATGGCATTGGCTGTGTTGGTGGCAGGCTATTTGGGCTTTAATCCTCCCGGTTTTGCTGCTGGCACAGTCGCGCTCGCCTTTGGACTTGCAGCATCTTCGATTTTCCCAGCACTGATGATGGGGATATTTTCTATGAGAATCAGCAAAGAGGGAGCGGTTGCTGGTATGCTCGCTGGGATTGGAATTACGCTATTTTATGTTTTTCAGCATAAAGGAATCATGTTTATTCCCGGTACTGCATTTTTGGGTGATCTTACTGCGAACTGGTTTTTTGGTATTGAACCAAATGCGTTTGGTGTAGTGGGAGCGGTGATAAATTTTTCGGTAGCGTTTACCGTATCTGCGATTACTCGACCTCCACCTGAGGCAGTTAAAAAAATGGTTGCGAGCATTAGAGTCCCAAACCTTAAAAACGATTCCAGCCTCGTTTAAGAGATTGAGAGCAGGTACATGCTGTCAGAAATAGATCAACTTATAGATGTCGCTGTCAAAGAGACGGGTCTAAATGATTTTGGAGAGGATGATTTTTTAGAGCCACTTGAACGTTTGACGCAAGCACTAGATTCTCAGGCGAGGCTCAATGATTTTGGTCTTTTGCGAGCTAGTATGGCCATACAATCGGGTCTGGTCAATCGCTTACGTATACAGGACCATCTTCTTAAAAACCCTCTTGTTCGTGATGAAGAGATTAAGTCTCCAATTTTTATTGTAGGACTACCTCGCACGGGGACCACCGCACTGCATCACCTCTTGAATCAAGATTCGAACAATAGAACTTTAAGAATTTGGGAGGCTCAAGATCCTATTCCTCCTCCTCAGACCGAGACATATAGTAATGATTCGCGGATTGTTGAACAGCGTGAGAAGATTTCACTTACAGAGACATTTTTACCCGGCTTTAAGGCGATGCATCTAATTGATGCAGAAGAACCTGATGAATGCTATATGCTGTTAAATCGCGCATTTATGTCTGTTGAGTATTCTGCTTTATTTCATATTCCTGATTATGCGAACTGGCTTTATGACCAGTTAGTGCCGAGAGGGTGTTATGCGTATCATCGTCTCCAGCTGCAGATTTTGCAGTCTTGTCACCCTGGTCGTTGGGTGCTAAAGGCGCCATTTCATCAGCTGGGGTTAGAGGAGATACTTCGTTTATATCCAGACGCAATAATCGTGCAGACACATCGACCGCTTGCCGCTGTGGTTGCCTCAGGCTGTAGCTTTTCAGCTTTGTTAAGGCGCAGTGGCAGTGATCATGTTGATTTGCAGGAGATTGGTCGAGATTGGATGGCAATGTTAAAGGCCTATACTGCCCGTTTTGAAAAGAGTCGAGCTGAATTAGAAGATATCCACCCAGGTCAGTTTGTAGACTTAATGTACTCCGACTTTATCGCGGACCCTCTTTCAGGTGTAAGAAAAATTTATGCAGTGTCAGGAGTTATGTTAGAGAGTGAGTCCGAGAGGCGAATGAGCGATTGGTTAGCAAAAAATCCACAAGGCAAACACGGTGAGCATGTCTATCAACTCTCCGATTATGGGATCTCCATAGATGAAGTCAAAAATCTTTTTGATGAATATCTTATCCGTTATGATTTGACGATTGATTGAAGGGGACTCTTATGGATGAAGAAGAGAGAGCATTAGAACGTATAAAAAGCGGTGAGGTATGGAGCGAATTTTGTGAAGGACTTCGCCGTTCGGGCGATCTTGTCCTTTCAGAAAAGGTGGCAAACACACCGCTGGATAGAGCGGAGGGGTATCGTTATCTGACAAGAATGTTGAGGGCTGGGCTTGAGAGTTTTGTTGAATCAAATGACCCTGATTTTCCTGTACTACGATGTCCCGTCCACACCACCATAAAGATGGGTGCAGATAACCCCGACAATCTTTACCAGAATGCGCCCATTAACCCTAATCATGAATATAGGATATATGGTAAACGAGGAACGATAGGATATCTTGGTTTTTCTGCTGTTGTTAACCGTTATAGCAGTGGAGGAGGAATGGCCACTGACGGTTTTCTGGATGCCGAGGAGATTGAAGTTAACCCTGATGGCACATTGGAAATTTTTGCAAGTCAGAAACCCAAGGGTAAGAACTGGTTGCGATTAGGTCTTGAGACCAATGCGATCAATGTCAGGCAAACTTTTCAAAATCGTGCGCAGGAGAAGGCCGCGCAGATTTTCATAGAGCGTTCTGATAATCCAACAGTTGGCCCGGATCCACTTTCAGCGGTTAAGCTTGAAAAATCTCTGCAAGGGACGGTGCTATTTCTTCGAAATACGACCCGTTTGTTTTTTGACTGGGCTGAGAGTTTTACGGAATCAATTAACCAGGTGGAGCCGGCAGATCAGGAATTTTGTCAGGCCATTGGTGGTGATCCAAATATCTATTACTTTCACAGTAAATGGAGCTTGAATGATGATGAGGTGCTGGTTATTACAGCGGACGATATTCCAGAGTGTCAGACATGGAATTTCGTGCTCCAGAATTTTTGGATGGAATCATTGGATTACCGTTATCATCAAATACACTTGAATAAACACACTGCTCACTACGAGCCAGATGGAAGCGTTAAGATTATCGTGGCTCACAGTAATCCCAATTATCCTAACTGGATTGATACGGCGCACCATTGTCAGGGGACGCTGTGTTGGCGATGGATTGGGGCAGAGAGGCATCCTCCAGTGGAGTCTAAGGTTCTCAAGTTTGATTCTCTGAAATAAGTATCTGTATCAATCAGAAAACGTCATTCCTACTGAAGAAAATACATTTTAATTTAAAAAAAAACTAATAATCAATTACTTAAGAATATTTATTAAACAACTTCTCATTTATATGATGCCAAAACTCATCATCGGCGTTCTTTACATAGCTATATAAACTGACTAGCCTCGCTCGCAGACTTCTTACTATAATAATATTCACAGGCTAGATTTAAATTGAGGCCTTTTCATATGAATTCACAAGTATTTAAGGTTTTGCCACTTGTGGCGGCGATGGCGTTCGTTACTGATTCGTTTGCTCAACGGCAGATTTCTGATACGTTAGAAGAGACGGTGGTTACTGCTCAGAAGCGTGAAGAAAACCTGCAGGATGTGGCTATTTCGGTATCTGCGATGGATGCAGCGCCGATCGAAAGCATCGATTGCCGGTGTGGAGCTAGAGCTAGCTTGGATGATAGCGTCCGGCTTGTCTTTCAGAGGCAACATTGGACTACTTGATGCCAGTTTTGACGAGCACCTTGTGTCTAGTGCGACTGGCATGGTCGACAAGAGCGGTATAGAGCTGCGCAGAGCGCCTGACATGACTATGGGCTTAGGTTTGCTCTGGGAACATGAGTTGGCAAATGGTGCCTTCCTTGTGACAAATGTCTCATATACTTGGAAAGATGATTACTATATTTCAGCTTCGACATCTGTTATCAAGCCAAATTATGGAGGCGGCGCCGAGTCATTTAATCCTTCTAAAGTTGACGCATTTGGTCTTCTTGATACTTCAATAAACTACGAGACGGAAAGCTGGAGTATTTCGATTTTTGGTAAGAACCTAACTGATGAAAATTACTTCATGAGTTTCTTAGATGTAGGTGGTAACGTCGTAGCGACTGGAGCAGGTGATACTACTGCAGTTTATGCGCCTGGATTGTAGTCTTTCGGCACCCTGAATCGACCAAGATATTTTGGTGCAGAAGTTAAATATAAGTTCTAAGATGTATATGTAGAAAAGGCGCCTTAGGGTGCCTTTTTTTAGTGCCTTTTAATAGTTGTTTATATCGATAGAAAGTTCAGATAATAAAATTTTATAGATGAGTAGAGTAAATGGCGAAAACAGACAAGCATGAAAACGTTTCAATCTATCCTTTCACCGACGCCGAAATAGATCTATTAATGGCAAATGCCGATGAGTGCGTGCTGATGTGGTCCACGAAAGACGGATGGCCTGTTGGCGTCACCCATGCATTTATTTGGCATGAGGGAAAGATCTGGGTGACATTTACCGCCCAGCGGCATCGTGCAGCCGCTATACGCAGAGATAACAGGGTGTCCGTGAATGTTAGTTCGTGCAGTTATCCGGTTGCCGATTCAGATCTTCCGGAGGGCGCGATTACTTTTAAGGGTCGTGGTGAATTCTTTGAGGATGGTGCCTCGAAGGATTGGTTCTACCACGCATTGGCCCACAAGTGGTATCCAGATAATCCAGAGTTTGTTGTTAATCTTCTGGATTCTCCCTTGAGAATTATGCTCTGCGTGACCCCGGAGAAAAAGATTATGTATAACAAAGGGGTGGCGGATGCGCATTTAGCGGGGACCGCCGAAGAATCTAGGTTGGGGCAGCCTCTAGAGAGCGATGCCGAGCGTTATCAAAGAGAATTGGAGAAACGAGGATTTAATAATTGATAGAAGTTAGATTCTTTACAGATCCTTTGAGTACTTATAGAGGTCAGGGTAGTATATATAAGTAGTTTCAGGAGAGTCCGCGTGATCAAAAAATCATTCTGCCGTTACTGCCATGCCTATTGCCCGATGGACATAGAAGTCGAGGCGGATAAGGTAGTGGCAGTTAAACCTGACCGGGATAATGAATACTACGGTGGTTATACCTGCGTAAAAGGTCGCCAGTTAGTTGAACAAATGTATCAGGAGGAGCGACTCACCTCATCTCATAAAAGAATAGGTGATGAGCTGGCACCAATCCATTCTGATTTGGCGGTAAAAGAAATTGCCGACTCGATTGGTAGAATCATCGAGCGTTATGGACCGCGATCGGTAGCGACCTACAACGGCACGTATTCTTTCCAAAATTCTGCACAGATCGGATTTAGTAGAGCATTTCATGATGCCATTGGTTCGCCATCGTATTATACCAGTGTCACCATTGATCAGCCTGCTAAGGTATTTTGTATTACTCGTCATGGTGCCTGGGGTGCGGGTAATCATATGTTCAGCGATGCTGATGTGGCTTTGATTATCGGTAACAATCCATTAGTTTCTCAGTATGCACCGCCAGGTGGAGTGCCTTCGCATAGTCCCTTTGAAAAACTTCGAGAAGCACAAAAAAGAGGTCTTAAACTTCTTGTAGTGGATCCTCGTCGCACCGAGCTTGCAAATCGTGCGCATCAACATTTGCAGATCACCCCTGGTGAAGACAGTGTGCTGCTCGCCGGGATGATAAAAGTTATTCTGGATGAACAGTTGCATGATGTTGAGTTCTGCCAGGAAAATACGCGGGGACTAGAGCAGCTTACACAGCAGGTCCAGCCATTTGACCTTAATTATGTGGCTAATCGTACTGGCTTGGATGGCGGTGATATCTTGGCGATGACCAGAACCTTTGCTTTGGCAGAAAAAGGAATCGCAGTTACTGGTACTGGCCCAGAAATGTCTTCGCACCCGAATTTAACTCAGCACCTGGTCGCATCCTTAAATTCTCTTTGCGGCAGAGTGTATAGGGCAGGTGACACCATACCCAATCCAGGTGTTTTGTGTCCTCCTGCACCTAGACATGCGCAAGCGGTTGAGCTTCCACTAGCCTGGGAGGGTGGTGCAACTTCTCGAATCGATTCTCAGTTCGGTGAGTTGACTGCGATGGGGTTTATGGGGCCTTCAAAGGAAATGCTGACCAACTTGCTTGCCGATGAAATTTTACTGCCTGGAGAGGGGCAGGTTCGAGCGTTAATTGTGGTCGGCGGCAACCCATTAGCTGCGTGGCCAAATCAGGAAAAGACATATAAGGCATTGAAGTCACTGGATCTGTTGGTATGTATCGACCCGTACTTGTCCGCAACATCTAAATTAGCTGATTATATTATTGCCCCAAAACTTAGTTTGGAGAGAGCTGATGTCACCTTGTTAGCTGATCCATTCTATGAAGAGCCTTACAGCCAATACACAGACATTGTGGTAGATACTGAGCATGATGTGATTGAAGAGTGGGAGCTGTACTGGGGGATCTCTCGAGAGCTAAATATCGAGGTGTCTATAGGTGAGCATATCGTCCCCACAGATAGGAAGCCAAGTAAATTTGAGATATTAGAAATGATTACGTCGGGTTCGCGAGTTCCTCTTAGTTGGCTTAGAGACCACCCGGGTGGCCATCGCTTTCCGGAGCATCAAATTAAGGCACAGGAAAAGGATCCTGAAACTGCTGGTATGCTTGAGTTCTTTCCTGCTGGACTAGATCAGGATTTTGCTGACGCCTTGGAAGGAGGAGAGTCTGATGCTAGTTATCCTTTTCGTTTAATATGTTCTCGCAGCAAATATGTTCTTAATTCATCGGGACGTAACCTCAGTATGTTGGTGGAAAAGTCGGGAACCTTTAATCCTGCGTTTTTACACCCGGACGATATTTCTCTTCTGGGTTTGGAAGACGAATCTATGATTAAGATAGAATCTCAGGACGGGGTTATTCCAGGTATCGTGATTGCAAACAAAAGAATAAAGAGGGGTGTTATTTCAATGTACCACTGTTGGGGCGATAATCCTTCTGACGACGAAGAATCTGTTCAAACTATTGGTTCAAATACGAATAGGTTACTTGATAATCGGCGCAATAATCAGCGCTATACGGGAGTGGTGCGGCAAAGTGCTATTCCTGTCCGCGTGGTAGCCGCCTAATTATGTTAGTTAGCATCCTCTTGAGTATTATCCCAACCTTGAGGCCAGCTATCTTCTAGTTTACGAAGATGACTGAATAGAGCTCTTATCCTGGCAGATTGGCGCAAATCTTTGTGATGCATTAGCCAGATGTGACCCCATAGCACTACTTTGGCGTCTGGAGGACGAACTATTTCTCTATCGTTACCGATACTAAAAGCACCCGGATACTTACTAAAGACGTAGCATGGCAACAATGAAGCGCCAAGCTTTCCTCTAACAGCTGCAGTAGCCATTGCTATGCTGTTACAAGTATGACGCGCCTTCAGATAGCGTTCAGTAAGCTCTACTTCGTCTTCCTCTATTAATTTATTTGATCTTGGCAAGATTTTGTATTCTTTTATAAGGTCGTCAGACACTCTTATGAAAGTTAGGTTTTCGCCATTCTTTTGAGAAGCAGAGAGAAGATCTTTGTGAACGTAGGTTGATAAAGATAGACGACCTAGCTTGCTGCCCACTATATCCTTAGGTGGTCTGCTGCCATTTCGCAATCCACGTATAGAAAAATCTGCTTCACGCCGTGATAGATCAGGCATACTCTCTGAGCCAAATATATCTAGCTTTATTTCAGGATATTGTTCAGCAAATTGAGCTAGCGCGGATAAAATAAATCCGGACTGAGGTGCGCTGTGAAGGTTAACTCGTATAGAACCTTCCATAACGGTATCTCCACCGGCAATACTTCGTTCGGCGTCGATAAGCAGATCTTCTACATGCTTTACCGTGGGCAATAACTTTTCTGCTAGCGCGGTTACCTTGAAGCCTTCTGGGGTTCTATCGAAAAGCTTACCCCCAATTTGTTCTTCAAGTTCATCTAAACGGCGGCTGACGGTTGTATTGCTTACACCAAGCTTAACCGCCGCCGTCCGCGTGGAGCCATGTCTGGTAAGTGCTAAAAGCACCTTTAAATCTTCCCAGTTCATCTCCTTAGCCCTTTACATGGTTGAATAATGTCCTATTTAACCACAGAGATATTACTTGATGACAAGTTCTCCGCCAGACTGCGATGAACAGGTCATGTTTGTCCTGCTTCCGCCCTCTGGCACTACTTTGAAGGTTAATGTGGTTAAGCCTTTAAAGGTCTTGGTTCTTTTGAGTCTTACTAATGAATCCTCACCATGTTTTGACTTTAATGCTGCTTCGCAGTCATTCAATAGCTTGTTTTTGTTGGCGGCAAGAGCGGAAAGAGATCCGGTCAAGGTGACAGTAACAGCTACTAATAGTAATAGGCGGCCCAATTGTTCAATACATGTAAACTTCACTTTATTGCTCCTTTTAAGCATAAAATACTAAAAAAAGGAGGGTAATAGCTTTATAATAAATACGCAATTAAAAAATTTAAATTCAATCGTTCCAAAAATGCAACACCATTATTATGGTATGCTCATGGCGGATCGCACGAGGATGAGCGTCTCCGAAAAATTGCTGTCTCTAAGATTTAACTTGTTGAGAAGAAATCCGAGCGAGGCCTACCCTCTTCATCGTAGACTGGACCTCTCAAGTCTGTCTGATATTTATAGATTTCAGATTCGATGACCCTAATTTTCTCGAATATGCCCCTGGTTCTCCAATAGGCGTCGCTAGAAAAATGCCCAGCAAGACTCTCCTCGTCATCCCAAGCCTCAAATACATAGATCATTTCGGGATCATGATAGTCTGGAGACCAATCATATCTCTGACAGCCGGGTTCCTTCCGAGATTCCTCATTTAAAGGTGAGATACTAGTCATGACTTTATCTCTATCTTCTGGCGCGACTTTTAATATGCCTGCGATAATAATACCCATCGTACTCATTTTTCCTTATTCATTAATTGGATAACCCATCCATGCTTCTGCAGCGAGCTTTCCAGGGTGTGTTGCGATCAAATCAAATCGTCTAATCATATACATCCATTTTTGATCGCTGTATACGCATTCAT
>JAQWLX010000102.1 GCA_029247075.1 Halieaceae bacterium | reverse complement strand
CTTTCTTAATCGTTTCTTCAAAAGGGTAAAGATTGACTATTACCAAGTCGATAGTATCGATTTCATGCCTCTTAATAGCGTCGTCATCTTTTCCTCTGCGAGCAAGTATTCCCCCATGTACTTTTGGATGGAGAGTTTTTATTCTGCCATCCATCATTTCAGGAAACTTGGTGTATTCAGATACATCTTTGACTTTGATGCTTTCATTTAATAGGTAATCTTTCGTGCCTCCCGTGGATAAAATTTCTATTTTTAAATTCTGCAATGTATTTGCTAATGGAATAAGGCCGCTTTTATCTGAAACGCTTACAAGTGCTCGCTTCACAGGCATTAATTTTTTTTCTTTCATCATTGGCGTTCCTGTTGGCAAACTAGTTATCAATAAGCTTATATTGTCGAAGCTTTGTCCTAAGAGTACCTCTGTTTAGACCTAAAATTTTTGATGCTAGAGTTTGGTTTTGATTTGTATACTCCATGGTTTCTATCAACAAAGGCATTTCAATTTGTTGAAGCACTAGGGAATAAAAATCTGTTGTAGGCTGTCCATCCAGTTCAGTAAAATAATTTCGTATAGAATGTGTCACCGCCTCATTAAGGCTCTCTTTATTTTCTTTAGATAGCTTAATATCTTTTTTTTTCTTTATTTTTCGGGCCATATAAAAAACTTTCCTATTTTGTCGAGCTTGACGGCCCACATTTTATTTATATTCTAATATATTTCTAATTACACTAATCTGTTCGGAAGCGGTGTTCAAGGTGTTAAAATATCTTTTAAATCTTTGAGATACAGGGATGTGTTTAAAATACCAACCGACGTGCTTTCTGGCAAATCTAACCCCGTAATCTTCTCCATAAAAAGAATGAATAGATTTGAGATGCATTTCTATTATTTTAGCCCTATCTTCTCGTGAAGGAGAAGGCAGAGTAGAACCAGTTTTTATATATTGGTCTATTTGACCGCAAAGCCAAGGCTGACCTAGCACAGATCTGCCTAACATTACACCGGCTGCGCCCGTACAGGACATTACTTCCATCGCTTTTTCTGGGGAGTTTATATCTCCGTTAGCCAATACTGGTATTCCAACTGCTCCTACAATTTTAGTTATTGTTGCGTATTCTGCGCAGCCCTGAAATTTGCATTCCCTTGTTCGTCCATGGACAGCTAGCCCTGATATGCCGTTAGCCTCGGCTATCTTAGCGATTCTAACTCCATTTCTTTTATTAGGGGTGGGTCCGGTTCTATACTTCAAGGTGACTGGTACGGAAACTGAGCTGACAACTGATTGTAGAATATCTGCTACAAGTTTTTCATTACTTAACAAAGCAGATCCAGCCGCTTTTTTTAAAACCTTTTTTGCCGGACATCCCATATTTATGTCTATTAATTCGGCTCCTCTTTCCTCATTATACCTTGCCGCCGCAGCCATATAGCCTGGGTCGCTGCCCACAATCTGAACGGAACGAAGCCCGCCCTCCTTATCGAAACTAGATCTTAACTTTGTTTTCCTACTATTTTTTAGACTGGGGTTACTATGGGTCATCTCGCCAACCGTAAGACCCGCACCCATGCCACCGCATAGATTGCGAAAAGGTAGATCAGTAATTCCCGCCATCGGTGCAAGTGCTACGTAGCTAGGAAATGTTAAATGAGCAATTTTAAGCATAAATGGATAAAAGACTTTAGCAGGATAACAGAATACTAGAGCAGATAAGGTTCGTGAAGAGCTGAGCTACAAAATAAACTAACAGAATCAATTATCAACTTTACCTTGAAGTAAAACCCAGCCATTTTTGGTTTTTTTCTGTTCTAGTGACAAAAATCGATTGTAATGCGATATTATTTCAGATGCTTGTGCCTCCAGAATCCCTGATAGTATTAGGGTCCCATTAGGATTAAGCATATTTAAAAGGGTTGTAGCCAATTTTTTTATTGGATTTGCTAGTATATTGGCAATTACGATATCTGCTTTTCCAAGCCAGTCGGTTGCCTCAGGATCTTCAGGGAGTGCTAGTTCAAGGGCTTGATCTAAATTGTTAATTTGCGCATTTTTCTTGCTAGCGGCAAGTGCTTGCGGATCTATGTCAATTCCCAGCGCCTTTTTAGCATCAAGTTTCAGTGCAGCTAGGGCTAGAATTCCGGATCCACAGCCAAAGTCGACTATATATTTGGAGCCTAAAGGTATTTCTGACAATCTCTCGAGGCATAAAGATGTCGTGGAATGTTGGCCAGTTCCAAATGCTAGACCCGGATCTATTTTAAGTATTGCTGGTACATCTTTTGGGGGGGGTATCCAGCTTGGACAGATACATAATCTATTATTAAATGTAATTGCTTGAGAGTTTTTTTTGTGCTCGTCTAGCCAGTTCTTGTCATCGATAAGTTCAAAATTAAATGTATTAGAATAAAAGCAATCAGTTAGCATTGTCTTTAGATTGCTTCTGTTCACGGAGCCCTCAAATAGGGCGGTTAATTTTACTGACTTCCAGAAAGGTGTTTTTCCCAGCTCTGGCTCTAAGACGGCTTCGCTATCATTGTTCTCCAGGCTTACGGAGATTGCACCTTGCTCAAGAAGTAAATTTTCGCAGTTTTCTATTTCATCTCTTGAAATATTAAGTGTTAAGCGAAGCCAGGACATCTTTCGTTAATCTTCTAGTTTGCTCTCAAGGTAATGGATGCTGACACCGCCTTCTCGAAACGCTTGATCTTTCACTAGCTCACGATGAAGCGAAGTGTTGGTCCTGATTCCTTCAATGATCAATTCGTCTAAAGCTTGAGTCAGTCTTCCTAACGCATTTTCCCTACTTTCACCGTGCGCTATAATCTTTGCAACGAGGCTGTCGTAAAAAGGAGGCACTGTATATCCATCATATAAATGGGAGTCTACTCTTATGCCGGGCCCTCCTGGAGGATGAAAGGATTCAATTTTACCTGGAGAAGGTAAAAAAGTTCTTGAATCCTCCGCATTAATTCTGCATTCAAAAGCATGACCAGTAAATTTAATATCTTTCTGTTTTGCTGATAATACGGCGCCGCCGGCTATTTTTAGTTGCTCCTTTACAATATCGAAGCCTGTAATCTCTTCAGTTACTGGGTGCTCCACTTGTATTCTAGTGTTCATTTCGATGAAGTAAAATCCGCCGTCTTCGTATAAAAACTCGAAGGTACCTGCGCCACGATAATTCATCTTCAAGCATGCGTTAACACATGCACTAGAAACCTCTTCGCGTAACTTTGAATCAATACCTAGGGCTGGCGCTTCTTCTAGAATCTTTTGATGCCTCCGTTGAAGAGAGCAATCTCTATCGCCTAAATGAATCGCATTACCCATTCCGTCAGCGATAACTTGAATTTCTATATGGCGTGGTTTTTGAAGAAATTTTTCTAAATAGACGACATCTGATCCAAAAGCAGCATGGGCTTCTTTTTTTGTCATAGATATTGCATTTTTTAGAGCAGCTTCATTGTGCACTACCCTCATGCCGCGTCCTCCTCCTCCCGCTGAGGCCTTAATAATTACTGGGAAGCCAATTTTTTTTGCGATATCTAGTGTTAGATCTAAATTATCGGACAATGGTCCGTCTGAGCCAGGCACCGTGGGTACACCTGCTTTTTTCATCGCATTGATAGCTGAAACTTTATCTCCCATAAGTCTTATGGTTTTGGCCGTTGGACCGATAAATTTAAAACCACTATTTTCCGTTTGTTCTGCAAAGTCCGCGTTTTCCGCTAAGAATCCATATCCAGGATGTATTGCAGTGGCATTTGTAACTTCGGCTGCGCTTATTATTGCTGGAACATTCAAATAGCTCTCGCTAGAGTGTGCTGATCCAATACACACCGCCTCGTCAGCCATCTTTACATGCATCAAATCGCGGTCAGGCACAGAATGAACTGCTATGGTTTTGATTCCCATTTCTTTGCAAGCGCGTAGAACACGAAGGGCAATTTCGCCACGATTAGCTATAAGTACCTTCTCTAGCGGTGGAATAACGGAGCTCATATTTTTTAAGTGTTTCCGATGCTCTAAGCGATAGAAAAAAGAGGTTGATCAAATTCGACCGCTTCCCCATTTTCGACAAATATCTCAGCGATCGTGCCAGCTTTTTCTGTTTCTATTTGATTCATCATTTTCATTGCTTCGACAATGCATAGAACGTCTCCCGCCTTGATCGAGTCACCAACTTCTGCAAATGGTTGCGATTTTGGCGCTGGAGAGCGATAAAATGTACCGACCATCGGTGATTTGACGACATAATTGTCGCTATTACGAGGCTCCGTAGTTGGTTCGCTTATCGGCCTAGTTTCTTCATTATCGGCAGGAGCAACCATAGCTGAGGTCATTGCAGGAGCATGATAAACGGGATCTGCCGCCTCGGTACTGCCTTTCTTTCCTCGGCTTATACGAACAGCCTCTTCACCTTCTTTAATTTCTATTTCATCTATGTCGGAAGCTTCAAGTAGTTCTATTAATTTTTTAACTTTACGTATGTCCATAGTAATCTCAGTATAACTTACCGCAGTTTCTCAATTATAAATTTCAGTGCAACCTCGTATCCAAATTCACCGAATCCACAAATTACGGCCTCTGCAATATCGGAAAAATAAGACTGCTTGCGAAAGGGTTCACGTGCATGAAAATTGGAAAGGTGTACTTCTATGAATGGAAGTTTTGCGGCCAAAAAGGCGTCCCTCAACGCTATGCTTGTATGGGTAAAAGCGGCTGGATTTGCGATGGCGAACTTCAAGCCATCTTTCTTTGAAACCTGCACTCGCTCTACTAGCTCATGTTCCGCGTTGCTTTGAAAACAACAAATATTGTGATTCTCCTTTTTGGCAATGTCCTGAAGCCTATTTTCAATCGAGGTCAAAGAGACATTCCCATAGATATCGGCTTCACGCTCTCCGAGAAGATTAAGATTTGGACCATTCAATAATAATATAGAGGCCATTTGGGTAATTTCACAGTTGTTTTTATCAATAGTAATCGAATTATCTATTAATCTTAGCAGTTTGTATATTTTTTTAGAATTTTTCAGATAATTAACGATTTTAGCTGCTTTATTAAAGAATATCGCGACATATTGCCAAGTCAATAAATTAGAGATTTAATTCTCTTCATAAACGAATAATCTTAAAAAAAGTAGACAAATTTATGAAAAATGCAGCTAAAATCTATTAAGTTCCATTAAATGATTTATCCAGTGCTTCAATTACTATGGAAAAAATTAAAATTTGTGGGAGTATTACTGGGGCCTTTGTGAAGCCGGCTGGGTAGAAAACATATAGAGGGATGCCGGTTCGTCCATGCTTTTCAATAAATCTCGCTATTTCGGGATCGTATTCCGTCCAGTCGGCGATCATATAGGTAATATCGCGCTTTTCGAATTCTGTTGACATTCTATCCGTGAACAAAACTGTATTTTCATTTGCGATACATGTGATACACCATTTTGCGGTCACATCTACAAATACGGGTTTGCCTTGTGATCTGAGTTCTAAAAGACGTTGTTCAGACCAGATCACGGTGCCTTCTCTGCTAGTTGACTGCGAAGATTCAGAGAAGTTCTGAGTTGATACTATTCCAATAAAAATGCCACCCAATATGAATGCAGTGCCTAACCATTTTAGAAAACCTGTTCTGCTCCATAGCCAAAAACCGAAGATGAGACTTAATCCTCCACAAAGGACTATTGTCATGACGTTGACACCCGATACGCTGCCTACGATCCATAACAACCAAATCGCACTTGCATAGAGTGGGAAAGCGAGGAGTTGCTTTAGCGTCTCCATCCATTTACCTGGCTGAGGCATTTTTTCTCTGAGTTTTTTGCTGTATGCGAGTAAAAGTAAGGGTGCTGCCATTCCCGCTCCTAGCGAGATAAATATGGTTATTGCAATGCTAGGTGTTTGACTAATTGCAAAGCCTAAAGCAGTTCCCATAAAAGGTGCGCTGCATGGGCTCGCTACAATTACTGCCAGAGCCCCGGTAAAGAAGCTGCCGGTCATTCCAGATTTTTTTGTATAAGCATCACCAATTCCCATTAGATTCGATCCTATTTGTAAGGAGCCAGAAAAGGCTAGTCCAAGAATCAAGAATAGGAAGGCTAATGCAGTGACAAAGGTTGGTGATTGAAGTTGAAAACCCCACCCTACGGCTTTTCCGGCACTTTGAATAGCGATTAAAATCGCAGCAAATAGCACGAAACTGCTTATAACTCCCGCAGTATAGCTCCATGCTTCAGACTTAATATTTTCATTAGCTTGGGTGAAGCTGATAATTTTAAGTGACAAAATAGGGAATATGCAGGGCATAAGATTCAAGATTGTTCCGCCAACAAACGCAAATATCAGCATGACAAGTAATGGAGAAAAGTATTCAGTTTCAAGTGCATTATTTTCAGAATAAGCTTGTTTATTTCTAATCTTGGTGGAATTAGAAAAAGTGGGTTCGCCGATTTGAACTGCTCTGGTGGAGAAATCAATTTCAAACCAATCTTGGCGTAGGGCATAGCATAGACCGGCATCTGCGCATCCCTGAGATGAGATCTGAATTGAAAACTTCTCTGCTGCTAAAGAACCAGTTTCCTGGTTTTCTAGCAAGTCAACTCGTAAGTCAGCATTACCATAATAAACCTCCACTTCTCCAAAATATTCGTCGGTTTTTTTTGTTGCCTTGGGATAGATGATTTTTAGAGGATAAGTTTGCCCTTCATAGATTAGCTCAGCATTGAATTTGTTTTTATAGAGGTAGTAATTTTTGGCTATTTGCCAGTAAAATCTTAGGCTATTGGATTCATAAAACTCCACCTCTAACTTAAACGCGTTCTCAACGCTTAGAAAACTTTGCTCTTGATCTTTTTCAAACAAATTTCTAAGTTCTATCTCTTCCATTTGGTTTGCAAAACCTAAAGAAGAAAGTGTTAAAAGAATTGCTCCAATTGTTGTTATTGTGCGCAATAGAAACTTCCTCAAATGATAGATGAAAATTGAAATCGAAAAGTTTAACAGAACAAGTATACGATAAGTTCGCTAAATTGGTTTCAGAACGTCATACTAAGTTGTTTTTTTGGAGGGTTTAAATGTGAGTAAAGCATTAAATTTTTGTTGGTGTTTCCTCGTCGTTTTACTTTCACTGGAGGCTCACAGCCAATCCTTAGTCATAGATTCTGGATGGATTAGGCTACTGCCATCCACTCTAGAAAATACCTCAGCTTACATGGAAATAACTAATTCTGGAGACAAAGTTATAGAGATATCAAGAGCCCAATCGTTAATTGCCGAAAGAACTGAAATCCACAGGAGTGATTATAAAAATGGCTTAATGAGCATGCAGCATATGAAATCTCTTTCCATACCGCCTCAGTCTTCAATCTCAATGACACCTGGCGGTATGCATATTATGCTGATAGGTCTTAAAAGCTCGCTTGAGCATGGTCAGCTGCACGAAGTATGTTTGATATCAACAGTAGGCGATCGCATATGCGATAATTTGGAGGTTTTGCACCCTTCTCATAAGTCTAGTTTGAAAACACGGGATCACTGAGATTTTTAGACACATAGTATTTTTTGTAAGTAAAATAAATTAAGTTGAGATGGAATGAAAATATTTTCTCTATATAAAGACAAAAGTTCTATGGTAGATTGGATTCGTCGAATTTCTTTCACTCTCGCATTATATCTTATGATTGCCGCATTAGTGGGGGTTTATTGGAGCTCGACCCCGACTACTTTTGATGTTGCTGAAAAGGCAGCAAACTATACGGCAGCAAAAGATTGCTCAATTGTGACTGGCTCGAAAATGACAGCATCTCTTGTTGCGGTTATGGAAACTTTGTTGCAGAAACCAGGAGGATTCCTACATAACGATCTATTCCCTCCAGGAGTGTGGTTGGATAATGTTCCAAATTGGGAATATGGTGTCTTAATTCAGTCTCGAGATCATGCTCGTGCTTTGCGAGAAGCATTTAGTCGTTCACAATCTCAGTCTACAGAAGATAGAGATCTTGCGTTCGCTGAACCACGATTTAACTTTCAGTCAAAAAGCTGGCTTTTACCAGCTTCAGAATCAGAATATGCCGAAGGAATATCTTACGCGCTAAGATACTTTTGTCGGCTATCGAAGATCGATCCAGATGGTTCGCAATTTTATGCAAGAGCTGACAATTTGCGCTATTGGCTTGCAAATGTCGAGACTAGGTTAGGAAGTTTGTCTCAGAGATTATCTGCAAGTGTTGGACAAAGACGTCTTAATACAGATTTAGCTGGAGACTCTCAGGCTAAGCAATCTACCGCTGGACCTGCCGAAGTATCTGTGCGAACTCCATGGAATCAAATAGACGACATCTTCTATGAATCTCGTGGCGCAGCGTGGGCCTTGATTCATTTTCTGCGGGCTGCAGAGCTGGATTTTGAAGATGTGCTGGAAAAAAAGAATGCTACGGTTAGTCTTAAACAAATCATTAGAGAGTTAGAGGCAACCCAGGCTCCGATATGGAGCCCTATGATTTTTAATGGAACGGGATTTGGCATGATGGCAAATCATTCTTTGGTAATGGCCTCTTATATTAGTCGCGCAAATGCGGGGATAATCGATTTGAGAGAGCTATTATCTAGAGGTTAAGATTTGTCTTTTAATAATTTCTATATGGATTGAAAAGAGTTACCTCTCTTAGTTTTTAGCACTTTTTTTATAGAACTCTTCTTTTATGGCGGCGTATTCTTCAAAATGCAGTCTGGGGCCAAAATGCTGAACTATTTTTGAGGCAGCAAAGTTCGCAAATTTCCCGGCCTCAAGGTAGCTCTCTCCCCTGGTTATTGCATATAAAAAAGCCCCTGCGAACATGTCACCTGCGCCATTTGTATCAATCGCCTCAACATTTTCAGGACTTATTTGGTTTTCAATATTTCCATCAAATGTAATCGCACCTTTAGCACCAAGAGTAACAACAAAAGTTTTTGTTATCTTTTTAATTTCTGTAAGAGCATCTTCTAATTTCTCGGTGTTGGCCCAGCTTAGCGCCTCATCCTCGTTGCAAAAAATAAGATCGATTTTTTCTCCTATAATTTCTAGTATTCCATCACGAAAAAAATTAGCTATTCCTGGATCTGAAAAGCTTAGTGCAGTTTTAATTCCATTTTCCTCGGCAAACGTCCTGAGTTGAACCGCTGCTTCTTTGCATGAAGGTGAAGTTACGAGGTAACCTTCTAAATACACATATTCGGAGTTTAAGATTACTTCATAGTCAAGTTGTCGGGAGGAGAGGGTTTCTGAAGCACCCAAAAAAGTGCTCATGCTGCGTTCTGCATCCGGTGTAATCAATACAAGACACTTTCCAGTAGCCTCATTTAAAGCTCGATTATTTTTTAAATTGTGGGTTACTCTACAGCGGTCGAGGTCAGAAATGTATATATCGCCGTCCTGATCATCTGAAACTTTACAACATATGAAGGTTTTACCCCCAAATCCGGATGCAGCAATCATCGAGTTACCGGCACTACCTCCGCTTTCATGTTTTGCCTCAAGCAAGTTACCAGTAAGTTGCTCAAGCAGCTCTCTTTGCCTTGCTTCGTCCACAAGGGTCATGATCCCTTTTTCCACGCCCATATCTTTTAGCTTCTGCTCGTTTAATCTTATTTGAGTGTCCACTAGGGCAGCACCCATGCCGAAAACGTTATATTTTTTCACAAATCCCAGACCTAGACTTAACTCGTATAAATTTAGCTCATTATGGCAATCTAATCTCGAAATAAAAGCGGGTAATTACCAGTCTATGAGTTAGAATTTCGACAAATGGCTTTATCTAAAAAATCGTTATTTCAAATAATAACTACCGCATTGGTCGTGTTGATATTTTATTTGATTTATCTCGATGTGCGTATTACCGATAGCTTTTCGGACAATCTCTGGGAAATACCTGCTCGTGTTTATGCGAGACCTCTAGAAATATATCCAGGTCTGTCTTTGACCTCATCGGATCTCTCCCGCGAATTAGAATGGCTTGGTTATAAAAAAGTCACGAATTTAAATAACCCAGGTGAAACATTCAGGCAAGGAAATTCCCATGGGATTTATACGCGCGGCTTCAATTTTTCAGAAGAAAATGAAATTTCTAGAAAAATAAATATACAGATTAAGGATGGTCTTATTACTGAGCTCTCAAGTAGAGGAGAAAATATCGAACTAATGCGATTAGACCCACTCGAGATAGGTGCAATTTACCCGGCGCATGGTGAGGACAGGTTATTAGTGAAATTAGACGATGTCCCACCAACGTTAATTAATGGATTGCTAGCAATTGAAGATCAAGGATTCGAAAACCACTTAGGCTTTTCTTTAAAAGGTATTTTTAGAGCCCTAATACAAAATCTTACATCAGGTAAGATTGTATCAGGCGGGAGCACCATCACTCAGCAACTTGTCAAAAACTACTATTTGACTCCTGAGCGAACTTTCTTGCGGAAGATCAATGAGTTGCTTATGGCAGTTTTGTTAGAACTTCACTACAGCAAACCTCAGATCTTAGAAAATTACCTAAATGAAATTTATCTAGGCCAGGATGGTCGGCGCGCAATTCATGGTTTTGGGCTTGCGGCTAAGCATTATTTTAACAAGCCATTGGTGCAGTTAGGATTGCATGAACAAGCTCTCCTTATAGGAATGATAAAAGGCCCTTCTTTTTATAATCCTAAAAATAATAAAGATCGAGCGATCAATAGACGCAATTTGGTTCTTGATGAGATGGAGGAATTTGGTGTTATTTCCCTAGAAGAGGCGTTAGTTACCAAATCAATGCCACTCCAAGTTAATTTTTCCTCTAGGCGTAGCGGAAATTTTCCCGCCTATTTAAATTTAGTACATCGGCAGCTGAGTCTAGAGTATCGAGAACGCGATCTAACAAGTTTAGGATTAAGAATTTTTACTAATTTTGACCCGATTCTCCAGAAAAAGCTGGAGCAAAGTACTAGTACAATTCTAAGAAAATTACCCGAATCCGACGACCTAGAGACAGGATCAATTGTTACGAATGTCGATACTGGTGAAGTAGTCGCATTGGTAGGTGGCAAAGCAAATGGATATGCCGGTTTTAATCGAGCTTTGGATGCGAGGCGACCAGCCGGTTCTCTTTTGAAGCCCGCGGTCTATCTGGCGGCGTTAGAAGAGCCTTCGAAATATACACTAGCAACACTTATTGATGACGCGCCCCTTACCGTTAAGGGGCCAGGCGGTCGATTATGGAAACCTCGAAATTTCGATAGAAAAACTCGAGGAAAAGTACCACTGCGACAAGGATTATCACAATCATTAAATCTTGCCACAGCTAGATTAGGAATGACTATAGGTCTAGACAAATTATTAGATGTACTTCGTCGTTTGGGTATTGATCAATCTGTTCCACAGGTTCCTTCATTAACACTTGGTGCTGGTGAATATTCGCCTTATATTATGGCTAAGTTATATCAATCGATTGCCAGCGGAGGATTTCAATTGCCTCTAAGATCCATCCGGGAAATTGTAGACTCAAGAGGCAAGCCTCTTCGGAGATTTCCTTTAACTTATGATCGTACATTCAATCTCAGTACTATGCATTTATTGCAATATGTTTTGCGAGAGGCTGTTAGAACCGGCACTGGAAAATCTGTTTATAATACGCTGGATAAAGATTTTGATGTAGCAGGAAAGACTGGAACGACCAATGATGGCCGTGACTCTTGGTTTGCTGGTTTCTCCGGTGATCTATTAGCTGTTACTTGGATTGGTCGTGATGATAACGGTGTTACTGGTCTTACAGGAGCCACCGGTGCACTCCGAATATGGACAGATTTCATGCGCACAGCGGCACGAAGATCTTTAATCTACCGGATGCCAGAAGGAGTAGAAGCGCATTGGGTG
>JAQWLX010000125.1 GCA_029247075.1 Halieaceae bacterium | reverse complement strand
CTGGCTTCAGTCGTCCATGCAGAATATCTCCTCGTGTCATTCCAAATATGCGTTCAATATCCAATGGGGTGAGACACTGCCAAGAATGCAAAATATCATGAAGATTAGGAATGTATAGCGCTAAATAATCTAGAATCTTGGCTACTACTGCCTCTTTTTCAGTATCCCAGTGCCTACCATCTGCAAGATCAAAAGGCATATATTTACAAAGCAGGCTCATCACGTGAGTTCCAAGCTTATCAGTTAACGTATCATCAAGCACGCTAGGTATGATCCCCTCAATTATTGGTCGATCGGCTGGGATACCTGCTCGCGCTGAACGAAATACAGTTTCAAGATGCTGTTTGTTCTCAATAAAAGTGATGGTGCTTCTATGATGCTCCCCAATTCCTTGGTCATCTATGCATGCAAATTTAGGTAGCCCTTTCAAAGCCAAATTCATTCGCAAAGACGCCGACTCCATTCGATAAGCGCTAATATCTTTTGCAAAATTATCAGGCAAGTATTCCTTTCCAAGAAGTGTTAGAAAAGTCCTTTTTGGATCTGTATTAGCTGCTACTATCTTAGCTGAAAGTACCGTGCCTTGTTTTAGACGAACGCCTTGCACTTTATTATCTTGAACAAGGATTTTCTCTACTTCACTGTCGGTGCGAATTACTACACCTTTCGCAATAGCCGATGCTGCCATCGCTTGAGTAATCTTTCCCATCCCTCCTCTTACGATACCCCAGGACCCTTGCTTGCCATCAATCTCGCCCACCGCATGATGCAGCATCGCCAAACTCGCTCCGGGTTGCTCAAGAGAAGCATAGTTTCCTGGCATACAATGAGCGGCAATTACTGCTTTAATCTTGTCACTTTCGAACCAGCGTTCGATTATTGTCTCAGGCGCCCCTACCAGAAATTGAATAAGCCTGTGCCGCGCATCAGCATCAAGTTTATAAACATCATTGCCCAGTTTAATTGCGTTGATAACATCGCTTAAACCGCCTCCAGATAGTTTGGGCGGAGGATTCATCCAGTACTTGGAGATAATTTCCCCTACCTGATCCACGATATTCTCAAACTCTTTTAACGCGTCATGATCGGTACTGGAAAATTTGCCTATTTGTTCTTTATTGTGATTCTCATTTTCTGTCAGAAGTAGATGACTTCCATCCAGCCCAGGATAAAATGAATTCGGTAAAGGAATTGTTTCATACCCGTAACTTCGCAATTCTAAATCATCAATTATTTCCTCTCGAAGAAGACTTACGACGTAGGACGCTAACGAGTTGCGATATCCGGGAGAAAATTCCTCTGTTACTGCCGCTCCACCAACAATGGCTCTTCTTTCAAGAACACATACACGCAGACCAGCCTTAGCCAAGTAGTTTGCCGCAGTCAGACCATTGTGCCCTCCACCTAAAATGATCACGTCAAATTCCGAATCTGCCATTTAAAAATTGCTCCTCGTTTTATATCTGCGCCAGACTACAGCCGCGGCAATGACCCCTAGCGAAACAAAGGTAACAGCTGAAGATAAGGCCAAAATCGCTTCCCCACTAAACCAATTTACAGCCCCGTTTGCTGTCAAATTTCCTGACGCCTTTTGATACGGAAAAACATAATACGCAATCAATAAGACAGGCATAACAACACCGTAGACTATTAACATCCCTGGTGCGAACAAGGTGATCTTTGTCTTCCTAAGGTCACGATCACTATCCGGTGTCTGATGCAAGCGCGAACGGTATTCAGTCTCTTCGCTTGTAACCTTGGTATATAACGAAATCCGAATGATCGTGACCAAGCTAACCAACGCACCAATGATCACAGGACTGGCATAGCTTGGCAAAGTAATATAATTGAGATACTCCAACCAGGCTGGAATGACATTAAATACAAAGCCGTTTGTGATACCCCAGAAGGCGGCGGAAGCAGTGATACGCGAGCTCCATATACTCATAAATCCAACAGCTCCCCAGGATGAAGCAAAGACGGTACCTATAAATGTCATCAACCAAAATACATTTGGAGGAAAGTATAAGCTCAGTGGAAGTACTATTATTCCAGTGAAAAACATTACCTTCCTCGTAAAGCCTAATGTTAGACCTGCCTCGCGGTTGACTATGTCATTACTAATGCTAAAGCCCACCAGAGACAAGAAAGTGGAGGCTGAAGAGAGTGCAGCTGCAACAATTCCAGCAAGTAACAGGGCCCCCAAGAGCGTAGGCACGAGATTCATGGAGGCCCAGATGATAACGGTTTCCGAAGGAGTGATGCCTGGATCAGCTAAATTAATTAGTCCCCCTGCACCATAAATTAGGAATTGCATAAAAGTAACTGCCAGGCACGCATAAATAGCCGATCGAATAACTACATGTTCATCTCGCGCCATGAGATGACGACCGGCCTGCCAAGGCCCAACCGCATAAACCATTGCCCAAGACATGTCTACTGCTAGGGCCCAAATCAGGTAATCAGTCGGAGTCGGCCACTCTGTATCGACACCAACTGTACCGTGCCAAGAGGTTATATCTGGTTTACTTTCAATTTGAGTTAAAAGCTCGATTGAATGCGATACTCCACCAAAATGATTGACTATGTAAATTGCAAAAATTGCTGTAGCGACTGCAAAGAGAAAAAACATTAATGTATCGGTCAAGATCACGCCACGGGAGCCAGAATAAATCGTAAAGATGGTGTAACTTAACCAAGATAAGATTACTCCTTGAGTGTAGTTAAGATCGGTTAACTCTGATAGGAGAATGCCAGCTCCCTGAGTAACTACAATCAAGTAACCACCCAAACCAAGAATAATAGTGACGCCAGCGGCTTGCTGGACCCTGAAATTATTAAATCGTTCACCAAAGAAAGCCGCCACTGTAGATGCTCGACTTCGTCGAAGATAGGTGCCAAAAAAAAGTGCACCATACACATAACCAGCCACAGCAATACCAGGAAATAAAATATAGGGGCCCATTTGACCGTCATAGGTGAAGCCAGCTTCACCGAGAAATATCGATGTACTAAATACACTGGCTACGATGGTGGACGAAATTAAGATAGTAGGACAGCGGCGGCCAGCCACAAAGTAATCGTCTATCTGCATTACACGGCGACCAGAATAATTCCCTAGCGCAATAAATATTATTACGCTAATCAATATTGCAAAAGAATATGGGTCGACGGCCAATCCCCTAAAAATTCTAATTCGCTTGAGGAAGAAAACTATAGTAGTTAAATAGGATCGATACTAGCGGGCAATGCTTCTAACGGATCAAAATGATAGGGAAATTCAACCCTTCATCAAAGAGAATTTGATAATTATCTCAAGCTTCAGTACTGAGTGGCAGGTAATCTAACCACCATTCCGTCCATTTCATCGCTAATGTCAACTTGACAGCTTAGTCTAGAGTTTTCCCTTTTATCTAAGACGCAATCCAGCATCAGCAATTCAATACTTGAGGGTTCAGGAACACTCTTCCTCCAAGCGGAATCAATGTAGCAGTGGCAGGTACCGCAGCTGCATGCACCACCGCACTCGGCGTAGATCTCTTCAATACCATTATCAACCGCAACTTGCATCAGACTTGAGCGACTTTGGCCTTCTACATCTTACAAAACACCTCCCTTCGTAGTCGAGAAACCACTTAGAGCGTTATAGACATGTCCCTACGTAAAGCCGCCATTGTAACACCGCTAAGAACACCCATCGGTCGATTTCTGGGAGGACTTAAAACATTACCCGCGGAAAAACTCGCTTCTCATATCATCTCTGCTGTTGTGGCGCGGACTCAAATTGATCCAGAGGTAATTGACGAAGTGATATTTGCCCAAAGTTATGCCAATAGCGAAGCCCCTTGCATCGGTCGTTGGGCTGCACTCGATGCAGGACTCCCTATAAAAACACCGGGTTTTCAAATAGACCGTCGCTGTGGGGGAGGACTCCAGGCTATTGCTTCGGCCGCTATGATGATACAGACGGGATCAGCAGATGTGGTGCTGGCTGGCGGTGTTGAGAGCATGAGCAACGTAGAATACTACACTACCTCAATGCGAGGAGGATCAAAAGCAGGAACCGTGAAACTGCACGATCGCCTGGAACGCGGTCGCGAGAGATCCCAGCCTGCAGAGCGCTTCGGTGTGATATCTGGGATGATCGAGACAGCTGAAAATCTGGCGAGGGAATTTAACATATCTCGAATAGCTGCGGATGAATTAGCTGCAGATAGCCATGCTAAAGCAAAATCTGCATGGGAACGAAACCTTTTTGATAACGAGATCGTGCCTATCAACGCGCCCCAAGCTCGGGGTGAAGAAGTAATGGTGCGAAAAGATGAGGGTGTAAGGCCGGATGTCACTGTAGAAAAATTGGGAACACTGAAACCATTGCTAGAAGGAGGCGTGGTAACAGCGGGTAATTCTAGTCAACAAAATGATGCGGCCGCGGCCTGCTTAGTAATAGCTGAAGACAAACTACCGAGCCTCAATCTTGAGCCTCTCGCATATTTTAATAGCTGGGCTGCAGCTGGTTGCGAACCAGCCAAAATGGGTATAGGACCAGTTCCAGCAGTCGAACGTCTATTTTCTCGCATTGGCGTTCAATGGAATGATATTGATCTAATTGAATTAAATGAAGCCTTCGCCGTTCAAGTACTGGCGGTCGTAAAATCGTGGGGAATGCAAGATTTTAGCCGAATCAACGTTAATGGCTCTGGAATCTCACTTGGTCATCCTATTGGAGCCACTGGAGCTCGCATCATGACCTCAATGCTTTATGAACTAGAACGAATAAATGGCAAATTTGCGTTGGAAACTATGTGTATCGGTGGTGGACAAGGTATAGCAGCTCTGTTCGAACGACCATAGATGCGAAATACGTTTCCCAAAAATTATCCTACTTAAAGTAAAAACGGGAACTAATAATGGCTAACTCAGGAATCTTATCTAATAAAGTAGTGGTAGTAACAGGAGGGGGACGAGGAATCGGGCGCGAGGTAGCGTTGCTCTCTGCTCGAGAAGGTGCAGCCGTCATAGTGAACGATCTTGGCGGAACTTTGGCTGGCGATGGGCAAGACACCACTCCTGCCGAAGAAGTAGTCGAACTCATCACTTCCGGAGGAGGAAATGCTTACGCTAATTTTGCCAACGTTGCTGAATTTGAAACCGCAAAAACCATCATTGACGATGCCATAAAGCATTTCGGAAGAATTGATGCAGTAGTCAATAATGCTGGAATTTCACGAGATACTATTTTTCACAAAATGACGCCTGAAAATTGGCATTCCGTGATCAATGTGCATTTAAATGGTAGCTTCAATGTGTCTCGCGCGGCTGCAACACATTTTCGAGAGCAGAATAGCGGAAGCTTTGTACATATGACTTCTACATCTGGCCTTATTGGAAATATTGGCCAATCAAACTACTCTTCAGCAAAAATGGCGTTAGTGGGACTGTCTAATTCGATAGCCTTAGATATGGGTCGGTATGGAGTAAGATCAAATTGCGTCTCACCATTCGCATGGAGTCGAATGACCGACAGTATCCAAACTCGATCTGAAGGGGATAAGGAAAGAGTCAAACAACTTCAGTCAATGACTCCAGACAAAGTTGCACCAATGGTGACATTCCTCTGTTCAGATTCCGCTGCCGAGGTTAGTGGCGAAGTATTTTGTGTAAGAAAAAATGAGATTTTACTTTTCTCTAAAATGCGCCCTGTGAGATCAATTCACCGTCAAAATGGATGGACACCAGAATCAATTTCCAATGAATTACTCCCCGCGCTAAAACCAAACCTTCATCCCCTGCAAGTATCAACGGATATTTTTGAATGGGATCCGATATAAAAATAAGGAAACAAAATAATGTCATCTCTTTCTCCAATAAGCTACAAAGAAATACGAGAATCAATTAGAAAAGTTTGTGGGGATTTTCCCGGATCTTACTGGCAAGCACTCGATCGAGATCGGCAATATCCGACAAAATTTGTGGAAGCACTCACCGATACAGGGTTTTTATCTGCTCTGATTCCTGAAGAATATGGAGGTGCTGGATTAGGAATCGAAGCAGCTTCAGCTATCTTAGAAGAAATTCATCGCTCTGGTTGCAATGGCGGGGCCTGTCATGCACAAATGTATACCATGGGAACAGTTCTAAAACATGGAAGCGAAAAACAAAAAGCTCAATATTTACCCGCTATCGCTAAAGGAGAGTTACGTCTGCAGGCATTTGGTGTAACAGAACCTGATAGCGGTACCGACACAACCAGAATTCGAACGTTTGCGAAACGCGAAAAAGATCACTATATAGTGAATGGGCAAAAGATATGGATTAGTCGAGCAGAGCATAGTGATCTCATGGTCTTGCTTGTCCGCACTCAAGCGAGAGACGAAGTGCCACGACCTTCCTTAGGATTAAGTGTGTTATTGGTCGACATGAGAGAGGCAATAGGACAAGGACTGACAATCAAACCCATCCGCACAATGCTTAATCACGCTAGTACAGAATTATTTTTTGACGATTTAAAGGTTCCTCACGAAAATCTAATTGGTCTAGAAGGCGAAGGGTTAAAATATATCCTTGACGGCATGAATGCCGAACGTATCTTAATTGCTAGTGAATGTATCGGTGATGGTCGTTTTTTTATTGATCGTGCCTCTAATTATGCAAAAGAAAGAAAAGTTTTTGGAAAGATTCTCGGCGAAAATCAAGGAGTACAATTTCCAATTGCACGAGCTCATATTCAGCTTTCCGCTGCCGCAGAAATGGTTAATAAAGCGGCGAAGATGTTTGACGCAGATGAATTCTGTGGTTCCGAAGCCAATATGGCTAAACTACTTGCATCTGAGGCCAGCTGGTTTGCGGGAGATGCATGCCTTCAGATTCATGGCGGATTTGGTTTTGCGGAAGAATATGATATTGAAAGAAAATTTCGGGAAACACGTCTATACCAGGTTGCTCCTATAAGTACTAATTTGATTTTAAGTCATGTGGCTACTCATGTTCTAGATCTGCCAAAATCTTTTTAGTAAAATCCTCGCTGTTGCACTGGATCTATATAT
>JAQWLX010000122.1 GCA_029247075.1 Halieaceae bacterium | reverse complement strand
CAGGTTTAAAAGAAATTGGTAAAGAAAAATTTGAGGAAATGGAGAAAAACGGGCTTTTTTACAAAGAGCCCAAATTGCAGGGATACTTGAATAGAATTGGTAATAAGCTAGTCGAGAGCAGCGATTATAAGAAGAAAGAATCCTTTACCTTTAGGATCGTTGATGATGGAACCATAAATGCCTTTGCTATGCCGGGCGGTTATATCTATGTTAATCGGGGGCTTCTGAATTATCTGAATTCTGAAGCTGAATTTGCGGGTATAGTAGGTCATGAAATTGCCCATGTTACTGCCAATCATCACTCAGAAGGCACTACCTCCAACGTCATACAAAAGATCGCTAGCTTTGGAACTTATATGCTGACAGGGAGTGGGAATCTGGCTAGCGCAGCACAGATGTACGGTGCTGAAGTTGGTGCCAGCTTTGGGCGAAAACGTGAACTAGAGGCTGATCGACTGGGAGCAAATTATATTGCAAAAAATGGCTATGACGTCGAAGCGATAATCGATGCACTCTCAACCATGAAGTATCTTGAAATGCATCAACGCCTATCGGGTAATAAGCCGTCGAGTTATCATGGCCTTTATGCAAGCCACCCACGCAGCGATCGAAGATTAAAAGAAATAATTAAGTCTGCGAAGCTTGTGGAGATAAATGAGGAACTTTTGATTAATGATGTAACAACAGATTTTCGAAAGTATATGCAAAATCTTCCTTGGGGGGATCATGCAAGTAACAAGCGCGCTGACCAGCGTTACTACCATAACAATCTCGGTTTTACAGTAGAGTTACCTGATGGATGGAGTGTAAATGCGACCTCTGGTGCTGTGATCGCTCAATCCGATGACGGTGACGCATCACTCCGAATCATGCTTCGAAAGCGCGACGTCTTGATCAAACCTGAAGAAACGCTAAAAAAGCTTTCAACTGGAGAATTGTCTAGCGAAGAAGCTCTAGACCAGTTTGGTCTAAAAGGTTATACCGCGCTGGCGTCCGACAAAAATCTGATTAAACGCGTAGCGGTGATTGACCAAAATTATTCGTATTTATTTGAAGGTAGCGCTGAAGAAATAAAGCAAGATGATCCTATACTTTTAAAAATAATTAAGAGCTTTCGCTCGATGACTGAAGGCGAAACGATCACCGGTCCCCCTTTGTACATAAGATATATTCGAGTGCCACGTGGGCAGACTGTTGCAAGCTTGGCCGCAAAAAGCCCGATCCCAGAGGCTGAAGCCACTCATCGGTTAATTAATGGAATCTATCCGCGAGGAGAACCGAGAACTGGCGACTGGTTTAAAGTGATCCGACCCTAATGTGTAACTACAAAAAAATAGCCAACGTCTCTTTATTTTCATCTCTATTATTTATTGCAAATACACCGGCCCTTTGTCTCACAATCTTCACGGCCGAGAAGATCTTCACGATGGAAGATGATCAACCGATAGCAACCGCTGTAGCCATAGAAAATGGTCGAATTGCCGCTGTAGGAAACCTTGATTCACTATTACCACTCATAGAAAAAAGTGGGGGTAGTATAAATCGCTCATTGGAAAAGATGGTGCTTCTTCCAGGATTTATAGACGCACACGTCCATCCAACACTTCCTGCCATTCTAACCCAATTCCCATTTGTAGCTCCCGAGGAATGGTCTTTACCAACAGGTGAATTTCCGGGCAGCACATCTCCAGAAGGTTATATCACTCGTCTTAAAGAACTGATAATGGCTCACGACAAAAGCGAGGAACCTTTTATCACATGGGGGTATCACCCTCTCTGGCATGGAGAGATAGATCGACAGAGTTTGTCCTCACTCTTTCCTGATACCCCAGTCATTATCTGGCATCGCTCTTTTCATGAACTCTTCCTCAATGATCTCGCTATAAACTGGTTAGGAATAAGTGAGAATTCGATCCAAGGACTTGGAGAACTAGCAAATTTAGAACGAGGTCATTTCAAAGAAAATGGGTTGATGGCGATAATGCCAAGACTCAAATTTCTCTTTGAACCAAAACGTTTCCAGCAAGGAATGACAATTTTTTTTGATATGCTTCATCAAGGTGGAGTCACCACCGCTCTTGATATGGGAATTGGCATCTTCGGTAATCCCCAGATAGAAATTAATCTTATCCGTGGGGCTGCCGAAACTATGCAGTCGCCTTCTAGAATTATTCTGACACCCATAATTACCGATTTTCTTACTAGAAATATATCTCCAGAAGAAGCATTAAAAGAAATCGAGTCCTGGCGAGTGGGTAATTCCAGTCGCGTAATAATAGATAAGCATTTTAAATTAATGATTGATGGAGCCATCTTCAGTGGACTGTCTCAAATGGGACCACCCGGATATCTAGATGGACATGAGGGAGTTTGGATGATTCCTATCCCACTTACAAAACAATGGGCTGAGGTTTTCTGGAATGCTGGCTACAAGCTTCACGCACATACAAATGGAGACAAGAGTGCAGACGCTTTGTTAGATCTAATCAAAGAACTGGATACGAAGTTCCCAAGAGAAGATCACGGAACTACGCTTGAACACTTCGCCTATACTAGAGAAGAACAGAATCAATTGATAAGTGAACTTGGGATGATGGTTTCAGCCAATCCCTACTACAACTACATACTATCAGACATATTCAGTGAAAAATGGCTAGGAACTGAGCGTGGCAGTAAAATGGTTAAACTAGGGTCATTAGAGAAGCTTAACGTGCCTTTTGCTCTACATTCTGATTGTCCTATGGCCCCACTATCCCCACTCACACTTGCCTGGGCGGCTGCAACCCGACTAACAATAAACGGTAAAACAAGTGATGTTAACGAAAAAATATCACTGAGGGCAGCGATAAGAGCCATTACAATCGATGCGGCAAGAGTGATGGGATGGGAAAACGAAATCGGATCGATTCGCGTTGGTAAGAAAGCAGACTTTGTTGTATTGAATGCGGATCCATTCAAAGTTGATGCTTCCCAACTTAAAACTATCGAGGTCAAGGGAACGATTTTCGAGGGGAAACTCTACCCTATTGAGGATAAAATAAATTAGCCATAACGGCTATCCGCAACAAAGGGATTGGTTTGACGTTCCTGACCAAATGTCGACGTGGGTCCGTGGCCAGGTATAAAGGTGATATCGTCTCCCAATGGAAATAACTTGCCCCTTATACTTTGTATCAAATCATCATGATTCCCCATAGGGAAGTCGGTCCTTCCAATAGACCCTTGAAAAAGAACGTCTCCAACCCAAGCAATTTTCTGTAATTCGTAGAGAAAGACGACGTGCCCGGGCGTGTGACCCGGGCAGTGAAAGACGCTAAGTTGCTGCTCACCTACATTTACCGTATCACCATCTTCAAGCCAACGATCTGGTGTAAATGCCTGCGCCACCGGAAACCCGGACATTTCACACCATTCCGGGAGTCGCGAAATCCAAAAATCGTCTGCACTGTGAGGACCTTCAATGGGTATGCCGAGCTCTTCTCTAAGCACGTCAGACGCTGCGCAATGATCCATATGCCCATGGGTAAGAATAATTTTTTCGGCGGTCGCCTCTATCTCCGACATCGCTTGCTTAATGCGCTCAATGTCGCCGCCAGGATCAACTATGGCGGCCTTACCTGTTTTCAGACACTTCATTACAGAGCAGTTTTGTTGATATTGGGTCACTGGCACAATAGAAACCTGAATACTCATCTTTTAGCTCCTGTACTTTGAGTGTCTGACAATTCATCATTACGACCAGCATTTGGGTCTAGGTAAGTCTCTAACTCTTGTTCTCTTTCACTTCGTCCTACAACCAATGATACTGCTGCATCACCGGTCACATTGACAGCTGTTCGAACCATGTCCAACAACCTATCCACCCCAATAATTAATGCAATTCCTTCAAGCGGCAAGCCGGCCTGTTCCAGCACAAGTGCCAAGGTAATCAAACCCACACCGGGCACGGCAGCAGTACCAATCGACGCCAGTGTTGCAGTCAGAATCACAGTTACAAAAGTGCTAAGAGTTAAATCGATCCCGTATGCCTGCGCAATAAAAACAGTTGCGACCCCTTGCATTATTGCAGTTCCATCCATATTGATAGTTGCACCAAGCGGCACAGTAAAACCTGCAACAGAATTTTTAACGCCAAGACCTTTTTCTACGGTTCGAAGTGTGATGGGTAACGTAGCGCCAGAAGAAGCCGTGCTAAACGCGAAGGCCCATACCCGCCGCATTTTCTGAAACATGGGGACAGGAGAAAGACCGGTAAAAGCCTTCACCATTAGACCGTAGGTTAGTGCACCATGGAGAACCAATACTCCGAGCACGGTGAAGAAATAAGCCGCTAGATCGAGGATCGTACCAATCCCCATTGTCGCAAAAAGCTTCGCCAGTAGAGCGAAAACGCCATATGGAGCAAACGCCATCATTACAGACACCATCCGCATAACGACTTCTTCCATATCTCGAAAAAAATTCGCAATCCGCACACCCGCTTCGCCTGCATGTGATATGGAATAACCCACCAATAAAGCAAATACAATTACCTGAAGCATTCTACCCTCTGCCATCGCAGCGAATGGATTAGATGGAAAAATATCAATTAATACCTGAATTAAAGGGGGAGGTGACTTTGCCTCGAACATAACATTTGTATCGAGACTAACTGCCTCACCGGGCGATACTAATACGGCAATAAATAAGGCCATGCTAATTGCCACGGCAGTTGTGCCCAGATAAAGCAATAGAGTCTTAACCGCTATTGGCCCCATACGAGCACTGTCACCCATGGAGCTCGATCCACAAATCAAGGAAACCAAAACTAGCGGCACCACTAGAAGCTTTAAGGAAGCGATAAATACTTGACCCACCAGTTCAAATAATCCTTCCACTACATATTTATTTAGTAAAAAGACTGCAGATTCTGACAACACTGGCAGAAACACATTGAGACCGGCCCCTACAAATATTCCAGCGATCATCGCCAACAAAATTTTGTTCGTTAAACTCATTGTAACTGCATCTCACAAGAATCCTCTGAATATGAAGAAACTTTGTCATCTGCACAGGCATTACAAGGAGAGGAATAGTCTCTCTTTTGACCAGTCAAAAGCTTGCCGCATACTGGTTTGTAGTCCATCGTACAAACCTTTACGCGAGGAGATTCACACCATGTATTTTTTTTTATCGGGGCCGGTAAAAACTCTCCACAACCTGATAGAAGAACAACTAGTAATAATAAGATTCTCGCTTCCATGGTACATCCTTTATTTGGAAGTTCTACGCAAGATTACCATCAATATAAAGAATTCGCAGTCGGATAACACTTTTATAATTCCGATAGATCACGTGGCAGTACTAATTTCTCTAGCTTGCCAACCCCTGCTTCTATACTCGGCCATTCATACAAAGACAAGGTTAAATACGCAAAACCAGCCGTTGGTAGATTGCTAATCGAATTGGTTTGGGTCAAGTAATTTATCAACTCGGTTAATGCAGGATTATGTCCTATCAAAAATATCGGCTTATCTCCTTCTTTTTTTTTCAACCAACTTATTAAATCCTGAGAGGAGAATGTATAAAGCGATTCTTCAATATGATATTCCAATGAGGCAAGTGCCGGCCATGTAGAACAAATACCGGCCCACGTTAACTGAGCTCTTAGAGCTGGACTGACATAAGGAGAAATAGCTGGGAAATGCCATGATAAAAATTCACCCATGCGAGGTGCGTCTTTTTGACCTCTCGAATTCAAAACTCTTTCTCGATCAGACGCCTCCGCGTTTGACCATGAAGATTTTGCGTGGCGCATTAAATAGAGATCGAGCATACAAATATCTTTTTCTTGTATATTAAAATTTGAGCGCAAGTAGTGCTAATACCAAAACAAAGACAATTAATAAAATTCCAACTACTGAATTTCAAGAAGATGATATTTTTTTCGTCCTAATCTCACCAAAAAGAAACGACCAAAACATGCATTTTCTTTTATAAAACATTTAGCCAGTTCTGTATTACTATCCCAGCCAATTGGTTCGCCATTGATAAAAACAGCATTGCGCTGAAGCGCGTCCTTGACCTGCTTGCCAGAGATGGCTATTCCAGTATCCGTCAAAAGCTGAGTCAAACTAGCAGGCAGCGTCGAAAAATGATGATTCGAGCTGGGCAAACCATCCTGACGAAGTTGTTTAAAATCTTCTTCACTAAGCGAATCAGACGCACCAGAAAACAATGCACCGGTAATTCGTTTGGCTGTCACTACCCCGTCTTCACCATGGACCAATCTCGTAATCTCTTCTGCTAGGACTATTTGGGCTTGAGGACGTCCATCGTTCTCTGCATCCTCCTTTTCAACGCGTTCAATATCCTCCAAAGAAAGAAACGTAAAGTAACGAAGGAATTTGTAGACATCTGCATCAGCTGTACCTAACCAAAATTGATAGAAAGCATAAGGTGATGTTCGAGAAGCATCCAACCAAACTGTTCCTGCTTCTGTCTTTCCAAACTTCGAGCCATCCGACTTAGTAACCAGCGGTTGTGTCAAACCAAATACGGTCTCCCCGTTCATTCTCCGGGTAAGATCTATTCCTGCTGTAATATTTCCCCACTGATCCGAGCCACCTATCTGAAGCCCGCAATCATGAAGCTTATTCAACATAACAAAATCAAAAGATTGAAGAATCATGTAAGAAAATTCGGTAAAGCTAATACCATCACCGTCTCTAGTAATTCTTTGTTTCACCGATTCTTTTTGTATCATAGAGTTGACAGAGAAGTGTTTACCGACATCTCTCAAGAAAGTAAGAACGTCATAATCCTTGGTCCACTCTAAATTATTGACAACCTTGGCCGAGAAAGAACCTTGATCGAAGTCAATAAATCGACCTAATTGACCTTCTATTTTTTCAACCCATGCTTCTACTACATTTTGAGAATTTAGAGTTCGCTCCTCAGATTTGAAACTCGGATCCCCTATCAAACCAGTAGCACCTCCAACGAGAGCCAAAGGACGATGACCGGCCAGCTGAAAGCGGCGCAAGGTCAGCAAAGGAACCAGGGAACCAATATGCAGACTGTCTGCGGTAGGATCAAAACCACAATAAAGGGTTCGTTCGGATCCGCCCAGCCATCGTGACAGACCTTCTTCTCCTGCTATTTGAAAGATTAAACCGCGATTGTTTAAATCTTCTAAAAAAGAACAGCTCATTACTTGACCCGTTTATTCTATTGGGGCGGACAAGGGCAACTCACGATACAACATGATTATGTAAATGCAAGTGCACAGGAACATTGTCTAGTCTTGCGCAAATTTATTATAATCGACCAATGCCTGCAGGTCCTATTTTTGATTTGCTAATAAGTCGCTCTATCCGCGGCTTTTCTTCAGTCTCCGCTATTCCGTCGAGCTTGCGCAGATGGCACTTAATTCTACTTTTTTTTGGTATGACTCTTATATCGTTTGCAACATGGATGACCCTCAACGAAGAAATAGCGAACACTTCCTATCTAGAAATTACCGAAGCTCCTAATGAAATAGAGAAGATTGAAAAAACCATGCTGAATGAAATAGATAGTTCAGTCGCAGAAAAACCAGATCCGTGGAGGACTTTTAAAGTTCGTGACGGCGACAATCTATCCATTATTTTCGCTAAAGCAGGATTTTCTGATCGGGATTTATACGAAGTGGTGAAGACTTCAGCAGACGGAAAAAAACTAAGTAAACTGTACCCAAACCATACCCTTTCTTTTCAGTCAGATGTAAATGGAGATCTAATTGGAGTCAAACATCGGCGCTCGCTTTTAGAGAGCACAAATTACTGGCGAGCTGGAGACTCCTTCAAGAGTAAAGAAATTATTCTTACTCCGCAAAAGAGGATTACATGGACAAGCGCGCGGATCGAAAGCTCCCTTTTTCTTGCGGGGCAATCTGCTGGCCTAACTCATAATTCCATTATGCAATTAGCTAATATTTTTGGCGGTGTCATTGATTTTTTCCTTGATCCAAGAAAAGGAGACACTATCCATCTAGTTTATGAGCAGCTATTTTTAAACGAAGAAAAGATAGATGACGGTGATATTATCGCGGCTGCGTTTTACAATCGCGGAAAAGAATACACAGCCTTTAAATATACAAATTCTGCTGGTGACGTTGGGTATTACAATGCCAAAGGTGTAAGTATGCGAAAAGCATTCTTACTGGCCCCTTTAGATTTCACTCGTATCAGTTCAAATTTCAACCCCAGAAGGCTGCATCCCATATATAAAACAACACGACCTCATCGCGGAACTGATTACGCAGCACCTCGTGGAACCCCTGTTTTCGCATCTGGTGATGGAAGAGTTATAGAGTCTTCCTATACAAAATCTAATGGAAAATATATTGTTATCCGACATGGAGAACAATACGTAACAAAATATCTTCATCTAAATCGTCGTAAGGTTCGCAGAGGACAAAAGGTGAAGCAAAGTCAGGTGATTGGCACCGTTGGCTCTACAGGCGCAGCAACAGGACCTCATCTACACTATGAGTTTCTGATGAATGGTGTCCATCGTAATCCGAGAACAATACATAAGAAACTGCCAAAAGCTAAATCTCTTCCCCGGCAGGAAATACAAGATTTTCAGCGAGGTATATTTAGCGCTAAGAGGCAGCTACTTACTTTAAAAGAAGAACTATTACTCATAACTAAAAACGAGACTGGAACAGTTGCGCACTAACAAATATTATGAATAAATCTCTTTATATCGGCTTGATGTCTGGAACTAGCCTGGATGCGATCGATGTCGCTTTGTGTCGATTTACAGAAAAAGACACCTCCATCATAGAATTCCAAGCCCTACCATTACCTGAGCAAATACAAAGCGAAATAAGTACATTTAGCCACTCCAAAGAGATCAATATAGAACTTCTTGCTGCTTTAGATATTAAGCTCGGAAGGCTTTTTAGTGAAGCAGCGCTTGGTATTCTGAAGTCAACTAGTTACGACCGGACCGATATCGCTGCGATCGGCAGTCATGGGCAAACAATTCGTCACAAACCTAAATCTGCTGAAACTACATTCCCATTTTCTTTGCAAATTGGCGACCCAAATACAATAGCGGAGACAACTGGTATAACAACCATTGCGGACTTCAGAAGACGTGATATCGCTGCAGGAGGAGAAGGTGCACCGTTAGTTCCTGCTTTTCATCAAGCCGTTTTTTCATCAGAAAAATTACGTCGAGCAATCGTAAATATCGGTGGCTTCGCTAATGTCACTCTGCTGGATGGGAATAGATTGGCAGGAGGCTTTGATACCGGCCCAGGTAACTCACTTTTAGATGGCTGGATAATGCAACATCTTGCGCAACCGTTTGACTCAAATGGAGATTGGGCTGGTGGTGGAAAAGTGAATGAAGATCTGCTTAGCGGTCTGTTATCAGAGGAGTATTTCCTTAAAAAGGAGCCAAAAAGCACTGGAAAAGAATTATTTAATATTGAGTGGCTAAATACAAAATTGCAAAAGCTTGGGAAAGATATTCCCAAACAAAATGTGCAATCAACCCTGTCAGAATTAACCGCAAAAAGCATCCGCATGGCAATATCTGACTTCAATGCCCATGAAGTTTATATTTGTGGAGGTGGTGCACATAATACTGATCTATTCGATAGACTCAGAAAACATTTCGCTCCTACTAAAGTAGAGAGCATAGAAAAATTGGGTTTTGAAGCAGATCATATTGAAGCCGCGGCTTTCGCTTGGCTGAGCTACAGAACTCTTCACGGATTGACTTGCAACAGTCCTATATCAACAGGCGCTTCTGGAGATCGTATACTTGGCGCTATTTTTCAAGCTTAATGTTTTCTCAGTTAGTTAAATTGAAAAAGAAGCGCCACAACCGCATGTAGTGGTAGCATTTGGGTTGTTGACAACAAATCGAGAGCCTTCTAAGCCTTCCATGTAATCTAATTCCGAACCCATAAGATATTGAAAGCTCATAGCATCTATAACAACCGTGGCACCATCTTCCTCCACGGCAGTGTCATCATCCTGAAGAGATTCATCGAAGGTGAACCCATATTGAAATCCCGAACAACCACCTCCAACAATAAATACTCGTAATTTAAGTTCAGAATTATTCTCCTCAGAAACCAATACCTTAATTTTTTCAACCGCTTTAGAAGTAAGGCTAATACTTGATGGATTAAACATTTCGGCTTCAGACATCTATTTATTCTAACCTCTTTGAATTTACTCATCGGTACTAAAAGTATAGTCTAATCGAAATTACAACTTCTCACAAAATTACAAACATCCATTTTTTTAGATGTAATTTCATTCTCCTAACGTTAAAAATTGGTCTGTCGTTAGCCAAGGCCATTTTTTTTGCACCGTCACTCTGCTAGGAGAACTAGATCTTACTACCGCATCAACCCCTTGAGGAGTGAAGCCTTCAGGAAGTTTCAATTGTCCCTTGATTTTCTGAAAGTAACGAAATCGCAATGGAATAACATCTTGTTTTAAATCTTGGCTCAATGCGGCTAAAGTGTGCGATTCAAACTGGCCTTTTCTAACACCATATATATTCGCTGTCAGCGTACCCTTAACAAGATTATGTTTTTTAGCCTGCTGTTGAACAACAATACGAAATTCAAAGTGCCTCGCATCGCCAAGATCTATAATCTCTATCGGTTGCATTCCAATTCCTTCAGCCAACTTTCCCGACACCATAAGAGATCGAAAGAAAGAAAGATTAGTCTCTAACTCGGATATTCGACTATTTCGGTTAGATAAATCGTCTCTCAACTGAATTAACGCTGCTTGATTGACGGCCGATTGAGTTCGCAATACCGCAGCCTCCGATTCTAAGGCGTTGTAAATCGAAATCGAGACCATTTCCTCAGCAGAGTCGTTCTGAACTAAAGATATGATATTTTTCGCAGTACTCTTTGTTCCAGCTAAATACCCTAATACAAGAAAAAACAAAGCAATCAACGATACGCCCAGCACAACAAATTGATAATACTTTGGATGTCGCCGAGTCACGACAGCTCTATGTGCTTGAACGCTCTTCATAAAACTAGGGGTTCAACCCGAGCATATCGAGGCCCGCGTCTTCAGGAAAGCCATATATTATGTTCATGCATTGGATGGCCTGTCCCGAAGCTCCTTTAACAAGATTATCTTCGACCACCATAACAACGACTGTATCTCCATCATCTGGTCGCTCTATGGAAATTTGGACAATATTCGAACCTCTTACGTTTCGAGTCTGCGGATAAACACCGCGAGGCAATATCTCAACAAATTTCTCTGACTGATAAAATTGGTCAAAAATACTTTGCAAATTTATTGTATTTCGCTTTAGCGAAGCAAAAAGAGTTGCTTGGATTCCTCTAACCATAGGCACCAAATGAGGAACAAATGTCACTTTTACCTCTTGGCCTGCAATCTTACTTAATTCTTGCTCAATCTCAGGCAAATGTCGGTGACCCGAGACTCCATAAGACTTAAAGTTTTCCCCTATTTCACTAAAGTTATTTGATAAGCTTGCCTTCCTACCAGCACCACTTGTACCGGAGGCTGCGCTGGCGATAAGATTGGAAAAATCTATTAAATGTTCAGTCAGCAGCGGTGCAAATCCAAGCTGAACAGCTGTTGGATAACATCCAGGACAGGCAACTAATCGCGCATCCAAAAGCTCATCCCGATTTAGCTCAGGCAAACCATATACTGCCTTGTTCAATAAATGTTCACTTGTATGGACACCGCCATACCATTTCTTCCAGAGTTCACTATCTCGCAGTCTATAATCTGCAGAAAGATCAATTACTCTGATATTTTGCTCCAATAAGGCGGGGACCAAATTCATGCTAACCCCATGAGGGGTCGCAAAGAAAACAAGGTCCAAGTTTTTAAAAAGATTCTCGTCAGGATGCACAAAGGTTTGTTGATAATATCCAGCAAGATGGCCATGTACTTGCCCCACAGCAATGCCTGCGTACTCTCTTGATGTAACAATCTTGACGTCTACCTGATCATGCATCGCTAGCAGACGCAATAATTCAGCGCCCGTATAACCAGCACCGCCAATAATACCAACTGCTAACATTTTAATTTACCTATCACTTGTCAAAACCTAATTTCAAAAAACATCACCATAACAGTAAGTATAAAAGTAATGTTAATGTATATAACTGGTAATATTGGCACGAGCGCGCTTGATTACTTGTTAATATTTTGCTCTGAGAGCTTATATAGCTGATAAATTATATTTAAAATACATTTAGTAGGACATGTACTAGATGCTTTGGATGAAGTCATTGCATATTATTTTTGTAGTTTGCTGGTTTGCAGGCCTTTTTTACCTGCCACGAATATTCGTTTATTACGCTTCTAGTCAACATGAGGAAACAAAATTACAGCTAGCAACCATGGCTCGCAAACTATACAGATTTGTTACGCCCTTTATGATAATAGTTGTAATTATTGGCTTTGCAATGATCTATAGAAGCCCTGATGGCTATCTCAACGCTACCTGGATGCAGCTAAAATTGATCGGCGTAGCCGCTTTAATTATTTATCATCTGCAATGTGGGCGTTATGTTAAAGCTATTAATGATAATTCTGATAGCCATAGCCACGTGTTTTTTAGATTTTTCAATGAGATCCCCGTGATCTTCTTATTTGCGATCGTAATACTTGCTGTGCTGAAACCATTTTGATTAACATGTTTTCAGTAAAAATGAATTTCAATTTCCGCGTAATGCAATTAGATGTAAAAAGGTATGCGCACTTAGGACTATAAATGACCTCTACCGAACTATTTAATCGAGCAAAAAAATACATTCCCGGAGGTGTTAATTCCCCCGTAAGAGCATTTAAAGCTGTAGGTGGGACTCCAATTTTTATAAATAATGCAGAAGGTGCATATCTATATGATTGCGATGGAAAACGATATATAGACTATGTGCTTTCATGGGGACCCATGATAATGGGGCATAACCACCCAGAGGTGCGTGAAGCTGTCATCGAGCAGTGTAGCAAAGGGTTAAGCTATGGGGCGCCGACAGAATTGGAGATTGAATTAGCGGAGCTCCTATGCAAAATCATGCCAAATATGGATCTCGTGCGAATGGTGAATTCAGGAACCGAAGCCACCATGAGTGCTATTCGGCTAGCCAGGGGCTTCACCGGTCGCGATAACATAATTAAATTTGAAGGCTGTTATCATGGGCATTCAGATTCCTTGCTTGTAAAGGCCGGATCGGGCGCCCTTACTCTAGGAATTCCAAGCTCCCCAGGGGTCCCAAAATCTCTAGCAGATCACACTATTACTCTCACCTACAATGATTCTAAGGGATTAAAAGAAGCTTTTGAAAAATATGGAGACTCTCTAGCTTGCGTTATTGTTGAGCCAGTAACGGGAAATATGAACTGTGTTTTACCAGAAGCCGATTTCTTGGAGGCAATGCGATTACTCTGTGATAAATATGGTGTGTTATTAATACTTGATGAAGTTATGACCGGTTTCCGCTTGGGACTTCAAGGTGCACAAGGGTACTACAACATTGAGGCAGACCTGACAACTCTCGGCAAAGTGATTGGCGGTGGAATGTCAGTAGGCGCATTTGGTGGGAAAAGAGAAATAATGGAACAAGTCGCTCCGCTTGGCCCTGTCTACCAAGCTGGCACATTGTCCGGAAATCCTGTCGCAATGACCGCCGGAATTGCTACACTAAATATACTGTCCCGCGCCGATTTCTATTCGCCAATTTTTGATCGCACTGCAAACCTTTGCAAAGGCATTGAATTGGCCGCAGGCAAAATTGGTATCCCATTAACTACCAATCACGTAGGAAGCATGTTCGGTATTTTTTTTACTGACAGAGAAACTGTTAAGAATTATTCGGACGTTATGGGGTGCGATATTGAACTTTTCAATTCATTTTTTCATACCATGCTAAGTGAGGGTGTTTATCTTGCGCCCGCATCCTATGAGGCCGGATTCATGTCTTCAGCACACACCGAAGAAGATATAGAAGCCACGGTGGCAGCAGCTATGTTAGCATTCGAACAACTTTCCTAAGGAAGAGCTGAAATGTCCTTTAAAAGTCAACGCGGTGCTTTTCCTACTACCAGAATGCGCCGACTTAGGGCGGCTAAGTTTTCGAGAGATCTTGTACGCGAATCTGGGCTATCCACTACAGATTTAATTTATCCAGCTTTCGTGATCGAGGGAAAAAGAAAGCGTGAGCCAGTTCCATCTATGCCTGGTATAGAGCGACTCAGCATAGACCTGTTAGCGAAACAGGCTAAAGAAATTAGCGATTTGGAGATACCTGCTATTGCTTTATTTCCAGTTGTTCAAGAAGATAAAAAGAGCCTCATGGCAGAAGAAGCCTATAATGCTGACGGTCTTAGCCAGAGAGCAGTTAAAACGATAAAAGACCTCGTACCCGATCTCGGCATAATCACAGATGTAGCACTCGATCCATTTACCACGCATGGCCAGGACGGAATTGTCGAGAACGGATACGTCGCTAATGACATCACTATCGAAATTCTAGTTCAGCAAGCACTATCTCATGCCAGAGCTGGAGCTGATGTCGTCGCGCCTTCTGACATGATGGATGGCCGAATCGGTGCGATTAGAAATAATTTGGAAAAAAATAACTTCCCAAATACTTTAATTATGGCATACGCGGCGAAGTACGCCTCTAATTATTATGGACCATTCAGAGATGCTGTTGGATCAAGTAATAATATAAAAGGTGGAGATAAATTTAGTTACCAAATGGATCCTGCAAATATTGATGAAGCACTTCACGAATGTGCACTTGACCTTGATGAGGGCGCAGATATGATCATGGTTAAACCTGGCATGCCTTATTTAGATGTTGTATGTCGAGTGAAAAAAGAGCTTCAAGCTCCAACTTTTGCTTATCAGGTGAGTGGGGAATATTCGATGCATATGGCTGCATTTTTAGAAGGATGGCTCGATAAAGAACAGGTAATGCTTGAATCGCTACTTGCCTTCAAACGAGCTGGATGCGATGGGATCTTAACTTATTTTGCAATCGATGCCGCAAGGTCCTTACAAAAATAAGGCTGCGAATCTAGGCGTCTGGTGTCTTGCCAACCTTATTCTAATTCCTGTTGCCCTCGGAGAATGCAATTGCATTTGGGAAGGTTCTTTTGTAGATGTTTATGAAAACGCTGATCTGATCGTGAGTGGAAACGTTGTCGCCAGCAAGGGAAATTCAATTGACCTTAGCATTGAAAGACAACTCCGCGGGGAATCACACCGGCAAGATATTAGAATATGGTTACAGACCAAGCACTATTGCCGACCTAACCCTGATCAGTTTCCCCCTGGATCTCATTGGGTCATGGCCTTGAAAAAGATCAAAGAAGATATCCCTGGCGGGTTTGATCCAAATACACCTAATATTAGTTACGGGCGCGTAGACGATTTTATATTATCGAGTTGCGGAGGCTATTGGCTATCACAACAGGGAGAAACAGTTGCAGGAAACTTGATTGATGGGCCGAGGTGGGCTAGAAATACAAAAATGAAACCTTTACATTTAGATATCCTCTCGAGCTATATCGATGGAAAAATTACTCGTGAAGGTTTGATTCAATATGGCAAAGAAAGCTCCGCGCTCAACGAGCTTTTATTGGACACGCGAATTTTCCTAAAACATCAAACTCGAGAGTTTTCTACTGAGTAAATTATTTTTGACGAGAAATAACTTCGGTTAACTCAATCAACATAGAAAGTGATAAGCCCCAAATAGTAAATTCTTCATATTTGTAACACGGCACCGCAATATTGCGTGACCTATATTGCCAAAACATCTCTTCTTGATTTTCTGCATTTGAGAAAAATTCCAAAGGTATCCAAACTAACGATGCTACTTCACGATTTAGCTTGAAATCAGTTTTCTTGTCCAGCATATAAACAAACGGAGCAACATACATGCCTAAATTATATTTAGTCGGCCTAGCATGCTTATCAGACAGCCGTCCAATGTAACGAGCGCACTCTGACAACACAATTCCGACTTCTTCGCTGGTCTCTCTTACTGCTGTCGCATAACTATCTTTATCATGACTTTCTCGACGCCCTCCAGGAAATGCCATATGCCCCGACCAGGGATCGCCTTCCCGGTCTGCTCTTTTAATCATTAAGACTTCATGATTTTCTCTTTTTTGTCTCAAAATAATTGCGACTGAAGAACGCTTTGCCAAGTAGCGCAGAAACTTTCGTTTCGGACGATAAGCGGATAGAGAACTCTCGATAAGTTTTGAATCTAAATTGAATGACATAGCTAGGAACATTAAGCCAGCTCAGATTGAATTGAGCAATATATAGATACTACTCAATATAAAACAAATTGATACAATCTATGCTCGCCAGTTATTGTTAAAAAATTACTTATCTCAAAAAAATTTATGTCACCTATGAAATCCAAAGAAGAATTCTTCCTTTTGTCTCTTAGGGATGTCAGTTTCTCGTATCATTATAAACCAGCACTTAAAAATATTTCTTTTGAAATTAAGGCCGGGGAACAATGGGTGTGTCTTGGTCGAAATGGAGCAGGAAAATCATCTCTAGCAGCAATTCTCTCTGGACGAGAAACGGCCTATTCAGGAACTTATAAATTGACTCCAACTCTAGAAGAAAGAGGTGTGGAAATTGTAAGCTTTGAAGAAGCACGTGATCTTCGCTCCAGAGAAAGAAAACTTGATATCGCCGAGTTCAATGAAAACGCTTTCGATCCAGGAACTACTGTCAGAGACTTATTAGGATCCATAGAAATCGATCCAAAAGAATCCTTGCGATGGATAACCATTATAGGAATCAAACATATTTTAGATCGCGGAATTCGCTTCATTAGCACAGGAGAAATGCGAAAAGTTTTATTGGCGAAGGCAATTCTAAGAAAACCAGGATTGATTATTTTAGATAACTTGATGGATGGTTTAGATGTTGTTAGTCAAAAATCAATGCGCGCTTTGTTAGAGGATTTGATAGATGAGAAATGGTGCTTACTAGTGCTTTGCAGACAGCCTGAAGATGTGCCGAAAAAATCTACTCACATACTAATTTTAGAAAAAGGCGTCTTATTTAAAAAGGGGGAGAGGAATTTAATCTTGAGTGATATCTATGTCACTAATTTAATTAGAAAACCTGCTCTAAGGTTCGACAGACTACCATCGGCTTTAAATAGAAAGTCTTTGCCTCCCAATACCGGCCCTCTTCTAACTCTTGAAAACGTGTCAGTTAGATATGGAGAAGTGCAAGTGTTAAAAGATATAAATTGGGAATTTAAATCCGGTCAACATTGTCATATTTACGGGCCAAACGGATGCGGAAAAACCACCCTTTTAAGCTTAATTTTGGGCGACAATCAAAAGGCCTATGGGCAAAATATCCGTATATTTGGAAAACTCAGGGGCAGTGGCGAGAGCATCTGGGATATCAAAGAGAAGTTCGGTCAAGTTGGCACGGAGCTACAGCTTGATTTTGTGCGCAAGATGAAAACTTTAGAAGTAGTGGTGTCTGGTTTTTTTGACACCATAGGCCTGTACACGAATCACAATGATTATCAAAAACGGCATGCTCTAGAATGGCTGAAAATCTTTCAAATTCAACAATTCAAGAATACTGCATTTGATGATTTATCTTTTGGCATCCAGCGTATGATTTTGATAATACGTGCAATGGTAAAGTCGCCAGCTATTTTAGTTTTAGACGAACCCACTCTAGGCATGGATTCAGATAATCGAAAAATAGTATTGGAAGCGATAGATCATATTGCAGAAAATCGTCTAACACAGATTATTTTTATTAGCCATTCTCTTGGAGAGCGACCCAGATGTATAAATCAAGAACTACATTTCAAGCCGTCTGGCAATACGTATACGATTTCTGTCACCGAAACGGCGGTTCAGTCTTTGTCTTCTCAATGAAGCTATTCAATGCACGGCAGATAGAATGCTCACAATAAAGAAGCCCTCGTTCGGCAAACACTAGTGCCTGCAATATATCTCCACTGGCTGCTTTAACTCTAGCTAATTCAAGATAAGTGGCAGCTCGATAAGGTACGAGGCGGAGAGCGCGCTCCAGCAAAGCGTTTGCCTTATCGTAGTCTTTCGCTGTCACTGCTTCACTAGCAAGATCATGTAAATGTCCTAAAGCTCGATTAGTCGACATTGAATTACTAGGTTCTACTAACACTTCCCTAGAAGATTTCTCGGAGGTTTGACTAGAATCAATCCTTGACTGATTAGTGCACCCGGTAAAGATCACAAGCAAGCTAAAATAAAGAATATATTTGAAATTTATAATGCAAAGGAATTTTTGCAAAGATCGCTACCTCCTGAATAGAGATTGAAACCAGCTTTTCTTAGCGGGGTCATTCTTTTTACAACTGCGATATTGTGCTGGGTGTGTGCCACTTATAAAAGGAAGCAAAATACTATTTTGGCACGAACTATCCGTAACAGTGGATGTATATTCATCCACCCAATGCGCTTCTACTC
>JAQWLX010000091.1 GCA_029247075.1 Halieaceae bacterium | reverse complement strand
TGGATATCACTGATCTAAATTGGCATCCAGCTGACTTGTATTGTGCCTTAGCTTCTTTTGAATCTCCTCTTGATTTTGTCTCAGAAAGCCCAGAATATTTTCAAAAATTAGAATCTAACTACCATAGTGATTTTGAAAAAGTAGTCTCTATAGTTCCGCAATATACTGACGCTAGGATAGCGGTTTATTTTCTTCCAAATAAATCTTGGTCGAGAAGGATAAGTGGAATATTTAGCAATCAGCTTGCTAATGAAACGCCCTCACGAGCGCATGCAGTTTTGACTGAAAGGAGCGAGGGAGATTTCCTAGTGAGTGTTCGTGCGCCAATCAATAATAGGACAGGAGCAGATTTACTTTGCAGACAGTTTCTCACTGGTGGAGGTAGGTCAGGAGCCGCTGGGATAGATCATCTGCCAGCTGAAGAAGTCGACAAGTTCATTCAAAAGTTTTCACTTACTTATTGTTAAAATTCGTGAGTTTGCAGTGACGCTATTTTCTCAATATTTTCTCTTTTTTCATTCTGTCGCTCATTACCAATCTTTGCGGAGCATAAGATTGTCGGCGAGGGCCCGGTCAGATTCGATTTTAGGAAGCGCAGCTGGTAATCTTGTACTGACTCTTGGCGCCAGAGGGGTGTATTTAGCTGGTGGAATAGTGCCTCGCCATGTGGCTTTATTAGAGAAAAGTTCATTTAGATATAGATTCGAAGATAAAGGTAGATACAAAATCTATATGAAGAAAATACCAACAAGAGTGGTAGAGCGCTCGGATACTGGATTGATAAGAGCTTCTGGTGGACTTTCGGTGTCAATATAATGGTTGATTCGCCATCATTTGAAACTTTGATAAAATCTCCGGTTATCCCGGTAATAGTCTTGAGTGAGGTGCAATTAGCTATTCCACTTACTGAAGTACTAATAGATAGCGGTTTAACTGTCATCGAAATTACCCTTCGCACGGAAGTGGCAATACCTGCAATTAGGATGATTTCCAATGCTTTTCCTAAGGCGATTATTGGTGCTGGTACGGTAACTACAAATGAACAAATTTTTCTAGCACGAGATGCCGGAGCAAGCTTTGCCATTTCACCGGGGATCAGCCAAAAAATGTATCAGGCAGCCAATAGCTCTTCTTTGCCATTCTTGCCTGGGGTTGCGACTCCTTCAGAGATACTAATGGCTAAAGAAGCGGGCTTTAGTATTTGTAAGTTCTTTCCATCAGAAGAGTTGGGGGGAGTTGAGAGATTGGAAATGTTTGCGCAAATTTTTCCTGATATGAAGTTTTGCCCTACAGGAGGAATTAGTGAAGCCAATTTAGCGAGTTATCTTTCCCTTGCCAGCGTGCCCGTTGTGGCGGGATCTTGGATAGCGCCTGAAGTACTTATCCTAGCGAAAGATTGGGTAGAGATAGAAGCGCGGGCTCAGCGGGCGCTTGAAATAGTCGGTAAAACAGGAAAAGCGTAGTCACTTTGCTTACTTGACGGAAATGGGCAAATGGATTTGATGTTTCCGCACCGATGAAAATAACTTTTTGTTACTGTCATCTTTTAGTTAATTTTGATTTCAACAGTCCGTGTCATCGACGATGATGATAATAAAAATAAATATAGTGATCATTAAGTTCGTCACATAGAGAGGATTTTTTGTGAGTGGACCATTAGATGGTTATCGCGTAGTTGAATTAACGTCCACAGTGTCTGGACCAATTGCGGGAATGATCCTAGCAGATCAGGGAGCAGATGTAATTAAGATAGAACCGCCAATGATTGGTGATTTGGCTCGTTATATGGGAAGTTCCCGTAATGGTATGGGTGCGATGTATGCAGTGTTAAATCGCAACAAACGCTCACTAGTATTGGATTTCAAGGAAGCTTCTGATAAGAATATTTTTAGCAAATTAATTCAAACTGCCGATGTGTTGATCGAGAATTATAGGCCAGGTGTCGTCAAGAAGTTGGGTATTAATTATGATACTTTGCGAGTATTACAACCTGAACTCATCTATGTGTCGATTAGTGGTTATGGACAGACTGGTCCTTATTCTAAGCGACGAGTATATGATCCCCTGATTCAGGCTTCTTCTGGAACGGCTGCCGAGCAAAGTAAGTCCCGACCAACAAATGTCAGAACAGTCATGTTTGACAAGGTGACGGGATTTACAGCAGCCCAAGCGATTACTGCGGCATTACTCCAGAGAGTAAAAACAGGCTTCGGACAGTATATTCCTATTTCGATGTTGGAATCTGCTTTATATTACCAGTGGCCCGATGTCATGTGGTCTCATACACTAGTTGGAAAAAATGTAAATCACGCCGGAGAACTTGCAGATTATTTTCAAATTTATAAGGCGAAGGATGGCTATTTAGCGGTAATACTGGTTTCGGATGAACACTTCCGAACATTTTGTGGACTGTTTGGATCCAGGTTGATTGATGATCCACGATTTTCATCATTTCCGAGTCGGATAATAAACGCAGATGAATTGCGAAATGCTCTGGATGCAGTGTTTTCAGAAGCTTTGGTTGATGACATTTGTAGACAACTTGATATAAACAACGTCCCCTGTTCGCGAGTAAATACACTGGAAGATGTCCATAAGGATCAGCAAGTTGTTCATGAGGAAACTCTGGTCGAAGTTGTTCATCCTGTCGCAGGACCAATGAGATTTGCCAGAACACCGTTTCGATTTACAGGACAAGGAGATTTTCTGAAGAGTCACGCTGCCACATTGGGTGAACACAATCGAGATATTTTGCAAGAGTTAGATGTGCCTGAGATAGAAATAAAAAAAGCAGAGGAACGCGAGCGTCTTAATCGCGAAAAGATGACCGACTTCAACTTGTCCCAGGCTAAGTAACAATAGTTTGGTTCTTTTTGTCTTAATCTTTAGTTGCGATGCGTTTTGCAGAGAAGATACGATGGTTGATTCTCCATCCTATCTCTTGCTTTACCACTGAGTCATAATAGGATCCGTAGAAAACTCAATGACCTGCCTCTTTTATGGTGTCATCAATTGGAAAAATACCGCGGCTTCGCATCTCAATTTTTTCGGACGATATAGAGAAATGGGTATTGGTAATAAGATGTGCAAGTGGATGACGACCTTCCTCAGCCATAAAGTGTTGAATCTCGCATAATCCATTCATCGTGACTAATCCGACCACTTCAAAAATAGCATCTAGAGTAAAAATACTGGAAAGGGCTTGCCAGTCACAATCATCCATTGCATCGACATAGCGTGCATTAAGCTCGTAAAGTTCTAACTTGTCCTCTAAGGTAAGCATTGGTTTTTCAATACACTACGTATTTATGATAACCATCGACCAATCGGAGTTTTTAGCCACAACAGCTGCATAAACTTGATCATATTGGTTGCGGTTTTCTCTGAATACGGGTACCCATTAGGTATTTTTCCACCGCGCTTTTCTATGACGATAGGCATCTCATGACAATATCCTCGCACACCTTTTTTGCCATTAACTTGACCAATACCAGAATTCTTTTTTCCACCGAAGGGTGCCTCTGGTATGCCATAGCTCATCGCCATGTCATTGATCGAACACGCTCCTGTATCTATTTGAAGGGCAAGCTGGATACCGCGAGCTTTGTCCTGAGTCCAGACATTGCCATTCAAACCATACTTGGAATCATTAGCTAGCATTATCGCCTCGACTTCATCTTTAACTTTCTGAATACACAAGATGGGTCCAAAAGTTTCCTCTACCATGATATCCATGTCATTGCTCACGTCAGTTATTACTGTGGGTCTGTAATAGAGCCCTTTGAGATTGTCGTTTCGAGATCCACCCATATGGATCGTCGCTCCTTTAGATTTTGCATCGCTCACATGACGCTCAATAATTTCTAATTGCTTGTCCCAGAAGACCGCTCCTATACTTTCGTCGAAGCCGTGCTCGGAGCCTTGTTTTAGGTCTTGGCCGGCAGCAAGTACCTTTTCGAGAAAAATGTCATATATTTCTTCCACTACATAAATTCGCTCCGTTCCGCAACAGTACTGTCCTGTATTCATGCAGGAACCTAGCCAAGCGCCTTGAGCAGCGCGATCTAAATCAGCATCAACGCAGACGATCATGGCATCGTTTCCTCCCAGCTCGAGAGTCACGGGCTTGAGCTGTTGCGCACAGGCTTCTGCTACTTTTCTTCCTGTTGATACACTGCCCGTAAAAGATATTTTATCGATATCACCATTCACGATTGCTGCACCGGTCTCTCCATCACCAAGCAACACTTGAAACACGTCCTCCGGAAGTCCAGCTTCTAGAAAAATTGTCTCGGCCAGTTTTGAGGAATGAGGTGTAACCTCTGATCCTTTAGCGACCACAGTATTACCAGCCATAATTGCTTGACAGGCTTGATTCATCATTAAAACGAATGGTCCATTCCATGGAGTAATGAGTCCAACAACTCCCAATGGCTTATAGGCGATATACAATTCTTTTGTGAAGCGCATAACGCCATGGATTTTTCTTTTACGTGGATGTAGAAATTTTTCTGTATTTTTAGCGTAGTAACAAAGCGAATCAGCGACCGAAAATACTTCCATGCTCATCGCGTCTGTGCGAGCTTTTCCAGTTTCGGCGATCACAGTATCCATGATCATGTCAGCTTTTTTTACTACAAGGCGGCATGCGTCATTCATTATCGCAGCTCGTTGAGCGAAAGAAGTTTTCGACCAGGTGGGTTGAATTTCTCTAGCATTAGATATTGCAGTGGTTACATCGTCGTGATTTGCACATACTATCTCGCTAGTCTTCTCGAGCGTAATTGGACTCTTCAGCGATAGTAGTCGACGGCCATTATTCATGCCGCTGTTTTCATAGATAGACATTGTAGAATCTCCGCAGGACTATGTGTCCGATCTTACAGGCAGTAGCGATAAAAAAATGGATCCCAAGTGGAATCTTTATTTACCCGACTTTAGCGCAATAGTTGAGCGACTAAAAGATGTGAACATTAATAAGAATCTGATATATATTTTGAAAAAATAGCTTTTATTACTGCGACTTCGTTACTTTAATAAGCATTGGAGATAGAGGAAGACCTCTTCAGAAAAATGTCAATGCGGTAAGGTACACTGTTCCGTGCACGAGTAGCGCTATTACGCAGTAGCCCATGATGTCACGTATATGTAGTCCGGCAATTGCGAGAACTGGTACCGCGTAAAGCGGTTGGATGGCATTTGTCCAGGATTCACCGGTCGCAACAGACATTGCGATTCTGGGAATGTCTGCACCCATTTGCAATGCGGCATCGATCATAATCGGACCTTGAACGGCCCATTGCCCTCCAGCAGAGGGAATAAAGATATTTAAAATAGCAGCAGAAGCGAAAGTTAGGTGAGGTAATGTCTCAGCGGTCGCTATGCGGACAAAGCCGGCTACAAATAATTCGCCTAGCCCTGAGCTGGCCATTATCCCCATTAATCCGGCGTAGAGAGGATATTGGATTAAGAATGGTCCTGCGACTTTTGCTGCGTTTGATAACAGCTCCACATAATGCTTTGAGGAATCGCAAAATAGTAGGCCCAATACGACAAATATCATGTTTAGGGAGTTAAGATTAAGAGAACCTCCTAGGACGAAGTGTCGCAAAATATAGAACCCTGCAAATACACCAAGTGAGACGGTTACCCAACGAGAATTTTCAAGTTTTTGAGAAGGTGTATCGGGATTTTCTCCAATTTTAATCGATGCTAGCTTGTCGTTAGTCTCAGAGAGTGTCATTTCTCTTACCGAATCTCCATCCGGCGCGGCAAGTGCATATGCGATGGGAAGTAACACCATGTTTGCTGCTACAATTGACATGCTCCATGTCGAAAAAATTGTTTGATCTAAAGGTATTAAACCGATTTTTTCTATTAGAAAATGATCTGGTGTGTTCAATATCAATTGAATGGACGCCGACAAGCCTTGCATCCCTACCGCAGATCCAGAATACCCGCACGCGACTAGTAAAGGATAATCAACCTTAATTCCTCTTTCTCGAAAATTCTTACCAATGATGCGAGCCACTACCGCTGGAACAATTAAACCAATACCCCAGGAAAACAGGGAGAAAATACCAGCTAAAAGAGTGATTCCCACATAGGCCATACGAGGTGAATGGATTCTAAGTGCGAAGTTAGTCAGTAGCGTATTTACTGGACGAGTGTGTGCAACGACATGACCTAATGCGAGAATTAAAATCATCTGACACGTAAATTGCAATAAGCTCCAATACCCATTACCCCAAGCATCGATGGTCTGTCCTGCGGTAAAGTCAGTGAAGGAGAGTGCAGCTAAGTAGCAGATAAGAGTGAGGAAGATTGCTATTACCAATGGATCTGGCATCCATCTTTCAGCAACTTTTACGAAAAATGAGGTAAGCGTTCTCAGCATCATCTTAGTTAAAATTTAGGCAGGAAATTAAAAGCTGTTCCAACATAGCATGCGAATTGTAGCGTACCATAACAGATAATGATGGTGATTAATGAATTGCCTCCCCATACTTGATGCTTTGGGCTGCCGTACTTTAGTCGACTATGTTTTGCAGCCAGTGCTGGAACGATACTGCCAAATATGCAGGCAAACATTCCGGCGAGGCCGATCGCATGAAGAAAGCCATTTGGGAAAAAAATCCCAGCAAGAGTTGGCGGTAAGAAAGTGACAACGGCAGCCTTGAGTCTACCAAACGAATTATCCAGAAATTTAAACTTGTCGGCTATAAAATCGAATAAACCTAGTGTGACTCCTAAGAAGGAAGATACTACTGCCAAATTGGCAAATATTGCCAAAGTATTAGCTAAGTGCTTCGAATCGGTTTTACTTCTCAGTGCATCCACTAGGTTCCCAATGTTGCCGCCCGAAGCATTAATTTTAGTGAATTCTTCTCGTGGTATATTTCCAAGTGTTGCTATCAGCCAGATAATGTAAAAACTTAGTGTCAAGACGGAGCCAAACAGCAGGCATCTCTTAATTATTCTAACATTAGAAGAGTAATATTTAATAAGGCTTGGGACGCAGCCATGGTAACCAAACGAAGTCATAAAATATGGTATTGCGACAGGAGTGTAGATGAGATATTCAGATTTGCCACTAAAAATGCTTTTTATTTCTACATGTAATACATAACCCTGAACAGAAAGCAGAAAAGAAATACACATTCCAGCAACTAGTATAGAGGATAGACGTCCCACAAAGGCTGTTCCACACCATACACAGAATGCTAGAGCGAACGAAAAAAGTATTCCAGAGAGCATGATCGGCGCATCAAGACCAAAAGCCCACTTCAGCGTATGAGCAACAATCGATCCACCACCACTGATGTAAGCGTAAGTTAAAATATAAAGAATGAAGCAGAGCGAAATATTGTTTAGAAGATTCCATCGTGGCCCCAACAGGTCTCCGACAAAGGTGTCAAAACTAGATCCAGGAACATAATTTAAATTTGCTTCCATAATGAAAAGGCTAGAGTGAAACATGCAAAACCAGGTGCAGATAAGAAGAAGCGTGGACCCTTCAAACCACATTCCTGAAGAGATTATCGGTAAGGAAAACATTCCTGCGCCAACCGCAGTACCGGTTACTATAGCTATTCCAGGCAGCAATGAGTAAAAGGTCGTTATTGATTTTCTAGTCAGCTTATTCGCACCCTTTTTTAGTAAAAAGTTTTTTGTCACAATATCAGTTATCAAGTATATGAAAAACATCTAATCTAAGTGCGATTTTATTTGGAGCCTTGTGCCTTTAAAGTTGATTTTTCCTAAAAAAAATGAGATTTGTATTCACAAGCTGTTACTTAGATTTTTCGTAATAAGCTTTTAAAATATTCTTATCTAAATTTGGAAGCGATGTGTCAAAAGAACATACCAATAAACGTCCAATAGATGACCTAACCGGTTTTCAAGTGCTTGATACATTCAAGAAATTTGACCAGCGCGACGATATATTTTGTCGCTCTCAATGGGATTCTAAAGTTAAATCTGATAAAGCCGGCGCTTTTTTTAGCGGTTATTTTATGCCCAATGCGCGCTCCAGGAAGACAGATGGTTTCAGTCAGAGAGATTATGCATTACGCAATGCCGCATGGCATGTAACAAACATCTTCCGTGACATTAATAGACAAGCTACCGGAAGGAAAGAAGGTTTTTTTGATCATTTTACAACCCATGACGAAGGTTGGGCAGAACCTTATTCATTTGATAGCGATGATCAGGCCACGCATGATATTCGAAAGGCAGCAAAGTTATTTAAGGCAGATTTATTCGGGGTCTGTGAGTTTGATGAACGTTGGATGTATAGCGGAATTTATAGTGAAGCCACAAATGATAGCAAACCTATGGACATTCCAGATAAATTACCTTTTGTAATTGTTATTGGTGAATCAATGGATCTAGGTTTAACTAAGACCGTGCCTTCGGCACTATCTGGAAGTGCAACAGGATTGGGATATTCATATGATTCTGTAACGTTAATAACTTTGGCACAGTACATTCGTAATTTAGGTTATCGAGCCTATGCGAGCATGAATGATTCTTCCTTAGGTATACCACTAGCGGTACAGGCTGGATTTGGTGAAGTCGGCAGACACAGCCTATTAATTACCGAGGAATATGGACCCAGGTTAAGATTAGGGAGGATCTTTACTGATCTGCCTTTGACAGTTAGCCGTCCAAAAAAATTTGGAGTTAAAGAGTTTTGTTCGGTGTGTGATCGCTGTGCAGTAGCTTGTCCACCAAAAGCTATCCCTAATGATGAGCCTTCTACGCGAATCTATAATCGATCTAATTTGATAGGGGTTAAGAAATGGACGGTTGATGCAGAGAAATGTTTTAAGTTTTGGGTAAATCAAAATACTGACTGTTCAATATGTATTCGGGTGTGTCCATATAATCGAGATTATTCTCGCTGGCATAATAGGATTTGGAGAAAATTAGCAGGCACGCCTCTCCGTCGTCTTGCGCTTTGGTTAGATGATCAATTTAGCAATCGAATCCGAAAGAAGTCTAACAGGTGGTGGAGTGAGTCGTGATTCGTTTTAGAGATATATATAATCTGGCATTGGAGCGAAAAGGGAGTAAAGAAATCCTAGAAAGCTTGATTGCCAGACCTTCTGATAGATCGGCTTTGAGAGTTTTCTCCGACGACAAATGTCTTGCGGAATTCACAAAGAAAATATTTCAATCAGGTTTTGTTTGGAAGATCGTTGAGCAAAAATGGGACGGTTTTGAGGAAATATTCTGGGGTTTCGATATAGATAAACTCTTATTGATGCCTGAGGATATGCTTGAACAAAAGGCCCAAGATAAAAAAATTATCCGCAACTTCAGAAAAGTAAGAACGATTCTTGTAAATGCTCAAATGATTAAAGAAACCTGTGAAAGAGAAAACAAGAGTTTTGGAAAGTTCTTGTCAGATTGGCCAAAAAGTGATCTGGTTGGGCTTTGGCTTTATCTCAAAAGTAATGGTAGTCGATTGGGGGGCAATACTGGTCCCTTTGCCTTGCGATCTCTTGGAATAGATTGTTTCCTTTTGACTAAAGATGTAGAAGATTTCCTCAGATTAAACGGAATTGTTGATTCTGGAATAAGTTCAAAACGGGCTCTATACGCTGCCCAAACTTTCTTTAATGATCTCCAAAAGGATTCTGGAAGAGATTTTTCTGAGCTTAGTCGCTTGATAGCTTTTTCTTTTGGAGATAATTGGGCTGGATTGTCTCGTTAGCAAACTTTCTCTTCCATCTCGCTTGAGACCACAATGCTCTAAATTATGGTGACTTTTAGGTTTTTTTACCAAATTATTCCATTAAATTTTCTAGAGGAAACCATAAATATTTTTTGATTTCTGTCGACATGGATGTAGACTGCACATATTATTGAGAATAGGGCAGCGATGTAATGTTAAAGAATGGAGACAAGTAATATGAAATTAGTAAATTTTAGCCTAGGAATCTTTTCCTCACTAATTTTATTTTCCAGTACTTCTCTTGGGGATATGTACAATGTTCCTGGATCTTCATGTGCCGCAATTAATCCAGCTCAAGCTAAAGCAATGAACTGGACAGAACTGGGAATTGTAAATAAAGATACTCGTAGCCTATGGATTATGTGTCCTTTGTTGAGAAAGTCATATAGTGGCGCTACAGGTGAAAACCAAACCCATTTTTCTGCAGGAATAATACCGTTTTCATGTGGAAGCAGTGCCTGCGGTGAAGCGAACACTGAAGACGTAGATATAAAGTGTATTATGAGAGAATATTCCGGAGGCGTTGTAAAGAGATCTAAGGTCGAGGAGAGAACTTTGGCCCCCGGAAATCAGATAGGAATAAGCTATATGAATTGGAAAGCCCGTGATCCGGAGGGTAGTATTTTTAATATTGCTTGTTTGTTGCCTCCTAACACCGGTGTTTCTACACTCCTGACGGATTCTACTACTGATTCTAGCTCTACGCTTATCACCGATGCGTTAGCAGATCTCCCTACTTCTCCATGATGCTCATCATAACATAGGGAAACGTCGACAGATTCTCGACAAGACATTCAACTTTTGCGAAAAATGCTCGAGATCCGGTAACAATAGAAGCGACAATTCATGGAGTTACAGAGAAACTCCCATTCCTTGATTATGGGTTACTTGCTTTGGATATTTGGATTTCTTGGATCTCATAGGTTCTATTATGGGAAGAGAATATCAGCAGTCATCTGGTTTTTTACCTTTGGGCTTTTTTTTGTTGGCTGGATAATAGATTTATTTCTCATGCCGGGAATGGATCAAGAAGCCGACAGTCGCTATATGGAGGGCCGAATAAACCATAGTGTTGCTTGGATCTTTCTTACCTTTTTAGGTATTTTTGGAGTCCATCGCATGTACCTTGGGAAATGGTTTACCGGTATCTTGTATCTTTTGACGCTTGGATTGCTAGGTTTTGGGTGGTTGTGGGATTTACTTACGCTGAATGAGCAAGTTTCTGATATTAACTTGCGTGAAATACCTTAGGGTGATCTTCCTCGAGCCGCGTCAACAGCTGATTCAATGAGCGGTATTACTTCAAAAATCAGCAAATTAATGGCCGCTGAAGAAGAACTTGTATCATAGTCATCGATAGCCATGTAACCACCTATTCCCCTTAAGGTATCAATCCACGCCACAGCTCCAAAGGCACCAGGATCCCAATAAAGGTAGGGTGTTTTATCGGTACTATATGAAATCCTCCAACCCATCCCATAATTTCTCCGGAACTCCTCAGCCCTATTAGTTTGTAATTTCTCAACCCCGTCAATAGATAAAATTCTGTTGCCGCCACACCATCCACCCCTAAGGTGTGCCGTTAGGATTTTCGCATAGTCTCGCATATTAGAAATTGCACCACCTTCTATATTCGGATTACCCTGTCCTCTCAGGCTGTCGGGAGTTCCATCCCAAGCCCCAAGTGAGCTCCACATGTTGCCAAATTCGAAGACTTCCAGCGCGCAGGGTTCCACTAGGTAATGTTCAACAATTTGTTTCCAGGATTTACCGGTAACTTGTTCCGCAACGAAACCTGCTAGCTGCCATTGCGATCCCCCATAGTCATATACGCTTCCAGCTGGCAAAGTGCCTTTTAACTCATTTTGATAGATGAGTTTCCCACATTCCTCGAGAGTACCAAACGGTTGGAATTGACAAAGATGTAGATCATATTCCTCTAAGGACTCTAAACCTGGTATCCCAGAAGTATTACTAAGAAGTTGGATCGCTGTGCGGTCTCCGTACACGCCCTCCCACGGAATATAATTTCCGATTTCTTCTGAGACGCTAAAATTTACAGATGGATCTTCG
>JAQWLX010000079.1 GCA_029247075.1 Halieaceae bacterium | reverse complement strand
CCACACGATCACCAAGCCGTGCAACTTCTCCATTAACCAGTACTCGTCTGCTAGAAATCCAAGATTCTATTTCCCTTCTCGATCCTAGACCTCTACGGGCAAGAACTTTCTGTAGTTTTTCTCCAGAGGGAGGAGACTGTTTCGAACCACTCAAAAATTTTTTATGTGAGTCCTTCACAGACATTTAAAGCACCCTGCTTATAACCGCCACTATTCAGTTGATTTATTTTCGTCAGCGACGGGCAACGCTATATCGTCCATATCACTTGCATCCAAGTCATTATTGGTAATTTGATGCACTTGAGCGACTACCTCATGCTCAGATTCAGTTAATTCAGAATCACTCTTTTGCTCAAGCTCCAATTCACCCGTTAAAGACTCAAATTCAGAAACATCTGCCAAAGCAGGCAGCTGATCAAGACTTTTAAGGTTAAAGTAGTCTAAAAAATTTCTAGTAGTGGCATAAAGAGATGGCCTACCAGGGACATCTCGATGCCCTACAACTCTTACCCACTCTCTTTCATGGAGCGTCCTCAAAATACTTGAGCTTAATGAAACTCCTCGTATCTCCTCTATCTCTCCCCTCGTAATGGGCTGTCGATAAGCTATAAGAGATAAAGTTTCTAGTAATGCTCGAGAGTATTTTTGTGGTCTCTCCTGCCAAAGCTTCGAAATCCAAGGACTAAGTTCGTCTCGAATTTGGAATCGAAATCCACTTGCTACCTCCTTTAGCTCAAAACCTGCCTCAGAGTATTTTGATGAAACAACTTTGAGAGCATCTCGAATCTCAGAAGCAGCAGGCTTGTCTCGCTCATCGAATAATTCTCTAATCCGCGAAACTGAAAGAGGAGCTCCTGCTGCTAACAATACACCTTCCAGAATACGCAACAATTTACTTTGCTCCATAGCGCTAATTTAGCCTCAATCTGACGTGGATTTCGCCAAAATTCTTAGTTTGTACAATTTCTATTAAAGAATCTTTCATTAACTCCATTAATGCTAAAAAAGTCACAACGACTCCTGCTCTTCCTTCCTCGAGAGAAAAAAGATCCACAAAAGGGATAAATTCTTTCCCTTCCAGAACTTCAAGTACGAAAGACATCCTCTCTCGAGTCGACAACGCTTCTCTCTGAACACGGTGACTCTGCTGCAGATTTGCTCGTTTAAGCACCTGACCAAAGACTATTAGTAACTCACGCATATCTACATCTGGTTTTGGAATAGATTGCTTTAACTTAGGAAGCTCAGCACCTCCAAGCCAGTTATCTCGCTCCATACGTGGCAGTTCATTTAAATTTTCCGCTGCGCGTTTAAACTGTTCATATTCTTGCAATCTTTTGATCAAATTTGCCCTAGGATCATCATCCTCTTCCACATCGTCTATCGATCGTGGCAAAAGCATTCTAGATTTAATTTCAGCTAAAACTGACGCCATCAATAAATATTCCGCCGCAAGTTCAAATTGCATAGCATCCATAAGTTCAATATAAGCCATATATTGCTCTGTTATTAGAGCAACGTTAATCTCTAGTACATCTAAGTTTTGGCGGCGAATTAGATACAGTAACAGATCCAAGGGGCCTTCAAATGCTTCTAGAAAAACCTCCAGAGCCATGGGAGGAATATACAAATCTTTAGGTAACTCGGTTATCTCCTTACCCATTACGATCGCAAAAGGCATTTCTGTTTGTTGAGGTTGACCAATCTGTGAAATTTCAATAACTGATTCAGGGTTCTTTTTATTACTTTCGACCACTTCAATACCGTCCGTTTAATTTGACACTATTATACCTGACTACACCTCAAAAAGGGTGACATCTCCCTTACCAGCCCTGACAACGCGCGGAACATTCCCTACTAAATCGATAACCGTTGTGTGAAAAGTCCCACAATATCCTCCGTCTACTACCGCATCCACACTATTAGCTAATTCCAATCTAATGTCGCTTGGATCCGTTAAGTGATTCTCTTTATCTGGAAAAGACAGAGTTACACTCATTAATGGATCCTCTAATGCAGACAAAAGTGCTTGAGCAATCGAATTAGATGGGACACGTAGTCCAATAGTTTTGCGTTTGGGATCAGCGAGAAGCCGCGGAACTTCAGAAGTAGCCGGGAGAATAAAGGTATACGGCCCAGGTGTTAACCGTCGAAGAATACGATATGCAATATTATCTACCTTTGCATAAGTAGCGACCGAAGATAGATTCGGACAAATCAATGTGAACTTGTGATTTGGATCTAATTCTCGGATGCGTTGAATTCGTCGCTTGGCATTTTTATTTCCTATTTGACAACCTAATGCATACGTTGAGTCGGTGGGATACACAATAACACCGCCCTGATTAACTATTTCCACCAACCTGAGAATTAATCGCTGTTGTGGATTTTCTTCATGAATCTTAAAAAACTGACTCATTTAAACTAAAGAAACATCCGACCAAATACTTGGAATACAACCCAAATCACCTGAATTTATTCCAATATCAGCTAAATACTTCCCATGACGATGAAAATCGCTGCCAACTGAGGCTAATAGTGAAAACTTATAAGCCAACTGCCTTAGCCTGTCAGTTTGCTCTAAACTCTGCCTACCAGAAATAATTTCAATTGCATCTCCATCACATTCGCAAAAACATGTAATCAGCCTTTCAAGCTTTGCATTTGTAAATTTGTATTTTAAGGGATGTGCAAGCACTGATAGGCCTTGCGCACTATTAATAATCCCTACAACTGTTTCTAAGGGAGGCCATAGGGAATTAATATCTCCGATTTTACCTCGACCCAAATAGGATTTAAAAGCCTGAAATTCGCTTGAAACATATCCTTCGGTAAGCATCCATTTTGCGAAATGTGGCCTCGTCAAAGCAGCGTTACCTGCCAATTTAGTAACTCCATCTAGAGCACCCGTAACACCTCTCTTGCTAAGCCGACTACTTATCTTTTCTGCTCTTTCAAAGCGAGCAATCTTCTGCTTTTTTTCAAGGAGGACAAGAGAAGGATTTTCAGGATCTACATCTATACCCACAACATGAACAGAATTCCCTTGCCACTCGCATGATAATTCTATACCGGTCCTCAGCTTTAGCTTAGATTCTGACCCACCCAGACGATCTCTCAATGATCTCCAACCATTCAGCGTGTCATGATCGGTTATAGCAAGTTGCTCAACACCCAAAAGGAGAGCTCTTTCAACTAATTGTGTCGGTTTGAGTTCCCCATCAGATGCATCGGTATGTGTGTGGAAATCAACAAGCAATATCTTTAGACTCCATGACAGTCACAGACCTGCACGTTGATGGTTTAAATAAAGAAACTTAATCATTAGAAGAATATTATGGCCCAGATACTTGAACTTGTCCCGATTATACTATTTTTCGTCGCTTACCAGTATGATGGTTCTACCATGCATGTGGGAACTTGGTCATACTATTTCGACGGAATTTTTTCTGCTACCACTATTCTTATAGCTGCAACCGCAGCTCAAGTAGCAATTAGTGCTGCGCTGCGCGGGCGAATAGAAAGAAGAGAGATATGGATCTTATTAGCTGTAGGAGTATTTGGTGGAATCACTTTGTGGTTTCGCAACCCATCTTTTATTCAATGGAAGCCTACCATCTTTAACTGGACACTAGCTTTGGTTTTTCTTGCAGCACACTTTTTCTCCGAAAAAAATCTTATAGAAAGAACTCTTGGCTCTCAGCTCGACTTGCCTCCCGATGCTTGGAGAAAGCTTAATTTCTTATGGATAGGGAATTTCCTACTAGTAGGAACTTTGAATATACTTGTTGCACACAATTTTAGTGAATCATCATGGGTATCATACAAGTTATACTCAGCAATCGGCTTTACCATACTGCTAGCAACGTTAACTATCATTATAGTAAGCCCTCACCTGCCTAAGGAGAATAAAAACAATACAACTTCTGACGAATAACGGTTCTTATAGAGGTAAAAACGAAATTTTGATGAAATTACATTCAAATAAATATCCTTAACCATGTGCTAACCTATTACTTATGAAATATTTTACAGATTTAATTTACAGAAAAAGCCAATTTCCAATAAATCTCAATTTGTCCCTTTCTCTGATAATTGGCTTTTTTTTAAAAATTCCTTTGTCTTCCGCACAGACAGATTTCTATATTCACCCCGCCGAAGATTTTTCTTTACGAACTGGTGCTGGTTATGAATATCCAATCGTGCACTCTTCAATATCGTCTGGAACACGCGTAAAAATAATTTCAGTTAATGATGACAAGCTGTGGAGTAAAATCACGACGGATGATGAAAAATCAGGATGGATTGAAAATCAGTATATTTCGAAAAATAAAGCTTCTATCTCTGAACTTAAATTAGCACAGCGTCGCATCGAGGTACTTAATGATGAAAATGACAAATTACGTCGTCAAGTAAACTCCTTTAAGATTGGACAAAAGAATCTTTCACTGATGGTATCGAATTCAAAGAAAGAATATTTTTCTGCATCTGAAGAGTTAGCACAGCTAAGACAAATTTCAAAAAATACTATAACTATAGATAAACTGAACAATGAACTTATGAAACAAAAAGAGAATCTTCTTGCTAAAGTTGCCACGTTGGATTCTGAAAATAATAGGTTAAGCGAGAAATTGAAAAATCAGAGCTTTATTCAAGGTGCATTTGCAGTTCTTCTTGGAGTAATTATTTGTATTACTGTACTCAAATTTTCTCCAGGTTCGCGACGCAAAAACGGATGGGTCTAGTCTTTAAACCAGTTTTTTTGAGATCAATAGAGTTGGATAATGATTAAATTTATATCTCTTATTTGCGTATTTTTATTGTCTTCTAGTTCTTTTTCAGAAGAGACCACTGAAAACCATAAAATCGTCACCATTCTTACCAGTGCTGGAGAAATAAAGGTGAAATTGTTTCAGGAAGAGTCTCCCATTACTGTTAAAAACTTCCTTCAGTATGTAGACGAAGATTTCTATAATGGAACCATTTTTCACCGCATTATTCCTAACTTCATGATTCAAGGAGGCGGATTCTCTACTGGTATGATTCAAAAAGACACTAGAGAACCAATAATTAATGAGTCAAGAAATCGTCTACACAACGTCCGCGGCACCATCTCAATGGCTAGAACATCGCATCCAGATTCTGCATCGGCTCAGTTTTTTATAAATCAACGTACGAATCTTCGACTAGATTGGTCGCCTGGGGCTCCTGGTTATACTGTTTTTGGAGAAGTTATTTCTGGCATAAACGTCGTTGATTTTATAGCTACAAGCAAAACAAAAAGTATTGGCGGTTTTGAAGATGTTCCAGTAGAACCGATAAAAATCATAGATATTCAGAGAAACGATGACAATTATTCGCTCTAATTACTCTAGCAAAATTTTGGGCGCTAAATGATCGCTCTCAGCGTAAATCTAAACAAAATAGCTTTAATCAGAAATTCTAGAGATACTGAAATTCCTTCTGTTACTGACTTTGCTGCAAAGTGCATTTCAGCCGGTGCAGATGGAATTACTGTTCATCCGCGTCCCGATCAGCGTCATATAAGAGCGCAAGATTGCTTTGACCTAAAATCCATGCTTCAGGTTGAATTTAATATAGAAGGAAACCCTTTTACTGATGGAAGAAAAAGTGATCGTAAGGGAGTTGCAGACTATCCCGGTTTTATGGATCTGATTAGAGACATCAAGCCTACTCAATGCACCCTAGTACCCGACAGCGATAGTCAATTAACATCAGATCATGGGTTCAATCTCATAAAAGATGCAGATCGTGTGGCGCCAATTGTGGACGAATTAAAATCAATGGGGATTCGCACTAGCCTATTTATGGATCCTGATCCAGAGCAAATAAAAATTGCCGCCGAAATTAATACTCACAGAATAGAGCTTTACACGGAATCTTTTGCACGAGCCTCGATCGTCAAAAAAGATCTAGATTCTGTATTCAAGATTTATCAAACTGCAGCGGATACAGCCAATGATTATGGATTAGGACTGAACGCTGGTCACGACCTAAATCTTAATAACCTGCCAACCTTTTGCGGAATTAAAAATCTATTGGAAGTATCAATTGGACACCACTTAACAGTTGACGCGCTGGAGATGGGGCTGGAGAAAGCTGTTCGGTCATACAAAAAAATCCTTAATCCATAAGATTTATCCATTTCCTGTAATGTTGTCAGCAATTAATCATCTAGAATAGCGTTTCATTTTTAAAATCTTTAAAAAGAATTTTCATGTATCGCCAACTTTTAAGATATTATGGATATATTAGCTTTTTTTGGTTTTTATAATCTGCATCTGAAGCCCTTATTAAGAACTTTCACCAAAGAGTTCTCGTCCTATAAGCATACGGCGAACTTCCGAAGTTCCAGCACCAATCTCATAAAGTTTAGCATCACGCAGCAATCGCCCAGCCGGATATTCATTCATGTAACCATTTCCACCTAAAGCTTGAATCGCTTGAAGCGCCATCTGGGTAGCTTTCTCAGCCGTAAACAGAATGACAGCAGCAGCATCCTTTCGAGATTCTTGATCCAAATCACATGCTCTCGCCACAGCATAGAGGTAAGCACGTGAAGCATTTAAATCAGCATACATATCCGCAATTTTACCCTGCATCAGTTGAAATTCTCCGATCGCACTTCCAAATTGCACCCGCTCATGGATATATGGAAGCACAACATCCAAGCAGGCCTGCATTATTCCAACCGGCCCACCCGATAGGATCGTGCGCTCATAGTCAAGGCCAGACATGAGTACCGCCACACCTTGACCTTCATGACCAAGAATATTTTCAGCAGGCACCAAACAATTTTCGAATACTAACTCGCAGGTGTTCGAACCACGCATCCCCAATTTATCTAGCTTTTGATTACGAGAGAATCCTTCAAATGTGTGCTCAATTATAAACGCGGTAATACCGTTTGCCTTAGCATCCACATCAGTCTTAGCATAAATGATGTAAGTATGTGCATCAGGGCCATTAGTGATCCACATTTTATTTCCATTAAGACTGTAATAATCACCCATTTTTTTTGCGCTTAACTTCATACTGACAACATCTGAACCCGCTCCAGGCTCACTCATCGCGAGCGCGCCAATACATTCCCCAGAACATAATGAGGGTAGGTATTTTTGCTTCTGCTCTTCGGTACCATTTCTATATAACTGGTTTACACAAAGGTTTGAGTGAGCGCCATAAGATAGTGCCACTGATGCAGATGCTCTAGAAATCTCCTCCATAGCAACACAGTGCGCCAAGTAGTTCATACCAGCGCCACCATATTTTTCATCAACAGTAATTCCCAATAATCCCATCTCCCCTAGTAGAGGCCACAGCTCCATGGGAAAGTTATTACTTTTATCAATTTCTTCAGCAAGTGGAGCGATCTCGGCCTGTGAAAACTGGTAAACCGCATCACGAAGCAAATCAATGTCAGATCCAAGGTTAAAATCTAAAGTGGGATAACTAGTATTCATAATTTAATCTGATCCACCAAGTTTAAGTTTCTTCTAATAGTCAATCTGCAATTGCCTAAGGTCATGCATTAGATTGGTAATATCATCGAAGCTTCTGATTAAGATTTTTCTTCCAATTATTTATAGCAAAAATCTACTTCAATAGAGTCGGGTCATCAAATGGATCATATAACCATGGCTAGCGATGAGAAAACAAAAAAACTATATCTCTCTAGTAACGGCTAGATCGAGTAGTAATATTAAACTCGCTAGATAGATCGGAATACCATAAACAGCCCTTAATTATCACAAGTTTACGTTTACGCAAAATCTGGGCAGTTTAAATTATAGATCTATTAATTGCTAAGAGTAAGAACAGTAATGAGGGCTATCTTAAGCCGATTTGCCTAATTAGAACATTGATGGGACGATAATTGGATGAATAAAAAACCGTATTTAGTCCCTCATACTAAAGAACCTATCAAGATTTTGTATCAAGATGAAGATCTAATTTTAGTGAAAAAACCGGACCTATTGCTTTCTGTTCCAGGTCGACATCCTTTAAATAAAGACTGCCTAATTACTAGGATACAAGCTAACTTCCCTACTGCAACTATAGTCCACCGACTAGACCTTGATACGTCAGGTATTATGGTCATACCTTTAAACAAATCAACGCACTCAAACATAAGTAGACAATTTCAGGAAAGAAAAGTTTTTAAAGAGTATGTAGCTGAAGTCTACGGCAGAATGAAGACAAAAACTGGTGAAATAGCTCTTCCAATAGCTCCAGACTGGGCAAATCGTCCTATACAAGTGATCGATCACCAAAGAGGGAAAAGTGCCGCTACCAAATTCAAAACAATTCAGCGTTTACCAAGAAAAACTCGCTTGTTGCTGTACCCAATCTCGGGCAGATCACACCAACTTCGTCTGCATTTGCAAGCAATAGGGCACCCCATTATCGGATGTGATCTCTATGCACACGAAAAAGCTTTTCAAATGTCAAAACGACTTATGTTACATGCTACTCGGATTCGTCTGACGCACCCATCTACCCAGAAACCCCTGGAAGGATACTGCCCTCCGGATTTCTAGCTTTACGAAATAATGACTCTCACCTATAGTCTTGCTCATACAGATAATTAAGGTTCCTAATATGTCAAAACTATGTATTAGATGTCTATGTCACTTTAGCCTTGTCCTATTCTTAAGCGCTTGTAATGACGGCGGGAATGTCAGCAATCTAGACGCAATGCAGCGAAACGAAACGCGCGGTTTAGCTGGATTCGTCAACAATAATACTCTGTTACCACCTGTGGATGACATTATCACTTTTAGAAAAAACCCCAATCCAGTGAAGCAAGCTTATTTTGGTGATTTACATGTCCATACAAGTAATTCTTTCGATGCCTACGCGTTTGGAACCATAGCTACTCCGGAAGATGCATACAGATATGCGCGAGGGAAAAGCTTGCAACACCCTTCCGGATATCAAATGCAACTGCAAGATTCACTCGATTTCTACGCCGTCACGGATCACGCTATGTTTATGGGGGTCGTTAAAGAAGCCGCCAATCGCTCTACTTTAATGTCAGAATATCCAGAAGCAGAACTCGTACACAACCTAAACTCCCCCGAAAATATGAGTATATTGAGCCTAATTAAGCGGGGAGCCGTCTTTTCCAGCTTTATTCCGAGTGTATTGAATGGAATTTTAGAGAACAGGATTGATAGAACACTAGTTGAACAGATCACCAGAGAGGCTTGGGCAGGCACTATCCGTGCAGCAAATGACGCTTACTCACCAGGCGAATTCACTACATTTGCCGGCTATGAATACACTAGCTCGACTAATGACCGCGGAAACTTACACCGTAATGTGATCTTTAAAAATACTGATCGACTTCCAGCCGTTCCATTCTCGAGACTGAATTCTCAAAACCCCGAAGGGCTCTGGGATTGGATGGACAAATTACGCGAAGCGGGAATAGAGAGTCTTGCCATTCCTCATAATTCGAACGGATCAAATGGCGAAATGTTTAAACTCGTGGACTGGTCAGAAAAATCATTTGATACAAGTTACAGTGTTCAAAGATTGAGAAACGAACCCATAGTGGAAATAACACAAGTAAAGGGGACTTCAGATACTCATCCGCTGTTATCCCCTAATGATGAATGGTCGAATTTCGAAATAGCGCCTTTTAGAGTAGGTACAAAGCTACCGAGCAAACCCAACGGGAGTTTTGTCAGGCAGGCATATCTTAGAGGTCTCTCCACTACTGCTCGTGAGGGAATTGATCCTTATAGGTTTGGGCTAATAGGATCTAGCGACACCCATACCGGCGCGATATCACTTGATGAGAAAAACTTTTTCTCGAAAGCCGGTCTAATGGATGGAACTCCTGAATTACGTGGATCTATACCTGTATCATTTGCTTATGGAAGCATTATCAAATATCTCGATCCAGGCCTTATAAAAACCGTTGACGGTAAAGACTATATGGCAGGCTCATCATTTGAATTTTGGTCAGCTTCAGGACTTGCCGGAGTCTGGGCAGAGGAAAATACTAGAGAATCGATTTATGCAGCCTTAAAACGCAAAGAGACATTTGCCACTTCAGGGCCGCGAATTCAAGTTAGGCTATTCGCTGGCTATAATTTCTCTCCTGGAGATGAAGAAAATACTGAAGTTATTGACAAGGCTTACTCCAGCGGAAAGCCAATGGGTGGTGAAATCAAAGCGAAGAACATCAGTCCATATTTTCTAGCCATGGCAAGCGCGGACCCATTATCGCAACCATTGCAGAGGCTTCAAGTTATCAAGGGATACCTAAAGGACGGGGTGCCGACAGAGAATATTTATGACATCGCATGTCCCGGTAATAATCAACCTAATTTAAAAACATATAGATGTCCTGACAACGGTGCCAAAGTTAATATTTCTGACTGCTCTACTTATCAAGGGACTAGTGCGACAGCATTTTCTGTTCTATGGAAGGACCCTGAATTCGAAAAAAATTCCGACGCATTTTACTATGTTCGGGTTCTCGAGAATCCGTCTTGCAGATGGTCAACATGGGACGCTATAAAAAATGGAAGAGAGCCAAGATCAGATCTTCCTAAGACTATTCAAGAACGCGCCTGGAGTTCACCGATATGGCTAAGAACAAAAAAACTCTAGAGATAGGAACACCAGTCACTCCAACTCCCCGGATATAAAATAGCATCATCTCTACCCAAAGCATGTAATGAAAAGAGATTCACGCAAGCAGTCACACCGGATCCACAGTAGACCACTATTTTCTCAGATTCCAGAATATCCCCCCAATACTTTCTCTGCATATCGTTGGACAATAGCTTTTCAGAATCATCTGTGGCGGATACCCAGGGTCGATTGAGTGCGCCGGGGATATGACCAGCAACAGGGTCGATTGGTTCTTCTAAACCGAGGTATCGATTATGCTCTCTGGAATCAACTAAGGTTAGATTTTTTGACTGCAAATCTCGCAACATATCAATATCGCAAGTATTTCGAAATTCCTTAGGAACTTGAGGAATCTCGCACGAAAGACTAGGAGACAATGTATTTTCAGGTGTATTCCCAATAGCGAGCCAGGCTTTGTAACCACCATTTATTATCTTGGATGGAAGATAATCCAGACTCTTCATCATCCACCATAATCGACTAGAAAATGCCATTCGAGAATCATCATAGATAATAACCTGAGAATTTTTCGAAATCCCGCATCTAGCTAAACAAGTCGCAAACGTTTTTGGGTCAGGTAAAGGATGCCTGCCTCCATGCTGAGCTTTAAGTCCAGAAAGATCTTTCTCCAAATGCAAATAAAATGCACCAGGGATATGTCCTGCTTCATAACGTTGTCTCCCTAGATCAGGATCAGATAATGAAAATCGGGCATCTATTAATATAGATTTAGCACTGTTAACATCCTCAGCTTCAATTAAGAAATTTGACTCTAAGCATGGAGTTTTTATCATTAAATCATCCTCTTCTAACTAGAGAAAATGTTATTTTGAAATTCAAATTGAAATATTAACGCGCAAGAATGTCGTATTCTAATCTAAATTTGCTAATTTTGATGAATCCAAATCAAGAGATATACTCGCGACCACAACTCTCGATTAGGATGACCTTTTGTATAACAATAAAGTTGGATTTGTAAGTCTGGGGTGCCCAAAAGCACTAGTTGATTCCGAGAGGATACTGACGCAACTTCGATTTGACGGCTACGATTTGGTCTCTCAGTACTCAGAGGCCAATGTCGTGATTGTTAATACGTGCGGCTTTATTGATGACGCGAAAAAAGAATCCATAGACGTCATTCATGAAGCTATGGATAACAATGGAAAAGTAATCGTTACAGGTTGTATGGGAACGGGATCTGATGCCAATATACTTATGGATAATTTTCCTGGCCTAATCGCTATTACGGGGCCAGCCGCCTATGAAGAAGTCATGACCGCTGTTCACAAAACACTTCCACCTGACAAGGAGCATGATCCACTAACCAACTTACTACCCAAGCAGGGTATTAAATTGACTCCTAGACACTACGCTTACTTAAAAATATCTGAAGGCTGCAATCATCACTGTAAATTTTGCATTATCCCTTCCCTCAGAGGTGATCTAGTAAGCCGTCCCATTGGCAACGTTATGAAAGAGGCAGAAGGATTAGTAAGTTCTGGTGTGCGCGAACTGTTGGTCATCGCCCAAGACACTAGTGCCTATGGAGTGGATTTAAGTTACAAAACTGACTTCTGGAACGGAACACCGCTAAAATCTGATTTATACACACTGTGTGAATCTCTTGGACAGCTAGGGATTTGGATTAGGCTGCATTATATGTACCCGTATCCGCATGTGGATAAGATAATTCCTTTAATGGCAGAGGATAAGATCCTGCCTTATCTTGACATTCCGCTGCAACATGGGAGCTCCACGGTATTGAAACGAATGGCTAGACCGGCTGCCACCGAAAAAACACTTAGTCGTATCAATTCATGGCGCGAAATTTGTCCAGATTTGAGTATCAGAAGCACATTTATCGTCGGTTATCCGGGAGAAACCGAGAGCGAATTTGAAGAATTACTTGTGTTCCTCGAAGAAGCTCAACTGGATAGAGTTGGCTGCTTTAAATACTCTCCTGTCTCCGGTGCAGCGGCAAATAAACTTCCAGATCATGTTCCAGATGAAGTTAAAGAGGAGCGTCTAGAGCGCGTGATGAATCTTCAAAAAGATATTAGTTTAGAAAAGCTTGACGGAAAAATTGGAGTGACGGAAAAGATCCTGATTGATGAAATTCATTCTCAAACTGCAACTGGTAGAACCAAAGGAGATTCTCCTAATGTAGATGGACTAGTATTCTTGAAAGATTCTAAGGGATTATCACCTGGTGATTTTGCTGAGGTAAAAATTATTGACTCTAGTGAACATGATCTTTGGGCTGAGAAGTTATAGATGAACCTTCTTCTTTTTGATTCAAATGATATGTCTGGTGAGAACGAAATAATAATCTCCGGAAGAAGGTTAAAGCACTTAAATAACATACTTAAGTTAAAAACAGATGAACAAGTAGATGTAGGCAAAGTAGGAGGGTTACTAGGAAAGGGCCGAATTATCTCCATCAATGAAGACGAAGCGAAGCTCGATTTAAACATTTACATATCTCCACCGGAAAAATTACCCCTGTCTTTGATAATAGGCCTGCCTCGGCCAAAAATGCTTTCAAGAATTCTTAGGAATGTTGCGGCAGCTGGTGTCAAAAGCTTGCATTTAATAAATTCCAGAAAAGTTGAAAAGAGCTACTGGCAAAGTCCCCTTCTTCAGATTGAAAATATTCACAAACAATTTAAAACTGGACTGGAACAAGCGAGAGACACTATCCTTCCAGATATAAAACTGTGGCAACAGTTCAAACCCTTTGTTGAAGATTTTTTGCCAAACTTTCTGTCAGGACAAAGAAATTTTATAGCACACCCGGGTAATTACCCACTACTACCGGCAGATTCAAACATACCTACTACTATAGCTCTAGGACCAGAAGGTGGATTCATCCCATATGAGATCGAAAAACTAATTGACGCTGGCTGCGCCCCTGTATCTCTTGGCACACGCGTTTTGCGACTGGAATCGGCAATTGATACCGTCATAGGAAGACAGCTGATCCCACAATTTTAGCACCAACGTAGATGATCATTCCTGGTGACTAAATAAAGTCAGTTGATCTTCTTCACATGCCAAAGTCGGGAGTAAACCGAAACCTGCTCCTAGCAACCTAACAGCCCTGTCTCTGCGCTTTAATCCTTGGTGGAGCAACTGTCTAAAGATTGACAAGTCCACCCATTTTTCTTTGCTTGAAGGAATTGCTTGCTCATGTGTTGTCTGGAAAAAATCAGAAAATCGAATTTTAATAAATCTCTTATTTGGAAAATAATCTTCTTTTACTACACTGAATCGCATATCTAATTCTTCTACTATCTTGTTCATTGCATGTTCAATATCAGAATGATTAGATAAATCTTCTGGGTAGGTACGTTCTACGCTTATTGATTTTCTCTGTCGACTGGCTTGAACCGGCCTGTTATCCAAACCAATAGCGAGATTTGCTAGCCGATACCCATACTTGCCGAACCGCTTTACTAGATCCGTTGTCTCTATTTTTTGCAAATCTCCACATTTTCGAACACCTATTTCGGCAAGTTTTTTGGCAGTTACATGACCAACACCATTGATCTTTTTCACCGGTAGATCCAAAACAAAATTTGGAACCTCTTCAGGAGTTATCGTGAATTGATCATCAGGCTTATTCCAATCACTGGCGACTTTGGCTAAAAATTTGTTGGGTGCAATTCCTGCTGACACTGTAATCCTGAGAAAATCTCTCACCTTACTCCGTATATCAAAAGCAATTCGTGTAGCGCTGCCATCAAAATGCGTCGCTTCTGAAACATCGAGGTAAGCTTCGTCCAAAGACAATGGTTCTATTAACTGCGTATAGTTTCGAAAAATCTCGTGCATTTCTTTAGAAACACATCGATACAGATTAAACCTCGGAGGAACTATCAGTAGTTCTGGACACAACGCCATAGCTTTGGCAGAAGACATTGCTGAGCGAACGCCGTAAGTACGAGCTTCATAGCTAGAGGCTGCTATCACACCTCTCTTACTTACAGATCCTCCAACAGCAATTGGCTTGCCTATGTAGTTAGGGTTTTCACGAATCTCAACAGATGCATAAAAAGCATCTGCATCAATATGGATAATTTTTCTACTGAAGTCACCGATCGCAGAACTCATCAACGTGTCCGCGTGGATTTTATTGTTAAGATAAAATTGGCTGGGGACATTCCACACCAGTACCACCTAGCCCACAGTAACCCGACGGATTTTTTGCAAGATACTGTTGATGATATTCCTCCGCATAATAAAATTCCGGCGCTGGAAGAATTTCACTCGTTATCCCTCCATGACCCGAACTGGAGAGTGCACCTTGATACTGGTGCCGTGATGCGAATGCTAATGCGTTTTGTTTTTCATCAAAAGTATAAATACCTGATCGATATTGAGTACCAATGTCGTTTCCCTGCCGCATACCCTGAGTGGGATCATGATTTTCCCAAAAAACCTTAAGGAGAGTTTCGTATTCAATCAAGTTAGGTCTATAAACTACTAAAACCACTTCATTGTGACCAGTTCTTCCAGTACATACTTCTGGGTAGGTAGGATTAAGAGTCATTCCAGCGGCATAACCTACCGCTGTAGTATAAATACCTGACAAATCCCAGAATTTTTTTTCTACACCCCAGAAGCATCCCATACCAAACATAGCTTTCCGACAATCCTCTGGAAAGGGCTCATTGAGTGATGTTTCTAGGACGTAATGGCTCGCATTAACAGACATTTTCTCCCTCCTACTCCCAAAATATTCTCTGATATCTAAATTAACAGCTGATCTAAGGATTTTAATAACACTCATCTTAATATTGTAATTGGATAAAAAAAAACTGGATATAGGGTTTATAGAAAACTTATCATCTATGTCAAATACACTCGACATGATTAAATCTTTTTTTGGTTTTTTTTATGGACATCAAGCGACGCGAACTGTTAGAACTCTTATCTGCCTCAACGTTCACGATAACGGCAGGATTAAATCTGCAAACCTTAGAAGCAGCTATCGGCACTGGACCTAAAATTTCTTTCCCGCAGGGAGTGGCTTCTGGTGATCCTACGACAAACAGTATTGTCCTTTGGACAAGAGCAATGCCTATTAACTATTTTGAAGAAATATCACTGATCGTTGAAGTTTCCAGTGATGAAAATTTTTTGAAATTAATAGCGAGAAAAATCGTTCATACAGGCTCTGATTCAGACTACACCGTTAGGACTATACTAAGAGATCTAGAAACCAATACTACTTACTACTATCGTTTTGTCGACTTCTACGGAAATATGTCCCGAATAGGTCGAACCCGAACTGCTCCTCCACTCTCTGACTTTAAATCTGTGAAATTAGGTTTTGTCAGTTGCCAAAATTACCAGCAAGGATTTTTTTCTTCCTGGGCCAGAATGATAGAAGACGACAAAAATGACGAAGAACGCGAGCAGATACAGTTCATACTGCATTTAGGTGACTTTATCTACGAAAGAGTTTGGCATGAGTTAGAAGGAGGGGAACCTCTGATACGGAAATTACCCGCATTTCCCGAGGGCATTAGCGAATCAAGGTATGATTACGCTATCTCGCTAGGCGATTACAGACATCTATATAAAACGTATTTAAACGACCCTTGGCTTCAGACTGCCCGAGCAAGATGGCCTTTCATCTGTGTCTGGGATGATCACGAATTTAGCAACGATTGTTTTCAAGGTTTTTCAACCTATGGAAACCAACCCAAGTTCGAACCCTATAGGAAAAGATGTGCAAATCAAGCCTGGTTTGAATTTATTCCAGCGCTTCTTGACGGATCCTTGGGGAGCCCGGCGCACGAGTATCTTCCAAAGAACAAAAGCTCAGGTGCAGAAAATCATACCGCGAGTGATAGTCTTTGTATTTACAGAAAATTAAGGTGGGGCGGTAATGTAGAAATCTTTCTCACCGACAATAGAAGTTACCGCAGCGCACCTTCTTTGCCCAAAAATATCGCAGAACAACTAGATCTACCGTTAAATACCGCGAATCTAGTTGAAATAGCGGACTATGGACGTGAGTACAGCAATGGCAATCCTCCGGCAACCCTACCCTACGGGAATAAAGAAACACCAAATCCGTTCGCAAAGCGTGAACCACGGACATGTCTAGGGAAGGCTCAGCGGGAATGGCTTATATCAAGTATCTCTTCCTCCAACGCTCCCTGGAAAATATGGGCCAATTCGATCCCAATTATTCCCCTGCAAATTGATATGGGCAATCTACCCATGACAGATTATGAAAATAGTCTTTTTACTATCGATCCATGGTCAGGGTTTCCTTATGAACTAAACCAAATAACGTCAGCATTTAATACTAATAAAGCAACTGGGATTGTATCTCTCTCAGGAGATCATCATATGCATGGGGCAGGGAAAATCTCAATAAACCAAAAAGATGAACCCTCAAAAACTGTATGCCTTGATTTTTCCGTCGCGGGCATCAGCTCCACTCCTCTATTCAAGACACTTGCTAGTCGAGTCAACGACTCACATTCAACATTCAAACCACTCGTTTTTAGCGAAAAATCTGGAAGTGAACAGATCACATGGAATATGACCATGAGCGAAGGGGTACTCGCTTCCTTTTTCTATGATTTAACTGGATTAGAAATGCTGTCTCGGTGGCTTGGCCCGAATAAGGCTAATAAAGGACTGAAATACGTCGATAGCGATTCTAATGGCTATGGATTGGCAACCTTCAGTTCGCAGAAAATAGATATTGCATTTATAACAATGCCACCGCCATCCACATCTTTTAACCAAATACCTGACAAAAAACATGTAGCACATTTTTCAGTGCCACTTTGGAAAAATAATGAAAATCCTGAGCTAAGAGAACCAACCTTTGACGGAGAACCTCCTTTTCCATTCAAAAAAAACTAATCAAGTTGTTAGAAATTAACCTTAGCCAATGTTACGATCGTCTACCTAAGCAGGCAGAAAACTAATCTTGTAGTAATTAAAAAATGACAAAATCAACAGAAAAATTTATACCGAGCACTTTTTCCAGCAGAAAGCTTCGAGCACTCATTAGCGACTCAGAAAAACATAGCTTGAAAGAACAGGAGCTTGAAGCAGCGATAGCTGAGTTGGCCAAGAGACGAAGTGACCTGGAGAAATTCCTCCTCACCAACGATAAAAATATCAACTAGGTTAGATTTCTGCGGCTTTAGACGTGCCTCAAACCCCAACCAAAACCAAAGTTTCAAAAGAGATCACCAACTTTCTAAAGCAAGGTAAAGCGATCTCTACTTATCGCCAAAAGCAGTCTAGATTGCTATTTGGGATAGATGCCACTGCGAGTCGGCAACCTACGTGGAATACAGCATGTAGAACTCAGGGAGAACTATTTACAGCCGCACATCAAATCTCAAATATTGCGATCCAACTTTGCTTCTATCGCGGGTTCAGTGAATTCACAGTCAGCAACTGGTTAACTAACGAGACAGACTTAAAATATCAAATAGCGAAAGTAGCATGCCAGGGTGGTCAAACGCAGATTCTTCGACTCCTTAAACATGCTATTACCGAACACAATAAGTTAGCTATTAAAGCCCTATTATTC
>JAQWLX010000077.1 GCA_029247075.1 Halieaceae bacterium | reverse complement strand
AGCACTACACGAATAGGGCCTCCTGGCACAGCATTGAAAACACGATTTTGCTCAACATGTGTGAGTCGAGCATATAAAGGTAAAATTTGGAGATTCTCTCTAACCCTCAGAACTTTTAAAAGTTGGCGGATATGCCATTCTGTGGGTAAAAAGATTAAAATATCTCCTGGCTCACCAAAGTCTCCTCTGATGATGTCACTAAGCGCACTCTCGATATCAAAAAAGATGTCTTCACCACCAGAACTCTCCTCCCGATAAATTGTGTTTATTGGATACGTGCGTCCTTTGATAGTTATGATCGGAGCATTATTGAAATAATTCGCGAAACTCTGCACATCAAATGTAGCTGATGTAATCAAAACCTTGAGGTCCCGTCGGCGCGGTAACAAATTCTTTAGATAACCTAGAATAAAATCTATATTCAGACTCCGCTCATGCGCTTCGTCTATGATCAAAGTACTGTATTGAAGAAGGTCGGGATCTTGCTGGAATTCACTTAATAAAATACCATCGGTCATGATTTTAATTAACGTATCATCCGACAATTGATCTTCAAAACGAATTTTAAAACCCACATGACTACCAACTGAGGTTCCTATTTCACTTGCAATGCGAGCAGCCACGGTTCTAGCAGCCAACCGTCTCGGCTGAGTGAGGCCTATTTGACCCTCAATTGCATACCCCAGATCGAGACAAATTTTAGGCAACTGAGTAGTTTTTCCAGAACCAGTATCTCCTGTCACAATCACGACTTGATTTTCTTTTAAAGTCTTTGCGATTTCTTCCCTATTTAAATTTATAGGAAGATCTGGATCAAAGGTGAGGACATGATTAGACAGACGACTATGGATCAAACTATTTTCCATACTAAATGGCGATAAAAATTAAATTCTATTGTTTCAGTGCTGCTTGATAAACAAAATTAAAGCTATAAAGTCCTAACTATCATCTAGCCTAACTAAGCATCTTCATTTTTATCAGGACTGGAATCTAAAAACTGGGTAGGTTCGAGATACATTAACTTTAAAATCGTCCCCAAATTGGGTCTATTCACAGCTGCACTAAGAGCCAATACCAGCGCTTCACCATTAAACTTAGTAACTCCAAAAACACCAAAAATGGTTGTAGTTGAATTTTCCTCTTCAAAACTTTTTACTTTTTCCTCATCCTTAAGCGCCACTACTAAATTTTGTAAAAGCATGTTCAAACTATTTCTGAAAGCACTAAAAGGTAATTTTCCCATATACTCGCTAGCATCCAGCGCCAAAGCAAAATCCGCAGTCTCTCCATCTTTCATTTTAACTCGTGTTAATTGTCTAACTTCTCCCGAGCTAATCGATCGATAGAGCGATTTTGCCGCGGCTCTCTCGTTTTCGAAAAAAGCCTTATGGAGCAAATTAACTGCCATGGTAAGAAATTGATGCTGTGTTATCGTAGCGGATTGAGGCATTCCTGTTCCTTGGTTAAGACAATCTCAAACAGACATTAAACTAAATTTTATAAGATCCAATTAGTAAGCAACAACGCATTAGTTAGTTTATCATAGTCTTAGTGATTCATTGATTTTTCAACGAAGCAAAGTGTGCCTTATGCTAGACAACCAACCTTGGAAACCCGCGCATCATCCGACGATCTCTTGGAAAGCAAATAACACTCCATATTCCGAGGAAAATCGAGACATATATTACTCCAAGTCAAACGGAATCGATGAAAGTAATTATTATTTTATAAATAGTAACGATTTGCACAAACGTTTTAAAACGCATACAGAGGAACGATTTTGTATTGGAGAACTCGGCTTTGGATCTGGACTCAATTTTCTTCTCACTTGGCTAATGTGGTCAAACGCACCTTATCCGAAACCGAAGTTGAGTTACTGTGCTGCAGAATTAAATCCCATGTCCTTAGAAGATTTAAAAAAAGCGAATAGTAAATGGCCGCAATTATCACATCTATTTGTCGAATTAATCGAAAAATATCCAGTTGCAATTAAAGGTCAGCACAGAATCCTTCTTAACGAAGGGAATGTACATCTAGATCTCTGGTGGTGCCCCGCCGACAAAATGTGCGATGACCTATCGTCTTATGATCGCTCATATTTCGACGCCTGGTACCTTGATGGATTTGCACCGAGATTAAATCCATCAATGTGGTCATCTAAACTGATTACGTCGATCGCAAAATGTAGCAAGCCTTCAGCAACATTTGGCACCTTCACTTCTTCTGGCGATGTTCGCAGAGCACTTGGGCAGGCTGGATTCGAAGTAATAAAGCAAAAAGGATTTGCTAAAAAACGTAATTGCTTAAAGGGCAGGTTATTAATTGCCTCAACCAAGCATTCAAAGATAACTCCTTGGGATATCTCAACTAATACTAATGAAAAAAGTATCAAGCATGCAGTAGTTATCGGAGCAGGCCTTTCGGGAGCACATATTGCCGCTGCACTTAACAGAAGAGGAATAGAGGTAGATGTAGTCGATAGTGATAAAATTGCTGCGGGTGGAAGTGGAAATAATCAAGCAATTTTGTATGCTCGCCTTTCTAGTAAACACTCACTCCTAACAGATTTTTCCCTCCAGGCTTTGATATTCTCCTCATCGATATATTCAGAAATGTTTTTCGATCCGACTTTTAGAAGAGGTGAAGATGGAGATTTGTGTGGGGCATTTATAGGATCAGAAGATACCGAGTTGCTTGCTTATCTAAAGGACGTCCTTGGTAAACATCCAGAAATAGCTGAAGTGCTGGATCACAAAGAAGCGAGCAACAGATTAGGTATAGAAGTAGTTAAAAATGGTTATTGGCTTTCAGCATCAGGCTGGATGCACTCGCCTTCTATTTGTAAAAATCTTCTCGAGAGGCCTGGAATCAATTCTACTCTAGATTGTGGAAAAGTGACTGTTCGCAGACAATGTGGTGTGTGGATTGTAAAAGGCGAGAAAAAGTTTGAGTGTCAAACCAACCTTGTCGTTCTGGCTGCCGGAGATGCCTGCAAGAATTTTCTAGACCTAAACTGGCTTCCGCTTCGAACCAATATTGGCCAAACGACTCAGCTACGTAGCAACAATGATCTTAGCCAGCTCAAAGCCGTCTTTTGCCATGATGGCTATATTGCACCAACAAGATTTGGTGAACATTGCATCGGATCAACTTACCATTTACATAAAAAAAACGTTATCTTGCGTAATGAAGATCATCTGAAAAATATAGAGAAACTTCGATCTTCGATAGGTCAAAGTCATGATCTAAAAGTATTAGAAATAGATTTTGACGGATGGGTTGGACGCCGATGCACAAGCCCTGACTATCTACCCATTGTTGGACCAGTCCCAATACTCTCCAAATTTAATGGCGTTTATTCTGCACTATCCAAAAATGCTAAGCTTCATGTTCCTGAAAAAGCACCAACACACCCGGGACTATATATCTCCACCGGACATGGTTCAAGAGGTCTCACCTACAGCGCTATTTCAGCAGAAATTTTGGCATCTAATATTTCAGGAGAGCCTCCTCCAGTTTCAAGGCGGCTTATGAGAGCGATATCCCCAGCTCGTTTCTTAATACGTGAAATTATCAAGAGACGAAGCTAAATTGAAATACACGATATTGAGTTTCGTATTCACTCTCAGCATAAAAACTGCTGCTGCGCCTGCTGAACTTACATACCGAATTCTGGAACGCCAATCTCAAACTTTGGATAACTTTGTACAAGGCCTAGAAATATTTCAGGAGAAATTGTACTTGAGCTCTGGTGGTTATGGAGAATCAAGTTTACGTAAGTATGATGTTAAAAGTGGGGAACTAGAATTAGAGCATAAAATAAACTCTGATATTTTTGCCGAAGGATTAACCATTTTTAAAAATCAGCTTTATCTTTTAAGTTGGCGAAATAAACGAGCAATGATTTTCGATCCAAGAAATTTCAACTTGCTCTCGAATTTCAAAATTCCAGGAGAAGGTTGGGGCATAACTCATAATGAAACACACTTAATCTATAGTGACGGTACAGACCAGCTAAGATTTATTAATCCAACCTCTCAAAAAATTGAAAGAATATTGCATGTCAAGGATGAGAAAAGAAGGGTAAAAAATTTAAATGAGCTTGAATATATCAACAACAATATTTGGGCCAATGTTTGGTTGAGTAATAGAATTATTGTAATTGATCCCCGGTCTGGGAAAGTTATCGCCTTCCTTGATCTCAACAAAATTGTGCGAGAAATCAATTCCAGCTCCACATCTGATGTATTAAATGGTATAGCTCTTGACTCCAACGAAAGATATATTTGGATAACTGGAAAACGCTGGCCCTGGCGTTTCAAGATAGAAACATCGAAAGCTATCCCCACCGACATGAAAAACGCGTTAAAATAGTGCGCTTTCTCCCGAGGCTCTTCCAATCATGAATGATCTGTCGTTAAAAAAATGTCATCCCACCTTTAGATCCTTAGGAAGAAGCAACATAAATGCTCTAAATATCAAGGTAGAACACTTTGAACACCTGCATACAGGAGCGATGCATTATCATATGGAGGCAGATGACCCTGAAAATGTCTTCTTAGTAGCGCTTAGAACCGTCCCTAGTGACTCTACCGGAGTAGCACACATACTTGAACATACCGCGCTATGCGGAAGCGAGCGTTTCCCGGTACGAGATCCATTTTTCATGATGCTCCGAAGATCTCTAAATACATTTATGAACGCTTTTACTAGCTCCGATTGGACTGCGTATCCATTCGCCACACAAAATAGAAAAGATTTTGGTAATCTACTTGAGGTTTATCTAGACGCGGTATTTTTCTCCAGACTTGATCATCTAGATTTTTGCCAAGAAGGCCATAGACTGGAATTTGACGAATCAAATAATACAGACGCAAATCTAGTATTTAAGGGTGTCGTTTACAACGAGATGAAAGGAGCAAT
>JAQWLX010000059.1 GCA_029247075.1 Halieaceae bacterium | reverse complement strand
TCTAAGATAATTGAAAAACACCTTAGTGGGCACCACCCGTGGGATTGCATAGTAGAACACACATCGAAGCGATGCGAAACACTTCGAACCTTTGTCACGTCAGCTAAAGATAGATTTAACTTGTTATAAATAAAAGAAAATCTATCAACTAATCTGAAAATTATATCAGCTAAGACTAGAATAAAAGTCAAGTTTTTCGTGTTAGTTGCCCCACGATAATCCCACTAGTTATTTATTGACTATAAAATATTAATGGGATTAAATGATGATTGCGTACATATCGTCATTACAAGTTGATGACGACATCAGATTTGAATGGTCTGGGCGCAGACTGATCTAGCGCCCGCCATTAAAACTTGTCTCCTAGAGATTTTGGAATCAGGTGACATACAACATTGGAGGCGACGGCAATGAGAATTAAAGCTAATAACATGAAGCACAGCGCAACACCTTGTGATGTGGTCACCGGTCCTGGAAAATTTTTGCTAAATCACTTCATCAAGCCATGTATTATCGGCTCGGCGGTGCTCGCATGGTCTGCTCAGACTGCGGCGCAACTAGAAGAAGTTGTAGTGACCGCTCAGAAACGCGACCAGAATTTGCAGGAGGTCCCCTTGGCTGTCAGTGCCTTTATGAATGAGGACGTCAGACAGGTCGGTGCCAACAACATTGAACGGCTTGATGCCATTACTCCAGGGTTGGAGTGGGGTCAATTCGGTCTTGGAGCTCGCGTGTCGATACGAGGGCAAGGCGTAGCTAACTTTGAAGCGAACACCGATGGCCCCGTTGGCCTTTTTGTTGATGGGATTTACCTTGGCAGAGGACAGCAGGCCTGGACATCCATCACTGATGTAGAACGTGTTGAGATCACTCGGGGCCCGCAGGGCACATTGTTCGGACGAAATACCACAGGTGGCAGCATCAACATTGTTCCCAAAAAGCCTTCAACCGAAGATGTAGAGGCCGGAATCGACTTGAATTTATTTGACTACTCTGGGCGAGAGGTATCCGGCTTCGTTAATATACCACTCTCAGATACTGTGGCCGTTAGGTTCACCGGATTCTATGAGAAACACGACGGCTTTATTGAGAACCAATTTGATGACGATAACTCCTACTTAGACGAAGACATGACCTATATTCGTGGTGCGGCCCGCTTCACCCCGTCAGATCGATTTACCTTTGATTTTTCAGCCGAGTATTGGGATCAGAGTGGAAACGGGGCTGCGTTTTCCGGCGTTAATTTCTTTGATCAGGACGCTCCGCAGATCAACACCTGGTCCGGAGCCTTGTCTGGAGTGCCTGATTTACCTGCAAACGGCGGAAACAATAACGATTGGGAGATTAATCAAGATGGTGAATCCACTCGCGATATTAGTTCTTCCATCGTGGTGGCGACGGTTCAGTACGATTTCGATAACTTCTCAATTAAATCAGTAACGGGGTATTCTGATTACGATCAGTATGCAGGTGGTGACAGTGACTTCTCCACACTTGCACTAGCAGATCTCTCGCTCGATACGCAGGCGGAGCTGTTTACTCAGGAGATACAACTAACATCTATCGGTGACAGCCCTTTAGAATGGATCGCGGGTTTTTACTATCTGGATGAAACTATTGATGAGCTGTTCCGCTTTAACTTTTTGCTTGGCGGATTCGACTTCAGTACCCGCGACGGCACGTCGGATACCACGTCCTGGGCGGTCTACGCAGATGCCATCTACAATCTCAGTGAATCGTTCGCAATATTTGGCGGTATACGGTACACCGAGGACGATAGATCGTATAAATCTTCGGATTCTGCACGCGCAGATACTCGTGGCGAAGTGGACGCGTCTGAGACCTTCGATGAACCAACATGGCGAGTAGGTGTTCAATACTTTCCACGCGAAGGAATGCAACTATATGCCCTAGTATCGACCGGGTATAAGGCAGGTGGATTCAATCGCTATCGACCACCAACCGATGGCAGCCTGAATTACAATCTGACCTTTGAACCAGAGACTATTGTCAACTACGAGGCAGGTTTGAAGGGTGATTTTGCCGATGGAACGCTGCGCACTAATCTGTCAGTGTTCTACAATGAAATCGACGAATTTCAGGCCTACGCATTTGACAACTCCCTACCCTCGTCAATCACGACCAATGCCGCAACGGCGGAAACTTGGGGCGTGGAGCTAGAAAGTACGTGGGCACCCACGGACCAATCGCGTTTCCAAGTTATAGCAGCCCATCTCGACGCTTCATACGACTCATATCAAGCATTCTCGAACGGCTCCGTTAACATCGACGCCTCGGGAAACACAAGAGAGCTATCACCCGAATGGAAAGTGACATTGGTCGCGCAGTACGATTTCGATCTGGGAGACGCCGGCACCCTGACCCCTTACATCCAGTCCACCTATAAGTCTTCCTATTTTGTCACCGCTTCCAATGAATCCAACGGACTCGATGAGGAGGCAAGCTATACACAGACCGATCTCCGGCTGCTCTGGACAGCTTCCAATGAGCAACTATCTATTGAGGGATATCTCACGAATATCGAGGACAACTACGTGAAGACAGGGGGATTCTTGGCTACGAACGGTTATTGGATAACGTATGGCCCAGAACCAAGAATTTTCGGAGTGCGCGCATCGTATCGTTTCTGATGTGCAGAAGGACTTTGTGCTCGACGGGATCCTCCATTAGTTTTTGCTTGGCAGGATCCCCCATAAATTGGCGTATTTAGACTCGCATGCGTTTTAATTGATAGCGTTCCAAGTTGAGAACTGATAAGGATAGCAGCACCGTGGTGGCACTGGGCTTAATGGCCGCAGTCCCAGCAGTTGCAATCAACGTAGGTCTCTCGGCACCCGACCAGATTGCCCAGCATTTCGCGGTCAGTGCGCCTGTATCACAGCTTTTTATAACAGCGTATCTGGCGGGTTATGCCATTGGCTTAGTCCCGATGGGCTTAAGCTGCGACCTATTTCCTCGCAAGCAGGTCGTAATTCTCTCTTTAGTCGGATTCATAATTGCAGGGTTGTTGTCACTGATGGGCAAAACACTGACCATCATCCTTATTGCCAGATTCCTTCAAGGCGCACTCGGCTCGTCTTGTGCTGTCGCCTCACGCGCAATCGTTCGAGACATCGGGGGTACTAACAGCGCAAAGATTATGTCCTCTATGTTGATGATACTCGCACTAACTCCTTGCGTGGCACCGCTACTCGGAGGGCAATTAGTGTTTTGGTGGGGTTACGAGGGACCTCTACTTGCTATATCTGCCTATGCACTTCTGACACTAGTTTTAGTTCATAGATCCGTACCATCCACGCGAGAAGTGGCCAGTACTGAGAAGCCAACGCTCTTAACTTACTATAGCCAAATCCAACGTTTTCTTGCAGACCGCAAGGTGATGATTCCTCTCGGCCTCATTTGCATCCCGTTTTCTGGTTACCTCGTAATGCTGTCAGGGCTTTCAACCATATTCAGCGTTCAATACGGGTACTCGGCACCGGATTTTGGTTGGACGTTTGCGTTGTGCGCATTGTTCTATCCCGCCGCAACTTTTGCCGCTAGACAGCTTTTGGAAAACGGGAGCAGCGGCCGCGTACTGTCTGTCGGTGTTTTCTTCTTTTTGACATCTCTGATTTTTCAGATTATGTACCTGACGGGCAGCGATCCTGGCGAATTCGTCCTATGGACTGCTGTAGGTCTGTACCTCTTTGGTATGGGATTACTGTTGCCAGTTGCAACCGCCATCGTCATGGATAAGTCGCCGACAACAGCTGGATTTTCTGCGTCTGTTATTGGAACTTCGCAGTTTGCCCTTGGGACGCTGGGCTCTGCGACGAACGCGATTTTCTACAATGAGCGGGGAACAACCCTGGTATTGTCGATGGCGGCAGTAGCTGCTTTGGTGGCTGTTTTTTTTGCGCTAAGTATTAAGGAAGAAATTGGAATATGGGAGTAGTGCTTGGGCTGTGCACGCTAGCTTATAAATAACGCGTACTTGGTATTTGATTGTTTTTTTTAAAGGCGGATAAGTGCCAGCATATTTTTTCCAAAACATGGCACTAACTGAACCTCGAAGTTAACAGGAGTATGGATATGCAAATAAGGCAGTTTTTTTTGGGCGGCAAATGGACAGATTCTTCTCCTAGGAAGATCCAGCTTGACTTAAACCCGGTGGACGGATCCACGATTGCTCAGGTACACCAGGCTCAAGAGAGCGATGTAGATAGGGCCATTCAATTAGCCCTAAAAGCACAAGCTATTTGGAGGGAGCAAGGACCTTCAGTGCGGGAGTCTATGCTGTTGAACGTGGCTTCGATCCTAGAACGCCGGACTGAGGACATAGCCGCGGTATTGGTCAAGGAGGCCGGGTGTAATCTTGGCAATGGGATGTACAACGTTTTCCATTCCGTCGGAGACCTCAGAGCCAAGGCCGGAGACTGCCGGAGAATCTGTGGAGAGACAATTCCCACCGAATCGGCGGGTGCGATCTCGCTTACGCTCCGTGAGCCACTCGGAGTGGTAGCCGCGATAGCCCCTTTTAACTTCCCCTTCGTACTCGCTAGCGTGAAGGTCTCGTCAGCGCTGGCAACCGGTAATGCGGTAATCCTAAAGCCTTCAGAGTACACACCTATCAGCGCCCTGTTGCTTGCTGAAGCTTATGATGAAGCCGGATTACCCGAAGGCCTGTTGTCCGTGCTGCCCGGAGGGAATGATGTGGGTCGGGCTCTTGTAAATCACAAAGACATCAAATTGGTGGCTTTTACGGGCTCATCACGAACTGGAAAGTCAATCGCCCAATCGGCTGCCGCGTCTCTCAAGAGAGTTTGTCTTGAGCTAGGAGGTGTCAATCCCTTGATCATTATGGATGATGTTGATATGGAATATGCGATCGACACAGCCGTCTTTGGTGCATTTAATCACCAGGGCCAGGTGTGTATGGCCAGCTCAAAGATACTTATCCATGAGAGTATCCATGATGCTTTTGTCGAGAAACTCATAGAGCGAACTCAATCACTAAAAGTGGGAGACCCTAGCCAGGCAGACACGGTGATAGGGCCTCTTATTTCCCAAGATAGCGTGTTGGCAGTACATGCCGCGGTGCAGAAAGCTGAAGAAGCTGGCGCGAGTATAGCTTGCGGCGGTCAGTATGAAGGTGCCTGTTACCAGCCGACTATTTTGATTAACGTGCACCAAGACATGCCGATTTTTCATGAGGAAGTCTTTGGTCCCGTCCTTACTGTGACACCATTTTCTGATATTGGCGAAGCTGTCTCACTGGCAAATAACAGTGATTACGGACTTTCGTCTGCTGTGCTTACAAACGACATAAACAAGGCTATGCTGGTTGCTCGCAAAATCGATGCCGGGATGGTGCATATTAATGGCACCACGGTTCAATGTGAACCGCAGGCTCCATTTGGTGGCGTCAAGATGAGTGGCCTTGGTAGAGAAAGCACCAAGGGCTACATTGATCAAATGACTGAAATAAAATGGGTAACCATTGCGTCGCAACCTAGTGAATATCCCTTCTGAGAACCGCCTCTTTCGAAGTCAATATAAATTGCACGCTTAAATTGCTCTGGCTTCAATAAATCCATCTCAAAATGTGGGGTGAATTTCTGCTACAGTTGCTCTTCAAACTCTTGCCAACGAGAATAGCTCTCTCTAGAGCAGATCTCGCTTCATCTAATTCTGTTAAAATAGAAAATGAGATGGAAGTGGTTGTTGTCAGATGATCACTTCGTAGCCATCGTTAAATTCTTGACCTAACAAAAATCCAAGCCTTTGAGACCATCAATTGAAAAATAACAACTCTAAAAAACATAATTCTATAAACATTGATTCAGACAACTCCTTTTCTTCCAACATAGGATTCGATGGTCTGAGACTACATCCAGACCTGAAGTCAAACCTGCAAGAACTGGGCTTTCTCACTTTGACACCAATTCAAACACTATCCTTGCCCAAAATAATTGAAGGAGATGATCTAATAGCGCAAGCAAAGACGGGTTCAGGAAAGACCGCAGCATTCGGCCTTGGACTCCTAAACAAACTGGACGTAAAAAAGTTCAGAGTTCAGTCCCTTACGTTATGTCCTACGCGCGAACTTGCTGATCAGGTTGCAAAAGAAATAAGAACGCTAGGACGAAAAATTCACAATATCAAAGTGCTAACTTTATGCGGTGGTTCAGCATTTGGGCCTCAAAAAGGTTCTCTTGAACACGGAGCCCATATTGTTGTTGGAACACCCGGCAGAGTCGAGGAACACCTTAGGAAAAAGAACCTGTCCTGCGAATATTTAAATTTCTTTGTATTAGATGAAGCAGACAGAATGCTAGACATGGGTTTCGGAGAATCAATCACTGAGATTATTCGATACCTGCCAGAAAAAAGACAAAACCTGTTGTTCAGCGCAACCTACCCTACAAACATTGAGGAACTCGCATCAAAAGTTATGACCCGCCCACACCGAGTTGAAGCTAAAGATCAACACGACACAAATACTATCCGACAGCTACTTTGTCGAATCCAGGACAAGTCAAAACGAACGGATGGCCTTGTTGGTCTTTTCCAAAAATTTAACCCTGGTAGCGCTCTTGTTTTTTGCAACACTAAGCAATTGACCGAAGACGTAACCCTTGAACTAAGGAGTCGTGGTTTCAGCTCCAAAGCTCTCCACGGAGATATGGAGCAAAGAGATCGTAACAAGACGCTTATAAAATTCGCCAATAGGAGCCTTTCTATTTTGATCGCTACCGATGTGGCTGCACGAGGTCTGGATATTGATTCTATCGACTTGGTAGTGAACTACCATCTCTCCCGAAACCCTGAAGTCCATACTCACAGGATAGGACGCACGGGGAGAGCGGGAAATAGTGGTCTCGCCTGCTCGCTGTTTCATGAGAGTGAAGAATATAAGATCGAGATTCTAGAAAAAACTCTAGGGTACCCTATCGAACGAATCGTCATTGACTCTTTAGAAACAGATGTTAGACCCGCACAGCCCCGCATGGCAACGCTGCAAATAGAAGGCGGCAAAAAACAAAAAATCAGGCCTGGCGATATCTTAGGTTCATTGACGAGAGAGGATGGCATTGACGCGAGTGATGATGGAAAAATCAATATTTTAGAAAAATCTGCGTTTGTAGCGATCAAACGACATTCTATCAAAAAAGCACTAGACGTTCTAAGCAATGGAAAAGTAAAAGGTAGGAATTTTCGTACTCGAAAAGTCTAAATCACGTGCCAAGAAGAGAAGAGATAATCTCCGGGTTTATCTACGCAATTCCTTTTGCCGACAAGACCGCATTCCACCTAAGGCAGGTAAGCGAGTACGCATAGCGCATCCGCTTTACCTACTTGTTATGACTTATATCTTAAACAGCGACAACTTTATTTGCACACGGTCCTTTCTGGCCTTGACCAACTTCAAATTCTACTTTCTGACCGTCATTGAGACTTGCATATCCACCGCTATTTTGAATTTCCGAATGATGAACAAATAGATCCTTGCCACCATCCTCTGGAGTAATGAAACCAAAACCTTTATCTGCATTGAACCACTTTACTGTACCTTTACTCATACTACATTTTCCTTAGTTTATTTAATATTCATTGACTTCGACTAATTTGCTATAAATCGCTGGTTAGAGCCGAATTGTCATCGTTTTCTGACATAGGTTGAGTGTCCCTCGACTGTTTGTCATCTACCCTCACCTTTCGCAAGCGCTTCTCTTCTTTCTTTTTCTTTCTGGCTAGTTCTTTCTGCCGCTTCTCGAAATTATAATTGGGCTTAGCCACTGGTATTCTCCTTTAATTTCTTCATATCTACAAGATTATACAAATGTCGGCTAATAAGGAAGGTAAAAAAAACCAGTAATTATGGATTTTTCAATGAGCCTGTCCATTCATATACACTGACAAGGCCTCGACTTCTGGCACGAATAGCCATCACCGATCCATCACTGCTTAAAGAAACACTCTGCCCACTGACGTCATCGGCAGACTCACCCATGATCACGGATTTATTATCGAAGGACAGTTCGTCGATGGTGAACCTGAGGGTGAGGTGAAACTGATATCCCCGGATGGCTCCTACTATCTCGGGGAATTGAAAGGGTTCGAACGACATGGCTACGGGAAACAGTTCTTTGAAAACGGGGGACATTTTGAGGGGAACTTTGTCGATGGCAAGCTGACCGGCCGGGTCAAGGCGACACTACCTGACGGGACGATAAAACATATTGATTGGGACAATAAATGATAGTAAATCATCCTATACGACCGATCTTTATTGATGCCATGTGTGCTACGCGTTAATCTTTATTTATGGAATGTGATCCCGAGAATTTTCTGAAGGAAACTGAAAAGCGACTGCGCAGGATGTACAGATCCATTGCAGCCGGTGTCAAAGGTTCTGAAACTGAGCGAGCCACGCTTAGCGGATTCATCCAGGCAGGAATATTCCTGAAACTACTCACAAAGAAAGAAGCCAACTCTCTCGTCGATAGGGTTCATCTGGATATTTTTGGAAAAACCATCGAAGAGCGTAAGCATGAAAGAGGTCAGCGCTGGATTGACGGTCAACAGGATTACTCGGTGTACGATTCGCCAACCCACACTCGCAAATGATGTCACCCGATTATATGGTGCTATGAATTCACCCGAATCAACGAACAAAGTCTCCTATCTGCCAACCAGAGAAGCAAAACATGAAGGTGAATTTCCCGAGGAAGAGATGCACGGGAACGGAAAATATATTTATAAGGACGGAACTGTTTACGAGGGAGAGTGGAATCACGGTGTAAGGCAGGGTAAGGGAAGGTTGGATTACCCGAATGGCGAGTTCCAGGAGGGCGTATTTGATGACTTCCTAATCGATGGAGTGGCGAAGACAACCTTGGATGGTGATGACTATATTTATGAAGGCGACGTCAAGGATGGTGCCAGGACAGGAAAAGGAGTACTAACGAGTGAGTCGCTTAACATGTCATGGGAAGGCTGGTTTAAAGAAGGCGAGCCACACGGAAAAATCCTGATAATCTGGTCAAACGGAACTGCCACGTTAAGTAGACTCAAAAATTGAGCTCCAATCGGGTGGACAGTTCAGCTTCACCCTAATGGTTGGAAGATTGAAGGTCGACGAGACGAAGATAGTCAATTTGTTGGTCGAGTTCGTATCACGAATCCGTTTGATAAGAGTGTTATTTGGCGTGATGCGCGTGAGTTCAAGTCTCGGTCTCGAACCTGAAATCAGTTACGTTCTAACGTGCGATCCTACTCCTCTTTATCCATAGCCCACGGAAAACCAATAAGCACATAGGCCGGAAACGCAAAAAAAACGGCGAACATAAAAGCACTAAACAAATCCGAAGGATCTTTGAAAAGTGAGCTTGAGAAGATAATTATGCTAATGATCCAGCAGGAGACACCGGCCCTGCCAACGATCCTTCTTATCCAGTTAATATCCATCTGCCGGCTCTTTCTTCGGTTTCATTTATAGTGGCTATGCTTTCGAAAGGATCTTCTCAGTCAGACGATTATTATAATCTTTGACTACTATTTGAGACCGAAATAGATTTGGTATTTCGACTAGTACAATCAGCACGATTATTGATAGCCCTTGCCCTAACTTAAGAAAGCCAATGAATGATCCTACGATCGCTATAAAAAACAAAGTGAGATTGATCGAACCGCGAATATATCTTTTTAAATAAAAATGATGCAAGCCAGTAATAATAAAAAAGTTCAGCGCCGCGTAGGTGTCTGGATCTTTTACCTGTTTGCTGAAGAGATTGAAAAAAAAAATTCTCTCGACCTCATTAAGCTCCCTAATTGATTCACGAAGCTTCTCTTCTTGCGCCTCTACTGTTTCAGATTTAAGCACGAAAGCCTCAAACATTACAGTTAACAACGAAAGGATCGCCCTCTTGTTCAACTTTATCTGGCTCATTACATCGTTTTAGTCTATCAGCAATATGCGGTATCGCCGCAAACAATCCTATGGCTTGTATTGCTTGTTTTGCATATTCGGAGCAAGTAGGCTGGAAATTGCAGTCAGTGTTAAAGAGGTTGGAGCTCCCACCTTTACTCTGGTAATAAGTTATTATCTTACAAGCTATTCTAGATAAAAAAGAATTCACTTGCCCAAAGTAACTATGACTGACTCTCTTGACCAAAATAAGAGGAATCTTTTGTTTTCGATTGTTTGAAATACATGTTGCCACCCGTTTGCGGCTTCCTTATTTAGTTCCGCCTCAAGCTTTTTTATTGGAATCCCTGAAGAACCAAGCAAGATCGTTCCGCAACCACCTTCTTGTATATGTAACACCTTATATTCTGAATAAGCCATTTCGTTACCCTTTGCTTAATACTCAATAGCGTCCTCCCTGAAGATAATTAAATTCCTATCCAATTTCAATACCTTCATAGGTGAGATTGCTTGATTGATAATAGCCGTTGCTGCTGGAATTCGTGCCTTCTAATTCTTACCATAAGAAGCGATATCTACGAGAGTATCTAATGCCATCTCTGTATGAAGACGAGCAAGTTCAGAAGGTCTTGCTCGTCTTCATAAAAATTTATGTGAATAGCTACTAGTTACTAGTAGAGTAAGTGCCATGCTGATTAAAGAGCGAATTATTCAAAACGCTTATTATGTTACTCAAATCGATCAAGCGGTCGAGCGATGGCATAGATTATGGGGGATTGGCCCATTTTTTGTGAGACGTCATATTGAACTTGAAAACATTATGTATCGAGGTTTACCCTCAGAATTGGAGATATCTGCAGCCTACGTGCAAGCTGGTGAGCTCATGATAGAGCTGGTAACTCAACATAATAAAGCGCCATCGATATTTCGAGAGATGTACAGTGCTGGAGAAGAGGGCTTCCATCATGTGGCTATAGATTTTGGCGACCACGAGAGGCAAATCGCCCACTACCATAGTTTGGGATTCCATTCAGTAACCAGCTTCTTGACTAAAGAAAAACGCGGCGCAACTTATCTAGATACGATTGCAATGCTTGGGCATGCATTAGAAATCTACATTGTCAATGACAGCTTGAAAGCACTTTACAGTGATGTTCGTAAAGCATCAGAAAATTGGGATGGGCAGGATTTAGTAATAGAACTATAAAATTCCGCGCTCGTCAAAGCCCTTTGTCAAAAGAATTTCAAAGGAATAAAACTGGCTTCCTAGTGGTGTGTTAGTAGATAGCTTTAGTCTCTATAGAAGTAATTTAGATCAGAATAGGTTATTAATCTCAATACCAGAGATCGTAGCTCCCGGTGGCAGGCTACAAACAACAGACATCACGTCTGAATCATCATCATGGCATTCGCTTATGCTTGCTTGTCCAACACCGCAAACCCCGATAAAGAGTGAATCACCATTCCAGTGTTGCAGCAGGGTGGGCGTTAACAACTTGCCGACAAGACCGCCTCCCACCTCAGGCAGGCACAAGCACTTGATCGAATTGTTGGAGAGATGCGTTCTGTCTGAGATGATGGAGCTATATTGGTTCGTACTGCAAGGGCAATGATGTGAGAGCTATTACATCCCCTACCCGAGCTATCAAAGGCTTCTCGGAATCAATTCGAAAATTAGGGATGGCCGCTAGCCATTCCTCTACTGCGATGCCGATGACTGCCCGAGCCAAACGAGAACCGATACACGTGTGAATGCCTGCACCGAAAGTCATGATGCGGCCACGTTTTCTAGCAAGATCGAGTTCTAAGGGACGCTCGAACGCCTTTGGATCGCTGTTCGCGAGTGACATTGGCAGAATAATATTATCGCCACAACGCATTTGGACGCCGGCGATACTGACATCCTTCTTAACATATCGATTAGTCGAGACTACCGCGTGCCGACGCAAAACTTCCTCCACGAAGATAGAGACGTCATCTTTTCCCTTTGTCAGATGCGCGCGGAGTTTTTGATCCTCAGCAAGCCGCTTCATCGCAAAACCAAGTGTGCCTCCAACAGTGTCCACGCCGGCGATTAGCATGAAGATGATAAAACCGATTGCGCTGGCTTCGGAGGGGATTTGTCCACCACTTGGCGTATTGATGAAATGAGCGATAAGTCCTGCCATATTAGTATCTTTTCGTTCAAGATAGAGCGACTTTGCCGATTCGATCATCTCGGCCATCAACTTTGGTCGATCACTAGTATATTGGAGGATCTGCACTGGGAAGCGTATCCATTGATCAGCCTCGTCGTACCGCATACCCATAATCTCGCACCACGGAGCAATTGCCATATAGTAAGTCGCCTCGGACATGAATTCGCATTTACCTTTGAGTCCGACTTGAGCAATGATATCTCTTACTCTGTCACGCATTATTTGATCAAGTCCGTTGATCCTAGAGGGAGAAAAATAAGGTGCCATAAATGTACGGTAAGCGGCGTGGTCAGGCGGATCGATCTCGGTGGGGATCAGCTTATTGTTAAATCCCTCAATTACTTGGTCAAAGCCAGAAATATTTTCGCTAGTGAAATGATCTGTGTCCATCACAATGGTACGGATATCGGCTTCTCGGGTTATTAGCCAGCTACCGTGGGAATTGCGGACATTAGACCCAACAAAGATGATGGGTTCGCCGTCGTGCAGCTTTGCTAGTTCTACGAATGGATCGCTACCCAGTTCTGTCATTCCATACCAGTCGATCGCTGCTAAGAGGTGTTTTGGGACATGTTCCGGGATCATTTTCGATCGAGTTATGTCAGGGCTTTTCATAAGTCTCCTCTAGTTTTTCTACCTTAATATTTAGCGAGATTACGCCTATATCTTATAACTTTTATATATTATTGAACCAATAAAAAACCAATTGTTGAAATTCGAACAGACTACTAATTGGAAATAGCTTGTGAAAATTTTTGCAGACAAATAGCTGAGAACGGGGCTTTAATGGACTTACTTGGACGGTATCGGATTTAAAGTTGGTCGGGACGGCAGGATTTGAAAGTCGCCTACAGCCCCTTAATTACCTTAATATTTGTTACTTTTTTTATCTGAGATACCCCCAGAAGTACCCCCACTTTTAACTAAACACGGTGGCATAGGAAATAACCTTCGTTAAACAAAATATCTCAGTCTGAAACCAACC
>JAQWLX010000038.1 GCA_029247075.1 Halieaceae bacterium | reverse complement strand
ATTGATGAGCTTGCACATAAATTAGGTCTTGATCCTATTGAGGTACGCTTGAAGAATGCGGCTCGTAAAGGCACTAAATCAGCTTATGGCCCTACTTATCCCGCGATCGGACTTGAGGCGACGTTGAAAGCTGCAAAGTCGCATCCGCATTGGTCTGCGCCCTTGGGCGAAAATCAAGGGCGCGGCGTGGCTTGTGGTTTTTGGTTCAATTTTGGCGGTGATACTTGTGTGTCCCTAATGGTCAATCCGGATGGAACGGTATCTTTATCCGAGGGCAACCCTGACATAGGCGGTTCGCGTGCTGCAATGTCGATGATGGCGGCTGAGGAACTGGGAATTCCAATGGAGCGTATACGCACGATTATTGCTGATACCGCTGCACTCGGTCAAAATGAAGTCACCGACGGTTCTCGGGTTACCTTTGCTGTAGGCCTTGCAACAATAAAAGCAGCGCGTCATGCCATTCAGATTATGGTAGAGCGGGCCGCAATGACTTGGGGTATCGAACCGGAGGCTGTGGAATGGGTTGATGGAGCTGCGCAACCTGCAGGACCGAATGCGGGTAAACATCCTCCAATGTCGCTTGCTGAAATTGCTGCTATTGCGTCTAATACCGGCGGTCCTATATCCGGCCACTTTGAGGTTAACGCTGAAGGTGCTGGCGTCAGCTTTGGGACCCATATTGCGGATACAGAAGTAGATCCGGAGACGGGTGCTGTTAAAATCATTCGTTACACTGTGTTTCAGGATGCTGGAAAAGCCGTGCATCCGTCCTTTGTTGAAGGTCAATTGCAGGGTGGTGCTGTGCAAGGTATAGGCTGGGCACTTAATGAAGAATACATCTATGGCAAGGATGGAACTCTCCAAAATGCAGGGTTCCTTGACTACCGTATTCCGGTCGCATCGGACTTGCCGATGATTGATACTGCGATTTTAGAAATTCCAAACCCGGGACATCCATACGGTGTACGTGGAGTTGGTGAGACGGGTATTGTACCACCACTTGCTGCTGTTGCTAATTCGGTCTCCCGCGCCGCGGGCGTGCGAATGACAAGTTTACCGATGTCGCCGCCAAAGGTGTTAGCCGCCTTGAAAAAAATGTAAATGGTTACAGTACGACTTTGGGGGTCTTTAGCAGAACTTGTCGATGGAAAACGGGAGATTGAGATTACTGCCACAAACTTGCGGGAATTACTTGAAGGATTGGCTGAAGCATATCCGGCCCTGAAGCCACAAATTTCACGTGGTGTGTCTGTGGCTATTGATGGGCGTATCTATAATGACACTTGGGCCACGCCAATAAATGAGACAAGCGAAGTTGTTCTGCTGAATCGGTTAGTCGGTGGTTAATGGTCCATGTAGAACTATGCAAAGATTTTAAGACGCAATATAGTTTCCAAAGAATTACAAAGCTTTAGAAGTAGCGACTGTCTTGATAGCACGTCCTAGAATATCAAACATTTGATTGATTTGGCCGTCGGAAATAACGAGAGGTGGTGACATGACGCACATGTTAATAATTGGACGTAGGACAAGGCCATTTTTCTGACATTCGGCATCAATTAACGCGCCAAGCTCGTAATCGTTCTCAAGAGAACTGTTTTTATCCCTTTCGTAAGAACATTGCACACATCCCATGAGACCCATTCCACGCGCATCCACCACTAGCGGTAAACTGGAAAGGTCGCGTAATCTTTCTTGAAAGAGCGGAGTTACACTGCGCACGTGATCTAAAATATTCTCGCGTTCGATGATCTGCATGCTTGCCAACCCGGCAGCTGCACTGACCGGGTGGCCTGAATAGGTGTAGCCATTGGAGAATGTCGCACCTCTTCCTTTTGGGCCAGTAACATCGTCCATCAGTCTCTCTGAAAAGATAGCAGCACCCATTGGGGAGTAGCCTGAGGTAAGTCCCTTGGCGCAAATTATGATGTCGGGTTGGATACCAAAGACTTCTTTAGAGGCAAACCAATGACCTAAGCGACCAAAACCGGTCACCACTTCATCTGCTATATAGATAATGCCATAGCCTTTCACCAGCTCCCAAGTCCGTCGATTGTAATCCTTTGGGGGCACTACAACTCCGCCAGACCCCAATACTGGCTCGGCTATAAAGCACATTATGTTCTCAGGACCTATCTCAAGTATCGCTTGGTCTAATTCTTCCATTAGAAAATCACAGAAGTCTTGCTCTGATCGTTTTAGAGGGTCTGCTGACAATAGAGGCGACGTCAAAAAATGAACGAGATCTTTCTCAGTGTCCATCAGGGACTTGTCACGCTCTTTTCCTGTTACCGATGCGGCTAGAAATGTGCTGCCATGGTAACCTTGCTCGCGGCACAAAATATGCTTGCGATTTTGCTGACCCTTGATGTTGTTTGCAAGCTGGCAGAGCCTCAACGCTGAATCAACGGCCGTCGATCCTCCTGTAGTAAAAAATATTCGGTTCAGATCACCAGGGGTGACTTCTGCTATCCGGGTGGCAAGCTCAATCTCTTTGGGATGCATGACCGAAAAAGCTGAGGCATAAGAAAGATCTAAGGCCTGGGTCGAGATTGCATCGGCAATCTCCTTACGACCATAACCGACCTGCATGCACCACATGCCACCAGGCCCATCAAGAAACTTGCGTCCTTGGTCATCGTAAACGTACACACCTTCACCACGAGTGATTAGAGGCGTCCCTTCATCCTCCCCCAGGCTCGGTAAATCTGCCCACGGATGTAAGAGATGTCGATTGAATTTAATTCTAGAGCTCACTATTTCAAGACCCCGCCGTGCTAGGTAATCAGTAAATCATGTATAAGCATGATTCTATCGTCTGATGTACATGTTATATAGAACATCTTACTAATTATGGTCGATGAACAGGTAATCCTCAGGATCGGGCTTTTTTGTCATCTTCCAGTAATCAATAATTCTAAAAGGAAGACATGAAGTCACTCTTCCCGAGCTATTTTTATACCAGTTGTTGACCGAAGGAGATCCCCAAGCGGTTCTTTCATTAATGGCATCTACTTCAGCGTTATATTTGTCATAAACTTCTTTCCGACAATCCATCGCCGCCTGATTACGTTCCAACAATAATTTGACACTTCTCATAATATAGTTCACCTGAGACTCTGCATTGTGAGCAATGCTGCCAGCTACTACTAGGTTTGTATTTGGCCCATAAACGCAAAAAAGATTAGGGAAGTTGGGCACAGTGATCCCTAGGTATGCCCTTCCCTCATCAACGCCCCATTGGTCTGACAGTGTCACACCTCCTCGACCAACGATATTAATCGGATACAGGAATCGCTCAGCAAAAAATCCAGTTGCACAGATAACAATATCGGCCTCATGAACATTTTCCTCACCACACACAACTCCATTTCGGACGAGTTTATTCACCTCCTTTGCAACAAGCTCTACATTATCCTTCTGTAATGATGACAAATAGGTCCCATTATCTTGAAGGATGCGCTTACCGAAAGGAGGATACTTTGGCAGAACTTTCTCTAGCAATGCCTGGTCATTTACTTGAGATTCAATCCACATCGTCAAATTCTCACGCATGACATCGTTTGACGCACTAACTGATAAAGGACTATTCCAATTGGGGTCTGCTAGTGTCTGCTCATACACCCCTTCGACTGCAGAATAAAAAAGTCCGAAACGATACCACTTGGAATAAAAAGGTATTTTTCTGAGTGCCCACTTGTGCCCCTCAGCAACTTCAAGATGATAAACCGGATTAGGGAACATCCAAACAGGTGATCGCTGAAATACTGTTAGATGCTTGGCGACTTTAGCCATCTCTGGAACAATCTGGAAAGCACTGGCTCCAGATCCGATAACAGCCACTCGCTTTCCAGAACACTCGAGATCGCTCGGCCACATTGCAGAATGAACTAGCTCTCCTTGAAAATCATCTAGCCCATCTATATCAGGAAATCTTGGTCGATTTAATTGCCCTACCGCACTAATCAGAGCATTGGTCGACAAAATTTCTTCAACCCCATTCTTACCAACAGTGTGAACCCTCCAGAGCAATTCTTCTTCGTCAAAAACCGCTTTTACGACCTCGGTATTTAGACGAACAAACTCGTCTACCCTATATTTTTTTGCGCACCGCTCATAGTAAGTTCGTATATCTTCAGAAACAGGATAATGATGCTTCCAGTCATAGTTTGGTTCAAAAGAGTAACTATAGCTGTGGCCAGGAACATCTACACGACAACCTGGATACCGATTTTCATGCCAGGTACCTCCGACACCGGTATTTTTCTCTATAACAGTATGGGCGATACCCGCTTCCTGGAGGCGAATCGACGCCAAGATTCCACCCATTCCAGCACCGATTATTATTACGGAAAAGGAACTCGCTCGCGAGAGCAATTCAGGAGTTTCGAGATTGATGCCACGTCGATCAATTCCGTCGAGCCCAATCTCTTCTTCTATAAAGCTTCTGTATTCCTCGCTGAGTTTTTGCCCGCACATATAACTCAACATGCTTTCAATGTCTTTCTTAGCAAGTTCTGGCAGAGATTCCTTAGCAGTGCGGTACTGATTAATGGCGTCAAGCGCCCAACGACGAACGATTTCCATCTCCTTTAACGTAAAGCCGTCTTCGCCCATGTCCTCATCAATTGATGCTTCTGATCCGGCAGAAACAGGATCGACAAATCGCGGTTTGATATCACCATTCAGGATTCGGGTGTCACCCGTCATGTGAACAATAGACATGATAAGCGCTGGAATGTTCGCTGACTTCAGAGCCTCCTCAATAAAATCCTGATCTTCAGCGATAGAGTCTAGATCCATCCATTACTCCTATGATAGATTTCCTGGCTATCTTGGCTCATGCAGACCTAAGCTAAACTAATGAAAACGACTACGAAATCTTCAAATTAGATAATCCAGTACCGGTCAAATGAAAGATCGGAGCTCCTCTTAAAGTCATTTCGTCCCTAATCTCTTCAAAAACTTCGGGATATCGATAAAAAGGGACTCTCGGATACAAATGGTGCACAGAGTGGTAATTTTGATATCCCCATAACACCGTCAGAATTCGTCCGAATGGCCCTTTAATCAAAATCGTAGAAGTATCTTTATAAGGGCCCGACTGATCATGGGGCCGATGAACGATATAAGCGAACAAATAAACAAGAATAGTGACTGCGATGAAGGAGCTGATGATAAAGAGTGCTAATCCAAGCCACCATCCGACCTGCCACATCACCAGAAGTTTCGCTCCCACTTGTACAAAAATCTCTAAGCATAAATATCTGTTTTGATTGCCTTTCTTTAAACTCCATCGGTTTTTTAAATAAAACTTGTACTGAAGAGCAGTGGCCCCGCTCCAAAATTGAAGCAGCTCTCGCCAAAAATTTTCTGCCTTCGCATAGGAAAGGTCAGGGTCCTGGCCATCAACATTCGTATTACGATGATGGGCCAGGTGTGCATGCCGGTGCGCGGTTAACGGGACACCCATGATCCATCCGGCTGCGTAGCCAAGAGATTCATTAATCCATCTATATCCTGCCCGATCACCACTGATCGCACCATGAACGGCATCATGAAGCACGCTATAAGACGCGTAGGTCATTAGCGTCATGACAAACAAACCCTGACCAAAAGTAATAACAGCACCGTGCACAAGAAATGGCACCCAGAGATAAACACCAGTCAACACGGTCCCTAAAATAACGGTGGGCCATGCTAAATTTGTACTCGCTTCCTCGACTCTATTCATTCAATATGAATCCATTAGCAGCTATAGGTTGATATTTTACGGGGCTTTGTGTTCAAACAGAACAGCTAAGAGGAGCTATTTTTTTGCCATTACCAACCAAAGAGCTCCGGAAAGGGTGACCGTACCATCCTGGTAATGGGGCTCAAGATCCGAAACTACGGAGTCAAAAGCCATGGCGCGAACATCATCTGACAGATCCGCCATCAACTTCGCTATAGGACCAGTCATGGTCAGTTCTTTTACTGCAGCCTGAATGTTTTTGGAAGGACCGAAAGACAAGGAAACGTCACATGGGATGATTTGGATGCCTGAAAAACCTGCTTGCCCCAGTATCTCAAACACATACTCATCCCTTGCGAAAGCGAACGGCCCGGGAGCAAGAGGATCTTCCTCGGGCTGCTCCGGAAGGCAAGGCCGCATTGCCTGATAAGGGAGCTTAATCCAATCATTTTCGCTCTTTTCACGCCAACAACAAAACCCCAAGTTACCATTCGGTCGCAGTGCTTGTCGTAAATTAGCAAAAGCAGCAAAAGGATCATCAAAAAACATCACACCAAATCTGGAAAACAGCAGATCAGCACTCTCTGCAACAAACCCATGAGTGGACGCATCCGCCTTTAAAAATTCCACATTCGCCCTCACTGAGCCTTGGCGAATCAATCTCTCCCTGGCGCAGTCCAATAGAGGGTCTGAAATGTCTACACCCAACACCGACCCGCCTACTCCAATTTTTTCAGCAAAGGTTATTGTCTGACTACCACCACCGCAACCAATATCGATCGCATCAATCCCACTTTCTGGAGCTATTTTCTCTAACAAAGCAAACGCCGCTGGCTCTAAGAGCCTCGCCATAAAATCATCCCGCTCCGCCCAGCGCGCTCCAACCTCTCCGTTCCAGTATTCTTTCTGTGCTTCGTTTGCCACGCACTCTCTCCAATATCAGTTAATTAAAAGCATATCTCTTTACGTTAGAGCGGTTTGTCTGTTAGCGTCAAGAAAAATAGGATCCACATGCTACTAAACATTAAAGTTAAAACACCCCACCAGGGTCTCCACTCCATCACAGAAAAGATTGCGACAGAGATCTCCAAGCTCTCACCTTCTGACGGCCTATGCACTTTGTTCATTCAGCACACGTCTGCAAGTCTTTTGATACAAGAAAACTATGACGATAGTGCGCGTAGAGATCTAGAAAACTGGCTTAATCGACTTGTCCCTGAAGATGACTCTATCTACACCCACACTCTAGAAGGACCTGACGATATGCCTGCCCATATCAAAACCATGCTCACTGCTACACAAATTAGCATTCCATTTGCATCGGGAAGACTTTTGCTTGGGACATGGCAAGGCATTTATCTATGGGAACACCGATATTCAGAAGCCAATAGAAATATAATCATGCACCTAGGCATCGACTGAAGTCGATTGAAAACAATATTTCTAAGAATTACGTTTTGGGGGCAAAGGAATCAGCATAGAAACGTTATCGATGACGTCCTGATACCCTTCTCTGCGTTCTAAGCTTCTCTTTTCCATCATAGGAATGCTCGCAAATAAAAACATCAAGGTCATTCCAATCACTCCAAGAATCTGCCAAATCCAGCCTGAAGGATGTGCAGAGATACCAAACAGGAGCAGGCTAAGCCAGAAACCGAGCTCACCAAAATAATTTGGGTGTCTTGACCAAGCCCAAAGACCCTTCGCCAAACTTTCATTTGAATCTTTATTTGCTGCGATCGCTCGTAACTGAAAGTCCGAAATCATCTGCAGAGATACAGCGCCAACTCCAACAAGCACTGCGAGAATGTCAATCCAAGAAAACGGTGACGAACCCATTATAAATACCGCGAAGACAGGCAACATGCCCATAAAAACAATCATAGTCGGTATTAAGTGAATCGCCACTAAGTCAGTCAAAACTGCGATCTTAGGCGCCCTATTACGAAGCATTTCATAACGCCAGTCTTCATGGTTCATGCCTTCCCAGTAATAAGCCCAATTCAAAGTTAATCTTGTAGCCCAGTAAAATATCACCCCTAGAACAGCCAGTTCTCTTAGAGCCATCTCTCCAGAGCTGCCAACCGACATCCAAAATAAGGTCATCGCCGGCGGCACAACTGACCAATAAGGATCGTAGAAACTTGAGTTGCCATAGTACCGTCCAAATCCAAAAATAACTAAGGTTCCAATGACGTCCATCACAATAGCCATTAGTAGAGGTCCCAAATCTAAGAACGACACCATTATTATGGCGCTTAACAATGCGACTATGTATGCAACAACAACGCGAACTAGTGCTTCAGATTTGCTCATTTCTTATTTATCCTTTGTGCTCACATGTGGGCTGCAATCTGAAGAAACCGCTTTTTCTGATATCAACCAATCGATGGCATTTGATAGAAGTTCTGCAATATATTGGGATTCAAATGCTTCTGCCTTATGACCCATAGCGACATAGACCGATCTTCCTTTCTTAAGGCAGCGGCCCCAAACAGCTGGATGATCTCCCATTCGCAGATCCCTGTCACCGAAAAAAACTCTCTCTTCAGGGGAGTAGCTTTTTTCATCAATGCCCGCAAAAACTAGAAATCCATTTTGCCTCGGACTTATATTCCAGGAATACCATTCCTCCAGATGCTGCCACTTCTTAGGTAAACCAAACATCACCGGATGATCGGGGGCTTCACTTAAGATGGTCGCTTCCTGGAATTGAGGGCCCATTGTATGCGCGGTAAAGGTAGCTCCAACCAGATTTTTCATGTACCAATCCCAACCAACATGGGAGCCATCACCTGCTGCATGAATCCCCAGCCAGCCACCTCCATCAACCAACCATTGCTGAAACGCTTTTCTTTGAGATGCATTTAAAACATCGCCGGTTACATTTAAAAAGACCACAACATCGAAATTCCCTAACGTTCCAGGATTGAAAGAAGCACCATTTTCTGTCAAAAAAACTCCCAGCCCTTTGTTTGATGTAAGCGCAGAAAAGTAGGCTTGGCCTGATTTGATGCTGTCTTTATGCCTGAATTGGTTAGTTTTGCTAAATACCAACACGCTGGGTTGGTTCAGAAATTTTGGTAATTCTGGCTCGATTGAATCATGACTATTTTTAGGAAAAATAAGATTCCACGCTCCAATGTGCCAAACATAACCGAAGAAGATCACAAGGCCAGAAAAGACCAAAAAAAGTACTCTACGCTTCATAATTGATTTTATTCCCTAGTAAACAAATCTAGTCTGCCTCACCCCAAAAACAACCCATCTCAACTAGCACCATCAAACCAGTCGGAAAATCCGTAACTGCTGGAAGGACCTATGTGAAGCTGTTCAAGCACCCCGTGACCAATTTCATCGCCAGACGTCGCCACAACAATTTGTTGTACATGAAGGTTCTCCAAGGCTAATGGATCTAAATCTGCTTCCCTCCAAGACTCGCCTTCGATTTTCAATTCACCTTGCCAGCGTCCATGCCCCCACTCAGGATGTTGATAACCAAGCCCCTTCATTCGATGTACTAAGACCGGTTTAACATGAATAGTTAAAGATTCACCTGAAGCATCATTCATGGTAACTACGCCAGAAGAAGCTCTTCGTGTACCAGCTATCATTGTCAATTCATGATCCACGCTACCACTAAGCATCCGCAGATCTGGGTCGCTCGCGCGTGATGCATCTTTAGGATCGTCATGCTTCGGTAAAAATGCTTGATCGGTATGCCACTGGTTTCCCTGATCATCCTCAAACCATCCAGCAAGGCTGCAGCGATTCTCCCAATGTATTGGCAACCAATTAAAATGTATTGCCTGAAAATCAGACAGTGGAGCTCCTCCCAAGAAACGATTCCCTACTGGCCGCACACCCCATGAGCGATCTTTAAGACCAAACGTCGATTCAGACTCTACCAACAGCTCGCGTCCATTGAAACGGATCCAGCCCTGCCATTTGCCAAACTGATCTAGCCGGGTCGCATCCATTACCACATGCCGCTCATTACGCAACGTCTGCCTGCCTTCTTCTACGCAAACTGTGGTGGGAGTAAAGGTTAAATCACAACTTATGCCTGTCTCATTTTCTTGCAAAGTCACTCTGTGACGACCCATCGGCTCAAGTATATCGATGCGGAACGGTCCACAGCTAAGGTCGCCTGCTTCTTTTGGCGCCCTTCTAGAACCATGAAATGCGTGCTGTTCTCCATCAATTGCAATACTAAGACTACAATCGAAGATCCCGAGATTGGCATATCGACATGCCCCGACACCAAAATAAAATAGTCCACCTCGATCATGTGCGTTATACCAATACCGATCATAAAAATTATGATCGCTTGTAGATACATGCGCCAAGGGTTCAGGGGTCTGATGAATTGGATAATCGTCTAAAACTGTTAACATAATGATTCTCTAAGTTACTATTTGAAGTCGTTGCAAATAATTGGGATGGTCCTTAATAGCAAGGCTCGTCAACTATGATAAACATAATTGGCGTACTTTGATAAACTTACCCATCTGAATCAAGAAGTCATTATGTTTGAGCAATTATGAATCAATCCGAATTACCACCCATCGAGACAATATTCAACCCGCATAGCGACACATATGCAACTGATCCAGTTCCGGGCTGTCTAGCTTTATTAGGTCGGGGCGCTTTGGTTTGGTATGAACCATGGCAGGCTTGGATCATGACCCAAATGGATGACATCATGCAGTGCTGGAAAGAAGAATACCTCTCTTCCGATTTTTACGACTGGGAATTTGCCCCGCAAAGACCACCAGAAGATCAATGGAGCAACTTTGAAAAAGCTATGATCGGGCACAGCCTTCTGTCTGATCATGACCATCATAGACTAATTAGACGCGTTACTGCTCCAGCCTTTTCTCGAAATGTAGTCGACAAAATACAATCAAAAATTGAACCTGATATCAAAGCTTTGTTTGACGATCTTGGCCAACCTCAGGAATTTGATTACATTGACGCAATCGCCCAGCACATACCATTTATCTCCATAACTCGAATGGTTGGTATTCCGGAAAAATACTGGCCAGCAATCCGGAAAGTCATTCTCACGTTCACCGAAACTTGGAATCCCACGATATCGGACGAGCGCAGAGAAGTCGCGCGAGCGAACAGTAATAGAGCCATCGATATAATTAGAGACGTTATTTCCGAGAGACGCGAACAGCCTGAACAGGATGATTTTTTGAGCACTCTACTTGCAATAGAATCTAATAATGATGAGTTCGATGAATGGGATATCGTAACGCTGGTATTAGCGCTAATTGGTGCTGGTGCTGACACGACATTAGTCGCACAACAGTGGTCAGTCTATTCTCTATTAAAGAATCCAAACCAAATTTCAAAAGCCCTAGCTTCTGCAGAAACTTTTGCCAATGCTTTTAATGAAATAAGCCGATGGGGATTATCTTCAAAAATGGGTTTCGCTCGCTATGCCCCCGATAACATGGAGGTTCTTGGAAAAACAGTAAGAAAAGGCCAGATGATTCTCATGATGCCACATCTCAAGGACTACGACCCAACCTGTTATGAAGAGCCAGAACAATTTGATGTAGAAAGAAAATTTGATCCAGATGTCTTGTTTGGATATGGTCCCAGATACTGCATAGGAGCAGCATTAGCTAAGAGACAACTGTTCCTAACCTTGTCCGAATTATTTAAGCGATTCCCAAATCTTCGACTTAAAAATGAACCTGAACGAGACGGCAGTGATCACAACGCCATAACATTTAAGTCCCTGCA
>JAQWLX010000076.1 GCA_029247075.1 Halieaceae bacterium | reverse complement strand
TTCGCAATTAGAAGACACCTCAGTAATTGGTGTGATTAATGGTAAGGTAAAAGGTGGATTTACTGTAGACATTGCGTCCATAAGAGCGTTCCTGCCTGGTTCACTTATTGACGTAAGGCCAATTAGAGAGACGGCGCACCTTGAGGGTAAAGAACTTGAATTTAAGGTAATAAAATTAGATCAAAAGCGTAACAATATAGTGGTTTCTCGTAAAGCTGTTATGGAAGCAGCAAATAGCGTTGAACGAGACGCGTTGTTAGAGAGCTTGCAAGAAGGAATGTCTGTTAAGGGAGTAGTGAAAAATCTTACTGACTATGGTGCTTTTGTGGATCTTGGTGGAGTGGATGGTTTATTGCATATTACTGATATGTCGTGGAAAAGAATTAAGCATCCTTCAGAAATAGTTGAAGTAGGGCATGAAATTGATGTTAAGATTTTGAAATTTGATCGTGAACGTAATCGCGTTTCTCTGGGGTTAAAGCAGCTGGGAGACGATCCTTGGGTGAAAATCACGAATCGTTATCCACAGGATAGTAGGGTAACGGCTAAAGTTACTAATTTAACTGATTATGGATGTTTTGCGGAGCTTGAAGAAGGTGTAGAGGGACTGGTTCATGTTTCAGAAATGGATTGGACTAATAAAAATGTACACCCCTCAAAAGTTGTTCAGCTTGGGGACGAAGTTGAAGTAATGGTTTTAGAAATTGACCAGGAGCGCCGCAGAATATCTTTGGGAATTAAACAATGCCAACAAAACCCTTGGGATGCCTTTGGTACTAAGTACGCTAAGGGCGAAAAAATTTCCGGGACTATAAAATCCATTACTGATTTTGGGATATTTATTGGCCTAGAGGGCGAGATAGATGGATTAGTTCATTTGTCAGATATAAGTTGGAATGAGATTGGTGAGGAAGCTGTTAGAAGTTATAACAGAGGAGATGAAATAGAAACACTTATTCTTTCTATAGATTCTGAGCGGGAGCGAATATCTCTCGGGATTAAACAACTTGATGAAGATCCATTTATGAACTACACAGAACTTAATGAAGTAGGGTCGATTGTTGTGGGAGAAATTGTTGATATCTCTTCAAAGTCACTTACGGTGAAGTTGGCTGGGGATGTGAATGGAGTGCTTAAAGCGAATGAACTTGCTCTAGAGGCGGGAATGGATATGAAAACAGCATTTAAGATTGCTGAAAAAATTGAGTCTAAGATCATTTCAGTTGATAAGAAGAGTCGAGTATTGGCATTATCAGTTAAAGCAAAGAATAGGGATGATGAACAAGAGGCAATTCAGGTTGCGCGTGATCAGGAGGAAATTAACTCTCCAGGTACTATAGGAGATCTAATAAAAGCGAAGATGGATAGTTAAGTACTTAAAAATCATAAGTGGGCTCGCATATGCGAGCCTTTTTTTTAAATATGGAAACTTGCTTTCATGTGACTCAATGCCCAGAATTAGGTGTTTTTAACATCTTAAATTAATAAGTGATAGATAATTAAGGTAAAATATGACAAAGAGCGAACTAATATCGGCGATTTCATCAAGGCAAAATCAACTTTCCTTTAGAGATATAGAGTTGGGAATAAAAACAATCTTGGACCATATGACGGACTCACTTGCACAGGGTAAACGAATCGAAATCAGAGGATTTGGAAGCTTTGCATTGCATTATAGGGAAGCAAGAAAGGCACGTAATCCTAAAACTGGAGTCGTGGTTGAGTTGGAAGGGAAATATGTACCCCATTTCAAACCAGGGAAAGAACTAAGACATAGAGTAAATATTGGAATGCACTCGGATGATTAAACGATGGCTGAATATATGATAAACCAAGAAAAAAAAGGTTATTTGACTGATAGGATACTTCCTAAAAATAGACATTTTTGCTCACTCATCTAGATGAATTGGCTTAGGTTTGTAGTCCTGGCGATTTTCACTAGTGCCATGTCACTTCTAGGAGCATTGCTTGCAATACAGAATCCGCAAGTTGTACCTCTTGATCTATTGTTCATAACGTTTCAGCCTAGGAGTATTGCACTCTGGATTCTTTTTGCGCTGGTTGTTGGAGCTTTGCTAGGCATGGTTTTGTCAGGATTATTAGCTCTTAGCTTGAAAGCCCGCTTGGTTAGCACTCGTCGAAAGTTAGAAGCCACGCAATTAGAGGTAGATCAATTACGACGTTCGGGATTAATCAGTGGTGACTGACATTTTTGTTTTCTGGCTTCTTTTTTTTGCTGTAGGTATTGGCTGGTTTTTAGGTCGTAGAAGCCTTAACGCTCCCTCCATTCGTTCAGAATTACCTAGTCAATATTATAGGGGACTCAATTTTTTGTTGGATGGGCGACCTGACGTGGCAGTAGATGCGTTTATCAATGCTCTAGAAGTAAATAGCGATACTCTTGAAACACATATTGCTCTAGGGAATTTACTTAGAAAACGTGGAGAGGTGGATAGAGCAATTCGCATCCATCAAAATCTGCTAGCAAGGCCAAGTTTGTCACGAGAGCATATTCATTTGGCGCATCTGGAGCTTGCTCGAGATTATGTAAGCGCTGGTTTGCTAGATAGAGCAGAGAGGTTGCTGCTAGATTTAGTAGAGGAAGCACCAGAGCAGAGATTAGTTGCGCGAAGGCATTTGTTAGACGTATATCAAAGTGAGCGTGATTGGAGCCAAGCGATAAAAATTGCTATCGAGTTATTGCCAAAGAAAAAAATTTTAAAGACATCTCCAAATATTAAAGAACGAGGACAAGCGGTAGCGATAGTGCTAGCTCATTACTACTGTGAATTGGCTTTTCAAAAAAAATCTTCTGGAGAATTTTCTTTATCCAGAGAACTTCTCAATAAAGCAATTTTTCATGATAGATATTGTGTCCGTGCACTGATCCAGCTTGGTGAAATTGAATTAATGAGTGGAAGGCCGAAAGAAGCAATTAAATCTTTAAAACAAGTTAGGGAGTTCGCACCGGAATTTATTTCTGAAACTATCTTTCTTCTAAGAGATGCTTTTGCCAAAGCTGGCCAAACAGATACAATTACCAGTTATTTCAAAGAATGTTATAAGTCTCATCCAAATTCGACAATTGCTCTAGAAATTGCAGAGGACCTTCTTTTGAAAGAAGGTTCGGAATCGGCTCGAGAATTTCTTTATAAAGAACTTAGAGAACATCCTTCGCTTAGCGGATTGTCAAAGCTTATTAAATTACAACCTATTGATTTAAAAGGAAAGATTGGGAAAAATTTAGCTCAACTTCTAAATTTAGTTGATATTTTAATTAAACAAAGAACTAAATATCGTTGTGATCACTGTGGGTTTTCAGGGCATCAACTTCATTGGTATTGTCCCGGGTGCAAATATTGGGGAACCGTAAGACCTTTGCATTCGGAAGAGATAGAGAAGATAACTTAAATGAGAGTTCGTTCTAGATTTGATACACCAATCATCGTAGCTTTAGATTTTGCTGAACTAAGTATAGCGATCGATTTTGCAAAAAGGCTTGATCCTAAATTATGTAAGGTAAAAGTTGGTAAAGAGTTATTTACGAAATCTGGTCCAGCGATAGTAGATCGACTTCAAAAACTAGGATTTGAAGTCTTTTTAGATTTGAAATTTCATGATATACCAAAGACTGTCTATGGAGCTGTTAAACAAGCTGCGTCGATGGGTGTTTGGATGGTGAATGTACATGCGGCAGGGGGAGGTCGCATGTTGTTTTCCGCAAAAGAGGCTATTTTGAATTTTGATAAGTCTCCTATTTTAGTTGCTGTTACTGTACTAACAAGTATGGAGCAAGATGATCTTTCCGAAATAGGAATTTATACTCCCGTTGCAGAACAAGTTTTTAAATTAGCTCAATTGTCTAAGGATAATGATCTTGATGGGGTGGTTTGTTCGGCCCTGGAAGCAAAAGAGTTGCGCAATATTTTTGGGAAAGAGTTCGTTCTGGTAGCACCTGGAATTCGTTCTTCTAATCAACCTGCAGATGATCAACGCCGCGTAGTTACGGCATCGAAGGCTATTCTTTCTGGTGTTGATTACCTTATATTAGGTCGCAGTATTACGAGAGCAAGCGATCCGTTATTAGAGCTAGAAGTCATTCATCAGGAGCTTAAATTTGAAAAATCCCCATAGAAAAATCTGCCGTTTTTGATATCTCGCTACGTGAAATGTCTTGTTACAGGAGCAAGCGGTTTTGTTGGTAGCAGTCTAGTAAATGAACTGCTTAATTTGGGTTTTGAGGTGGTGGCCGTAAGTAAATCAGGTGGTTTTACTTCTAAAGGTCAAGTCATTCACAGCATAGATTTTGTTTGCGAAACAATACCAAGATCTCTTTTCTCAAATGTAGATATAGTTTATCACCTTGCAGGAATTGCTCATCAAAGAGCCGCAGAAGAGGAGTATGAGCAAATTAATTTTGCAGCTACTATTAAGCTTGCTGAACAAGCATGTAGCTGCGCAGTCCCAAAATTTGTATTCTTAAGTAGCGTAAATGCCAATAGAAGGTCGGATGATTTTACTAAACCGGTCGATCCTTATGCGGACTCAAAAAAGAGAGCCGAGAATGAATTAGAAAAACAATTTTTTTACAGCAATATGGCTGTGGAGATTGTTAGAAGTGCTCTGGTTTACGGAAAAGGAATGAAAGGTAATTTACCAGGCCTTATAAGAGCAGTTAAGAGAGGGTTGCCAAGACCTCCCAATATAGGCGCTAGGAATATGATTTGGCTGGACGACTTGGTCTCATTTTTAATCTTAGTCGGAAGCGAACCTGGCGATAGCGTCAGAAAATTTGTCGTTACTGATGGCGAAGTTTACTCGTTAAGTAGGATTTATGATGCTATTAGGTCGATATGCGGTCGAGAAAAAGTAAATTGCTGGCTGCCTTTAAGTGTTTGGCGTGTTATGGCGCTTTTTAATGATCTATTTCGGAGATTGCCAGCAGGTACTACATTTAATAAGTTATTTTCTCACCAGGTTTTTGATTCGAGTCACTTGAGGAATTGGAAAGTAACTATTTCATTTGAGAATGCTATAGAGAAAATCCTCAGTTCTTGATGAGTTTTATTTTTGGAGCATCTATTGATTATATTATTAACATCAATATTTTCGCTAATAGCTTGCTGGATATATATTTTTTCAGCAAAAAAAATGAATTGGATTGACTATCCAAATGTGCGAAGTGCACATAGCTCTCCTGTAATTAGTGGAGGTGGAATAGCTATCTATGCAGTATTTCTAATAATCGGTATTTTTTTTAGTGCTTTTGGTGAAATCGAATTTATTAACAATCTGCTTTTCCCATTACTGGGGATTTTAGTCGTCGTGGGATTTATAGACGATATCTCTGGATTGAAAATCTTTTCACGACTCGTAATTTATTTTTCTATATCTTGTACAGCTATTTTTATTTTTGGTTCAGACAACAATTCACTATCACTATCATTTTCTGAATCTTTTTTTGCGTCTCTTTGTTTTTGCCTTTTTATTAATCTCTATAACTTCATGGATGGTATAGATGGTTTGTTAGCGACCAATTGTATTATTTCTCTAGTGATCGCAGTATTTCTATTGATTATTAGTTCAGCTCCGGAAAGTTTAATATTTTACTGCTCAATGTTGGCATCGGTTCAGGTCGGATTTTTAATATTTAACTGGGCACCAGCAAAACTATTTATGGGTGACGCAGGAAGTATTCCAACTGGTTTTTTAATGGGAGCAATTGCAATTGAAACATCTGTCAACGATTTTTTACCAGCTGCAGCTTGGGTCATAATATTTAGTCCATTTTTAACAGATTCTCTAGGCACTTTGATATTACGATTAATTCGTTTGGAAAATATTTTTAAGTCTCATTCTTCACATATGTATCAGAGATTGGCTCGGCATTGGGACTCCCATAAGCAAGTAGTCTTTATTATGGGCATATTCCAGTGTTTTTGGTGTGCTCCTATAGCTTATTTTGTTACGATTTACAATGAATATGACTTTTATCTGCTGCTGTTGACTTATGTTCCTCTATTGCTAGCATTACTTAAGGCGAGGAGACTCGCTTAATTAGTAAACGCCTTTAAGTTCGCACTATTTGGCTTTTAGAAAGAATTTTTCCCTCAGTCCAGTGGTAAAGGAAATGTGCGCATGAATAAAGACATCTTGTCTATTCTTAGAAGAATTTTCTGGCATCGTTCGGTGTCCATGAGTCCGGATGTGTCCTTGCCTCCACAGAGGATAGCTATTTCATTGTTAACGCTAGATATTATTTATCTGACGTTGTCGATGTTAATAGCTTTTAGGTTTGCTGGTGATTATACATTTAATGGACTTGTAGACCGCACTCTAATAATTCCATTACTTGTAACCGTCCTTGTTAGTGCATTGATCTTTATCAGAATTGGACTTTATAGAGCAATGATTCGCTTTATGGGACAGCATGCGATCTGGACTATATTAATCTCTATAACTTATTCTTCTCTCGTCTTAACAATGGCGACATATTTCTCTGGAAATAAAATTTCACCGGCGTCGTCTATGACTTACTGGATCTTTGCCGTTCTTTCCATTGGAGGAACCAGATTATGTGTTCGCGCGTTCTTTCATTCTTTAAAGTGGCTTAATTCAAAAAATGTAATTATCTATGGTGCGGGTGAGTCGGGTCGTCAACTTCTTACCGCCCTTCAACATGGAGAAAATTTCAGGGTTATAGCGTTTGTAGATGATAAAATGAGTCTCCATGGTTCAGTTATAAATGGTGTGCCGGTAGTGCCTCCGAAATCTATTTCATCTATTTCAA
>JAQWLX010000005.1 GCA_029247075.1 Halieaceae bacterium | reverse complement strand
TTATAAAAAAGTTTTAAAAAGAGGGCTTTGGGAGAACTTTAGATCAGATGGAAAACTCCGTCAGAGGCAATGTTATAAGGGTGGCTTGTTGGAAGGTTCGCATGAATGGTTTCATACGAACGGTAATATTAGGTAGCCGGGTCAATATCAGAATGGAGAGAGAATTGGGATATGGCTGAGTTTTGATGGTTTTTGAAATTTCACTAGCGCTCTAGATCTTAAAAAAGTAGAGTCAGAAACTCAGAAAAAAAGACGACAACCAACATTTCCAGGCCCGATGAATCCGATGTTCATATGCTCTCCTAATATAAAACTCGATTTCAGAATTTTAGTGCAAAGATTTTTCTACTCATGCCCCGTTTTTGAGTAGTACCAGATCGGTGATGTCCAGGCACGCTCTTGAATAACAGAGGGTACGCTAGGATCGCTACAGGTTTTTGGTCTGGTCTTGGGATCCAAGTTGAGGCAATCGAACTGACTCCATCGACAGCTTGGATTTTCCAGAACTCGCAGATAATATACTCCTGAAACGTCAGGACTAAAATCTGGATCAGTCCAAGTTGTGCATAGCTGATTGTAACCTGCGCCACTTCGAGAACAATTGCTCGTGTCAACAGTTGCCCTCATGTCTCCACCTGCCACATCGAATACCCGTTGATGAGTGGTTCCTTCTTTGTCGATCCATCCTTTAACAATCTGAAGTTTCTGTAACGGTGTCGAGCCTTCATTTGGATCTCTCATAGCACTGGCGACAAATATAGGACTTGAAGTCTTGCCGTCGATTTTTTTGATTATCGAACCCATGGGTACGCCTCCGGCATAGCTTTGTTTCAGGAAAGAGTTAGTCCTGCAAATATCTTCGGGAAGATTCCATCCGGCGAAAAATCGGGGCTCAATATGAGGTCCGCTGGTTCCAAAGGTTTCGCGTGCGCGCATTGCTGAAAATAATGATTCTCTATTATTCTGCGTAGCATATATACCTGCAACACCACCAGGGTTGTATCGGACTGGTGATCCAGTTGCAATATTTCCGGGTACTTTGATTTGATCTAGTAAACGATGCCTTGGGTTAACATCGTTCCCATGAGCACCTATAAAATCGTTTTCGTCACCTGCTCTAGGCGCGCCTAAGTGAGAATCAGTAGCTGCAATAATACCCATTTCGAATGCGTTAAAACCAAGGCTATTATATTGATTTAGGCCTTCTATTAGCGCATATCGTATATAGCTTAGTCTAGAAACACATCCTCTTAATAACATTCCTTCGCGACCCATTGTATCGCCGCAATCCACTACTTCCTCATTAGTCGGTCTCAATTTTTCAAAGTCACAATATTCGTCTCGTTGCCCTAGAACACTAGAGATATTATTTCTACACTCTGAATCACCCTTGACTTGCATTATTTCTGCTAAAGGTTCTAATTTTTTTCTTAACTTGAGATTATTCTTTTCTTTGGCTGACAGTGTGCCCTCATATTTTGGCCACATTCTGCCGCTACTCCAATTACTGTTATGTGGAACAGAAATAGCGTCGCAGGTATCGTTTCCTTCAATACATGTCTCATTTAACCAATTCCACAAGTCTTCAGGTCTATCCGCTTCTTTAGAACTAATTATGGATTGAGGCACAACCGAATTGGCGAAAATAACGTTACGATGAAGGTTTGAAGCGTCTTCTGCTAGCGTATACTCATAACCATGGAATGTTGTGAATGCACAGTTTTGCGTACTGTCATTCCAGCGTTCGGTCTCTATTTGATTGATGTGCCATGCTGTATCTGCTTCTTTTAAACATCGTTTATTATCATTCCCACAAACCCTTACTGGTCTTGATTTACCAAAGATGACTGCTGAAAATAATCTGACCATTGACTGTAATGTTTCATCTACAGGAAGTTTTGTATCTCCTCTAAACAGTGAACAGACAAGAGAATCATAGGCAACGGAACTCGTGTCATAACATAGACGAGTTTCTCCTAAATACTCTGCGTGGTCAGTGACTGCCATGAAATCGAGTTTTCTGTTACGTTTTATCGTCGGTGGTTGAAAATCACTTCCTTCTATCTTGATTTCTAACGAATTTCCTGCGCCATATGAATAGGCATCGGCCGTCGTCACCTGTGTTCCAAATGCTCTAGCATCTGCTGAAGCAGAGGTATGGACATGGGTAGCGCCAAACCAAGCTTTTTTAAATTCGTAACTCGCCTCGCAAGGTTGACGAATTATGTTCTCCTGTTTTAGCTGTCTCACAGGGACATCAAAAAAGTGTTTAATAACAGGGGCGCTTGTCGAAACTTTAGCAAACTCATAACGCAGCCAAAGCAAAACAATTAATGTTATTAATAAAAAAGCTATAAGTGCATATAAGAAAGCCTTTAAGTAGTTTTTACTCAAAACATCACCTAGATAACTATTGGTTATTAAAGTTGAACAAGAATGATTCCAAGGTGCAAATGAATTTGGCTATATCCGAAATCTTTTAAGGATACCCTTTCTACGATCTTTAATTTGACAGTCTCTATCGCTGCGAGAAATCGTCTTAAATCCATTTGAAAGCTCCTTTTTTAGGGTACTAAATTCGGTCAATGTGACTTTTGGTTTTGGATATATCTCACTTCCAATCCATCTGAAAGTCACATAACCTTCCTTATGTCCGCTAGGGTCAAGCCAATTTGGTACTCGAGGATCTTCGTGACTAACAACTATAAGTAATTCGCCACTGTCTTCTAAAACAGCATGTTCACAGTTTGTGCTGCACAATCGATATCGATAATCGAGGGTTTCCCACCAATAACTTCCAAACTCCACTGACCAGTAGTTGGCTTCTGGCGGATGTACACGGATAATTAAGGCTTCTCCATCAGCAACTGACCAATAGCAAATTAGGGGTTCTCCACCTGGTGTGACATCAATTTGATTCTCGTCTAGTTCGCGATAGGAGAAGAATTCATTAGGTTTCTCTTGCCATCGATCTATCATTTTTATCCAATATTCGATTGACTCGGTCAACCACTTAGCGCTTTCGGATAAACCTGAAATCACCTCTGATGGGGTCACTTCTTTTTTTGGCCCGGTTTGTGTTAAGCAGTCTATAGTTGCATCCATGGGCTCTTCTTTCCCCCAATTACCAAAGAACTGCCTTATCGTCACTCTCCAGCTTGTTGGTGAAGTTTTAATCCAATTTTTAGCATGCTCCTCTGGACTCAAGATAATTTCGAAATTGCCACAATCATCTACAATGATTTGATTTTTGAAAAGAGTCCCTACTACCTTCCCGCCCCACGGAGTTGCACCATCTTCAAGCACGGTAATCGCTATGTATTTAGCGGTACCTAGGTTGCCTTTAATAGTGTATGTATCAGTTCCATTTATAGGCGCTCCATGGTAAATAGCATCACTGTTATCTCCACCTTGTTTGCGTATGGGATCGAAATAGTGCATTAGCTCAGGATAGTGAGGATTTGCATTTTCAAGTTTGAATTGGAGAGCCAGTGCGATATTACGGGATAACAATCGAAATCCTTTAGCCCGTTCAACATCCTCTGCGGGGGACTTGCTATTAAAGATAAGATTTCCCGCAGACTTTAGATGATCACAGAAATCGTTCCATGTTAAGGCCAAAATCTCGTCGTTTTTATTATCTCCGTACATATTACTACCTTCATAGATATACCTAATGCAGTTAATACGTTAGATTGCATTAGAGTAATAAGCAAACGTGAATGTTTTTCTGGAAAATCTAAGGTGAAAAATTCGCAGTTAGAAACCTCCATTTGGTCAAGAAGAGCTAATGAAGGAACTTCTGATCTTGATTTAAGATTCTTGGTCCCTCTCGATGAATCGTCTTTATTGAACCATGCGCGCCAAGCTACTGGATTGTCTGATTTCGGGAGCATCGAATGGATGGAGCCTTTTCAAATCATGTTGAGCAGCATTGATTTTGAAGCTGACTTAACATTCATTGGTCGACTGATGTCTCGAAATGACATACTTCAATGGTTAAAAAACAGGCTATTGGTTGAGCGGTTTAAAGAACTTAATCCGCACATAGTAGATCAGGAAATAATTAGACCTACTTTTGTGATTGGTCTGCCACGTTCTGGAACCTCGATTCTATATGAGCTTTTAGCTCAGGATCCCGAGGTAAATGTGCCGTTAATTTGGGAAGCATTTATCCCTTGTCCTGATGGAGGACGAGAGAGCCTAGATATTCAAAAACGCAAGCTCAGAGCTAATACGACTTTTTCTCTATGGCAGGAGATTGTGCCTAATTTTAGTTCAATTCATAAAATGAGCGCAGATATCCCAGCAGAATGTGGATTGTTAATGGCTAACACTTTTGTTAGTGATCATATTGCTTCTTTGCATCAAACACCAAGCTATTCAAAGTTTTGCTCAACAGCTGATTTGGTTCCAGTTTACAAATATCATAAGCTTTTGCTGCAGATTCTTCAGTCCCAAAAAACCGCTGGTCGATGGTTGTTAAAAGCACCAGAACATCAAATACATCTTGAGGCATTGATGGAAGTATATCCTGATGCGAATATTATTCAGACTCATAGAGATCCCATAGTCTGTATGGCATCGACGGCTAGTTTGCTCCGAGCATTGTATTTAGTTAGGAGCAACAAAGAATTTGACACTCTTCAGTTTGAAAATATTGTACTTGGCCAAGCAACAGCTGAACGATTAACTAAGGTGATGAATCAGCGAGGATCAAAAATAATAGATGAAAAAGCCATATTTGACTCGCGCTATCAGGACTTCTTGACTGATCCTGTCAGCGCTATTGAGAGAATTTACAATTATTTTGGCATAGATCTTTCTTTGGATATGAGAGCCAAGATTCTTGATTACCTAAGAAAAAAACCTCAAAACAGGGACGGCGAACATTTTTATCCTGTCGGCAAGACTCTTATTAAAGATAGGGAATTATTTTCTAGATATCAAAAAGAGTATGATGTGATAAATGAGGTTTAGTAATAATTAAGTAATATTCTTAGGTTTTGATTCTTTTTCCATCTAAAAATTTGGTCTATTTTTTGGTTAGGGATAGATGTTTTTCGGCATGAAATGAAAAATTTGGTCATATTTTTGACAGCATATTAAAGAGTAGATTCACAGCTTATTAGAATAATTGATTAGGCCTTCAAACTTGGTAATTTACTTCTAAACGTAATTTTTGAGTTTAGTAACAAAAAATTAAAATTTGGAGGAAATTGCAATGGGTTCTTTTAATGCTGAAATACATGATGCTCGTTTGGATGATATAGCAAGAGAATATCACGTTTCTCGAGAAGCAGCCCGTCAGATGGTCAATAAGGCCATTAGATCTTTTCGAAGAAAAGCATTTGAAATGGGCTATGAGCCAGATGATTTTGTTGATGTTGTTAGGGCAAGGTAGCTAGTCCTTAGATAAGCAACATTGCTTCCTAGGGTTGGCAAGATTCTGCTCATGCTAAATCGTTATCTATATAGTTGTTTTTTATTGAGTATCTTCTTTTCATGGTCGGAAATTACCATCGCTGAGGAGGCTAGCTGCTTAGCTAAGAATCTCTATTGGGAGAGTCGCAATCAGACTGTAAACTCTATGTATGCTGTAGCAGAAGTGGTTATGTCTCGAGTTAAGGACAGTCGCTGGCCAGATACAGTATGTGGTGTCATAAAGCAAAAGCGACACGGTATATGCCAGTTTAGTTGGTATTGTGATGATCAGAGTGATGACCCTTGGTTACACATTCCGCAAGAGCGGGTAGCTTGGCAATTGGCAAGAATTGTTGCAAATGTGGTCTTGGAATATGGACCAACAAACTTAACCAAAGGTGCTCTCTGGTATCACTCTAACAAAGTACGACCTCGGTGGTCATATGCATATGTTCCTATTCGAGTAATTGAGGATCACATTTTTTATGTTGAACTTTACCGATGATCTTTGAGTAAGAAAACATCGTTTTTGGCAAATAGTGTTCACTTGCAGTCTCGCCTTCCGTTACTTAATCTATGGATCTATATTTTTAAAGGTTTAAGTTTTTATGACCAGCAGGGTTTTACCAATATTCTTAATTTTCGTTCTTGGTTGTGCTGCGACTCTGGAAGATTTTTATGGTATGAGTAGATTTAAGCGTGCGGAGCTGGTTTGTAGTCAATCCAAAAGTGCGAGAGAACAGAAATCTAAAATAAACCAGTTTGCATATGAGTTGCAGAAAACTCAGCTAGATATAGATCAAAAAAAACAGTTGCTAGAAAAGGGTTATAGAGTTCATAGGCATTGTAAGGACATTCCGAATCAAATTGATCCGAATTGCAAAGATAAAGATGATTGTGCAATTCACACTTATACCCAGATTTGCGAAGAGACTCCTGTGCCAATTAATTATGCCTACGAAGAGAAAAAATTAAATCAACTTGAAAATATATTAGCTTCAGCAAGCTACTCTCTAGATGAGGCCGAAGCTGTATGGGAGATTTCATATACAGAATGTAATGAAAAAGTTCAGGAGTTATCAGTCAAAGAGAGTTTTAGTTACTATGAATCCAGAACAGAGCCACCGTAGAAGGTAATTCCCCCACAAAAAATTAAACAAGTTTTCAGTTGCATCCCTTGCGTTAGCTAATCTTCGATTATTTCGTTAGAAATTATCAGTTTAATAATCTCAATGAGTTTAGTATTGAATTTGCAGAACAAAATTTGTTAGTTCGTGGGTAAGTTACGTCTGCTCCCGCTGTTTGTAGTAGATGCGAAAAATATTATCGTGAATATGGATGCTTGAAGGCGCGCAATTAACTAGAAACTTCAAATTACTCAGATTTTCGGACAAAAAACCAATAATCTGCAAACAGCCTTATTAAAAATAGCAGTCCGAATATAACGCCCATTATTGAAATCCCACTCTGTTTCTCCTCCTCGAGGAAAATTGGCAGAGCTCCAATAAATAGAATGGGAATTACAAGTCTGTTGCGCTTGATCCAATCCTTCATAGGTGAACCCTCTCCTTACACGCGCATCAAAAGTGAATAATCTCTTCACTAGTATCATGTTATTAAAAATATTCTAATAACAGTTAAAGCAAAATTCCTAAAGGTGGGTTCTTAGCATTAAAGATTTCCCTTATTTATTTTATCCGAAAAAGCAAAACTCAATACAATCATACTGGAAAGCATAACCAATACCATAGCTTTCTGGATAGTAGCTTGAGTAATTAGTTTTTCCAAAGTCTTTATTCCAGAGTCACGAGTAAAAAATTGATAACATGCATAAGCAAGCACTAGTAGAAAAAATGTCGAAATCGCCATTAGATAAACAGGTTTAGAATCAGATCTATACAGAACTATCCAATAAAGAATTCCGCCAATCGCAAGCCATCTAGGGGCATTGATCGCAACGAAAATGTGTGCATCTAGATAAAGATCGGCCGGAGTTAGTCCGACAGTGCAAAAAAACAAAAATCCTATGACCATACATGCTGATCCAAGCAGAGCAATTCTGAAATCTAAAGATCTAGATCTAAAGAGCATGGGCGTATAAAAAAATGAAATCGCCACCAGTGAAAACGCTAACATTGCTGTGTTAAAAAAAAGTGATGAGAAAAAATTTACTTCGCCTGAGTAAGCTGCATAGGTTCCAAGGTCACTCAAAAAATTACTCGACAATGAATAGCCGACTTGAGAGCTATCGTGTATGTTTCCGCCCGGATAAAGTAGCATGGCTATTACAACTGCAAATGCAAAATAGGTTGGAACTACTCGCATAATGGTAACAGTCCAAAAGTAATAATGACTATATTTTGTATACATTAGTTAAAAGTTACTTCCCAAAAAGTTCATTTTGATTATTCTGAGCACCATAATTTGCAGGGTATAATAATAAAATTAAATAATCCTGAAAAAATATGTAATTAGCAGAGTTGTTGGAGGATATTTTGAATTTTTTCTTGAGGAAAAATCAGGCAATATTTTTGCCGTTTTTATTTTTAGTTTTAACCTTCAAAATTGAGGCCTTAGAAGCAGGAGATTTCGCCCCAAAATTTTCTCTTCCTGATTTATTTAAGGATCACGTAACGTATTCTTTAGAAGAAAAGCAAGATTTATTAGTTTATGTAGATTTTTGGGCTTCATGGTGCGCGCCCTGCAGGTTATCCATGCCCGCGTTAGAACAATTGTACAGAGAGTTTTCCGGTGATGGATTTTATGTTTTGGCTGTAAATGTGGACGCGATAAAAGAGGACGCCATAGGTTTTCTGAAAGATTTTCCAGTATCATATTCGGTTCTTGCTGATCCAGAGGGAATAGTTTCCCAACTATATAACGTTATTGGCATGCCGTCTGGATATTTGATAAATCGCAAAGGCAAGATCATTCACTCTCATATCGGATTTCGACGCGGTGATGAAGAAGTCTTACGGAAAATGATACGCAATGAATTGGAAAAATAAACATTACTATTTTTGGCTTTTTCATTGGCCTCTAGGAGCTTAATTTGAATCAAGCGGAGAGCAAGAAGATAGCTAGCGAGAAGTGGATATTTGATAAAGCAGTGCGAATGCTATTTCTTTTTGGCGAGAAAGTTTTGCTGTTTGCGATAGCTTCATGAGCTCTTATAGCGGCGACTATAGAGATCTTTGGCTTTGTTGATACTAGAAGTGTAAATCTAGCCGACCTGTTATTATTGTTTATTTATCTCGAGGTAATTGGTATGACGGCTGCGTACTATTCAAGCCACGAGGTGCCCATAAAACTTCCGATCTTTATGGCTATTACTGGAATTATTCGGCTAATCATACTCCAGGGAAAAGAGTTGAACTCTACTAACTTAATTTACGAAGCAGGATCAATTTTCTTGCTTGCAGCGAGCTATGAATTGCTTAGATGGTTTCGCTCAAAAGATCCATAATAATTTGTTAAGGTATTTTTCTGGACTAGCGTTAGAAACGAGTATTTTTAATTTAAACTTAGCGAATAAGTTATACGATTTTTACAAAGTGATTTATTGTTTGTCTAGTCCTTGTATGATCTGGTTTCGAATATCAGCCGCGTCAAAATTTGTTGGATCAATTCGCAAACACTCATCTAGAGCCGCTATAGACTGCTCATCCATGTTAGAAGTACGGTATATTTCAGCGGATAAGTAGTGTGCATCAAAGGAATTTGGTTCGAGTTTTATGACTTCTGTTAGATAATCCAGTGCCGCAGATCTCAATCCTAAATTAGAAAATTGCCTTGCTAGTTCAATTTGCAATTCGAATCTATTTGGAGCGATATCCACAGCTTCTTTTTGATATTTAAGTGCCTCCCTAGGATTTCCATTCTCCAGCAGAATTTCACTGATTCTAAGGTGCGCTTCTACATATCTAGGATTTAGAGAAAGTACGTTGTGAAAAGCGTCTATGGCCTGCTCTCTTTTTCCATCCTTAGTAAGCGCTCTACCTAATTGATATCGATAGTCGAGTGATTCTGGGGTTATTCGCACGCAAGTCAGTAAAGCCTGAACAGCTTCACTTGGCTTGTTTACCGCTATTAACAATTCTCCAAGATTGCACCATGCTTCATCATAAGTGGAATCGAGAGATACGGCTTTCTTAAACGCTATTTCTGCCTGTCCCAAATTCCCGAGGTTTGCAAGCACCACCCCATATATATTTTGCGGCATCGGTTCAAGAGGCTCCCTTTTTATAAGCCTCTTGCATTCGCTTATTCCGCGATCAAGATTGCCTTCTTTTATTAAATTTTGAAGATCGATCAGTGCCGATTTGAATTCGGGGCCTGAGTATTTAGTCTTATCTTTTCTTCCCATATCCGTTATGCTTCGTCACAATATCAGATTATTAAACTTCCTATCACCAATACGAGTCTAGAATCGAAAAAAAATCTATTAGGTGCTTGTGCGCACGAGATCTAATAAGAAGTAGTATTGTGCAATAAAAGTATATTACTTTGCTATTGATGAAGAATCTACTCAGTTGCGATAATGAAATTTTAGTATTGAATAATTGAGATTAATGGATATGAAATTGACCGAACTCAACTCCTGGTTTGAAGAAAATAAAATTTCTGAGGTGGAGTGTTTAGTTCCAGATATGGCTGGAAATGCTCGAGGAAAATTTATCCCATCAACTCAGTTTTTAAGAGAAGGGAATGCTAAATTGCCAGAGGGTGTCTTGGTTCAAACAGTTACAGGTGAATATTCGGATGAGCATTGGAAAATAGTTGCTCCGACAGATGAAGATATGAATCTTGAGCCTGATAAGGCCACTATTAGAATAGTACCTTGGGCTAGGGAGCCGACGGCACAAATCATCTATGATTGCTATAAGAATGATGGAACACCTCATCCATTATCCACGCGAAATATTCTTCGCAAAATTCTTGAGCTATACAAAGAGCATGGATTGAAGCCTGTCGTTGCACCAGAGGTTGAATTCTATTTAGTAAGCAAGAACATAAATCCGGATAACGAACTAATTCCTCCTAAAGGTCGTTCGGGACGTCGGGAAACCACAAGAATGTCTTACAGCATAGATGCACTTTCTGAATTTGAAGACTTTGTAGAAGATATGTATGAATATGCAGATGCACAAAGATTGGCGGTTGATGCCTTGGTGCATGAAAATGGAGCAGCACAACTCGAGATAAATTTTCAGCATGGTGATCCGATGAAACTAGCTGATGATGTTTTTATATTTAAACGCACGGTACGTGAGGCTGCACTTAAACATGATATGTTTGCGACATTCATGGCTAAGCCTATGCAGAAAGAGCCTGGCAGCGCTCTTCATATACATCAGAGCGTACTGGATCTAGAGACAGGAACTAATATATTTGCAGATGAAGACGGCGAGCCAAGCAGTCGATTTCTTGCTTATATCGGAGGTCTTCAGAGATATACACCAGAACTAATAAGTTTCTATGCGCCAAATGTTAATTCTTATAGAAGGCTAGCTCCAGACATATCTGCACCGATTACCTTAAACTGGGGAATTGATAATCGCACAGTTGCTTTTCGAGTGCCCTATTCAGAGGCAAAGGATAAACGAATTGAAAATCGATTCCCGGGAGCGGACGTTAATCCTTACTTAGCTATCTCAGCAACTCTCGCGACCGGGTTACTAGGTATTTTAGAAAATGCTATGCCTACAAAGCCTTATCAGGGTACGGCAAATGAGGACGAGATCAAAGTTGCTCGCACCTTGGAAGAAGCGTTGCGAAAGCTTGGTGATTCAGAGGCATTGGCATCAATGTTTGGGAAGAAATTTTTAGAAGCATACACAGCAGTTAAGTTGGACGAATTTGAAGAATTTAACCGTGTTATAAGCTCTTGGGAGAGAGAGCACTTATTATTGCAGGTTTGATCGCTTGCTCAAATTAGAAGCTCTAGGATGCGAAGATGCGTTTTCTTGGTATTCGTTTGTTAAATACCTAACTTATTTTCTATTGTCTTTAAATGTACTCTTATTTTTTATAGAAGAGTATGCGGCTCTAGAGCATACATTCAGAGAAAATCTCTCAGCGCTACAATTTATACAAGTATTTTCTGCTACAACTGATACAGTTTCCTGGTTCTTATTGCTTCTGTTATTTGAAATAGAAACCTCTCTATTAGATTTGCGAAACCAAGGTAGAAGAATTAAATCTTCAATTTTTCTGTTTCGTGGATTATGTTATGGCGCGATTTGTTACGCATTTCTTGGTTATTATTACGAGTTATTAACAATTTATGACACAGCCTTGGTTTCGATAGTTGATGTTTGCTCACTCACTTCAGATTGGTCTCTACTAGTCGATATAGATGAATACATTTCCTTAGAGCCTGAAAATTGTAAGCTGTTACCTTCAGAACTATTCCAGATTAGCTCTTTCAAAATAATCGCACCAATGGACACTCTGGTTAGCGTCCAATATTTGACTTTGGTAGATCTAATTAACGCAGGCGCATGGATTTTGGTCGTAGCAGTTTTGGAATTAGAGTTAAATTTGTTACAAAAAGAAGATTCATCAAAGATAGTAATTAAATCAGTTTTTCTGCTGAAAATAATTCTTTATTTAGTTTTATTTTTAGCTGCAATCTATTGGGGTTTTGCGGGGGACTTTCTTGATTTTTGGGATGCTAGCTTGTGGTTATTTGCATTTATTTTTATTGAGTTAAATATTTTTAAAAAGAGAGAACCGAAAGATTTATTTCAATAAATTAATAATATTTTCCGCCAGAGTATCTGCGCTTCCAGCGCCTGCATCGATAACAAAATCAGAATATTCTTCATATAATGGAGTCCTTTCATTAAAAATTTCTTGGAAAGTGTTATCTGCCTCGCTAGCGATGCCTCTATTAGGCATCATTGCCACCCTCTCTCGAAGTGATTCTAGATCTAGCTTTAAATATATTCTTGGTCCAAGTGTCCTCAGTCTGGCCATGCTTTTTTTGCTATATATTGCACTTCCTCCGGTGGAGATAATGGAAGATTTGACTTCGAGAGACAAAATGACTTTTTCTTCGATCTTTCTTAGATGTTGGTAACCAGCGCAATCAATAATGTCCTGAAGGGTTCGATTTTCCACGCTTTGAATAAGGATATCTGTATCTACGAAGTCGAGTCCCGTAAGTTTTGCTAAAATTACCCCTACTGTACTTTTCCCCGCTGCCGGCATTCCAATAAGGCTAATACAGGGTTTTTCTTTTAAAAAGTTCATTGGCCATTTAATTCTTTTAAATTGGTTAACATGGGTTTTAATAGACCGTTTAGTTTACATAGATCATTGAGAAACTATTAGACTGCCCAATCTCTTTCAGCTTTAAATTGTGTAGACAAATAATCCATCTGGTCGCCGAGAATACGTTCTTCGCTTAGGAAATGCCATTCAAAGGAGTTCGGAATAAATGGGATCGCTAATAATGGCATATTTGCCTCTTCTGGTGTCTGACTCCCCTTGTGGAAGTTACAGCGCTTACATGCTGCTACAACATTTTCCCAGCGATCCTTACCTCCCCGCGAAATCGGTTGAATATGATCACGAGTAAGATTTGATTTTGCAAATTTTTTGCCGCAGTAAATACATCGATGATCATCTCTTCGAAACAAGGTTCTATTACACAGTCTAGGAACAAATTCCCCAAACACTCGCCCTTCAAGAGCAATAATTGGCTGTAAGTCAATCCGAGATCGTGCTCCTGAGATTCGCTGAATGCCGCCAAAAATTGGGGGAAGTAGATCCCCAATTCCATATAAAACGTCACTTCTAGCATATGCCAAAACTGCTTCATTAATTGTAAGCCAGCCTCTAGGCTGGCCAGTTACATCTAATTTAAGAACGATCGACATAATAGTCGGACTAAAAAAGTCCTATTCATTCAATGATCTTGCCGCTTGAATCTAGGATTTTTACCTTACCCATATTTAGATCTCTGATTTTCGTCTCTATCTCTTTAAGATCTCCGACTATAATCCATGTTAGTGAATCTGGAGAGATAAGTTCGGCAGCAGCATTTCTTACGGCCTCATAACTCAAATTTCTCATTTGTTTTTCATAGTCGAATATATAAGAATCTGGACTATTAAAACGCACGTTACTCGATAACAAGCCAACTACAGAGCTTTGAGTTTCAAAAAATCCTGGAAGGCTATTAACATTATCTGAAGTAACCTTTGTTACTTCCTTCTGAGTAGCTGGTTCATTATTGATATACCTTTGTAACTCCTTTTTTAATTCTAATACTGATTCAGATGTCTTATCTGTTTGAACAGGCGCATAAACTATGAAGGGGCGCTGCTGCTGAGCATCAGGGAGAATCGTTCTTGCGCCATAAGCCCAACCTTTTTTCTCTCTGAGGTTCATGTTGATTCTAGAAGTAAATGTTCCACCAATAATGTCATTTGCGGCGGTGATGGCCACCTCATTACTTTTTCCGGTGGCTGAGGCAAGATGACCAGCAATAATTAGAGTTTGCTTGGCGTCTTTTCGATCAAGAAGGAAGAATCGATTTTCTTTTGGTTTAGTTGATTCACTAAATCTTTTGTTTATCAGTGGTGATTTTGAGTAATTCCAGTTTCCGAGTTTGGAGTTTAATAATTTCTTGAGTTCTTTAATGGTAGTGTCGCCCACAGCGATAATATGAGCTCGTTCTGGTCTAATCCAAGCCTTCTGAAATGAAATTAAATCATCTCTTGTCATCGTCTTAATAGAATCTTCGGAACCTGAGCCAGTGAAAAGACCTGGTTCACCATATGCATGTTTGTCACCGTAGATCAGAGGTGGGAGCGCTCTTAGAGCCAATCCTACCGGTTCGTTTTTTTCCTGTTCTATTTTGGCAAGAAGTCGTGAGCGAAGAAGATCAATTTTTGCAGGTTCGAAACTAGGATTCCGGACAACATCAGAAAAAATGTCAATGCTAGATTTAAGGTTTTCCTTCAATGTAGATAGTTGCAAAGATGTTACATCCAAGTTGGAACTCGTACTCAAAATAGACCCTAATAATTCAAGTTGTTCTGAAATTTCACTTCCACTTCGAGTCTTAGTACCTTCCAATAGCATTTTTGTTGCAAATGAAGCTCTGCCATGTCCTTGGTTATAATCGGAAGCAAAACCGGCATCAAACATTATCTTCATCGAAACTAACGGCGCTTCACTTCGATTGGCGAAGATGAGCGGGATTCCATTATCTAGGACACTATGCTCAATTTCTGGAAAAGAAAGTTTAGAAGTTGAATTTGGCATAGGTGGTCCTGAGTCTCTCAAGGCACCTTTCTCTGATGATGATAATTTTGGAAAAGGTCTATACTCTATAGTGAGTTTCCCTTTGCTTAACCATCTAGAAGAAATTTCTTGAATATCATGGGCTTTTGCTTCTGTAATATTT
>JAQWLX010000001.1 GCA_029247075.1 Halieaceae bacterium | reverse complement strand
AAAATAAAACCAAGCAAGTAGCCGATTTAGATTTTCAATTTCAAGAAGATGGGAATCCATTTTTCAACCGCCTTAGTTTGCGAATAGCCGCCAAATTTCTCTCCCTGAGCTAAGCTTCGCAATGTGCTCAGCCTGTGCTCGCCAGCGATTGATGTTAGTGCCATCAAAATATCGAACTTACTAGGAAAAGGAAAAACCCCAGATAAATCAATAATCTATCTGGGGTTTAAATTGGCTCCGCCTGCTGGGCTCGAACCAGCGACCCAATGATTAACAGTCATTTGCTCTACCAACTGAGCTAAGGCGGAATTGATCGGTTAGTGAGCGCACATGTTAATCGCGCCTTTTGCTCCAGCAGGTGATCAACCTAAAGCTATAAGAGAACTGGTTGAGGGAATAGAAGCTGGACTAGCTTCCCAAATACTGTTGGGTGTGACCGGCTCTGGCAAGACTTTCACCATGGCACATGTTGTGGAAAAGATTCAGCGGCCGACTATTGTTATGGCGCATAACAAGACGCTTGCTGCCCAGCTTTATGGTGAATTCAAAGAGTTTTTTCCAAATAACGCGATCGAGTATTTTGTATCTTACTATGACTATTATCAGCCCGAGGCGTATGTCCCTTCTTCGGATACCTTTATCGAGAAAGACGCCTCGGTAAATGACCACATTGAGCAGATGCGTCTTTCGGCGACGAAAGCCTTATTGGAGCGACAAGATTGTTTGGTCGTTGCTACGGTATCGGCCATTTACGGTTTAGGCGATCCAGAATCCTATTTTAAGATGGTCATCCATCTTTCGCGTGGAGAGATTGTAGATCAGCGTCAGATACTCAGACAACTTGCAGAATTGCAGTATCGGCGTATTCCTTATTCTATTAAATGGGGTGATCCGAGATCTTTTCTTAAAAATTCAAATATTGATGAGCCTAAACCTATCCTGCTTCCTGTTATGATTTTTGATGTGGATGGTGAAGAAAAAGCTGTCTGTGATTCGACCCCGATTCTTCGTCATTTGGAAATTGAGTTTTCAAAGAGACGCGTAATCCCAAGCGATCCATCATTGGCTTTCTTGAACTATGTTCTGGAAGATTTCGGAGATGAGTGGGTTACAAAATGTATGTTTCATTACCGATGGAATTTCAAAGACGATATTGAAAATGCGAGTACGAGACTTCCGTTACTCCATGATATGAGTTTGGATGAACGGAGCCATCGAGAATTTAAAAAATATATTGCGGACTGGCAAACAAATCGTCTGTGGGTGGTGGGTTCTAATGAGATCACAGCACCGATTATAGAAGCGAGTTACAAAAGATTTATAGAGCAGCTGGAGGAATCTTTGGCCCGGCACTCATTCTTATTTGGGAATCGTCCGTCTTCAGCAGACTATGCAATATATGGCCAACTTACGCAGCTGATTGGATTCGACCCTACCTCCAGAGCCATTGCCTATGATAGATCACCCAGAGTCATTTCATGGTTAGATTTAATGGAGGATATGAGTGGTTTGGAACCGGAGGAAGCTGACTGGCTCTCTTTAGAAAACGCTCTAGAGAATTTAGGTCCGATCTTTCAGGAGATTGGGAGAGTTTATATACCAGCGCTTTTGGCAAATGCTCAGGGAATAGCTACTAATACTGAGAGTTGGAAAACTCAGATAGATGGAGCCACATGGGAGCAGAAGTGCTTCCCCTATCAGGCTAAGTGTTTGAAATGGATTAATGATGAATTTAACGAACTAAATGAAAATGATCAATCTATAGTCAGTTCATTTTTATCTAAAACAGGTTGCGAAAAGTTAATACTAAAAGAGTAATATTCGTGCACGGTCTCTATCGACAAACATTCCTCTTAAATCAAATGGCGATAGTTCTGCAGAGTTAGGGTATGCTCGAAAGGAAGAATGTAACTGATTTTTCTACTATCAAGAGATCGGTGTGATGGCTAAAGCTAAGACATATGTGCCACCAGAGAGAATTATTTCAGCATTTCCTGAGCAATCCGGAAATGTGACCAATGGCTTAGACGAATCTGAATACCGCCGAGCTTCCCCTTTTTTCTGGCATCCCCCTGAACGTCAAACCCATGGTGATCTCCAGAAAGTAGTTTTAGAGTACGTTATGGGTGAGCCTCAGGTTGGTTCTGAGTTTATGCATTCCGTTAAAGGTGGACCCGAGAGGGGACCTGAACCAGTAGCTCAATCCAACGAAATTTCTTCTGAGACGGTTGAAATCCGAACTAAGCAAATCAAAGCATTTGCCCTTGAACATGACGCAGACTTGGTTGGAATTACCACTATAAAGGATAACTATATCTTCGATGGTTACGAGGTTGATCACAAATATATCGTTGTGATTGGTGTAGCCCACTCCTATGAGGAAATGAAAACAGCTCCGGCTACAGATGCTAACGTGAGCTCTGCGGTTGAAGTTGCCAGACAATATAATCGTGGTGCTCGGGTGGTAGCACACTTGAGAAATCACATACGTAAATTAGGCTTTCCTGCCCAAGATTATCCAGGTCCTCTGGCAAATGCGGTTAATATGGTTCCAGCGGCCCTGGACTGCGGCTTCGGTGAGTTGGGCAAACATGGTTCAATCATTAATAGGCGGTTGGGGTCCTCGTTCCGCCTTGCTGTGGTAACCACTGATCTGCCTTTAGATATAGATTCGCCAGATGAATTTGGCGTAGATGATATGTGTAAAAACTGTCGTATCTGTGAAGATGTCTGCCCACCCGGAGCAATCCTCCCTGACAAACAAACTGTGCGCGGTGTTGAAAAATGGTATGTGGATTTTGACAAGTGCATACCATTTTTTGCTGAAAGTTTTGGCTGTGGGGTCTGTGTAGTTGCCTGTCCTTGGAGTCGTCCTGGTATTGCAGATAATTTGCTGTATAAACTGGCTCGTCGTAAAGCAGATTAACTTATGGTTTAACAGGACTGTTCTTCCACTATGCGTTGTAAGGGTTGTACAACGAGTAGGATCAGAGTATGTCGGTGATGCGCTACCTTATATTTATGCTGTATTTGTTAGCTAATTGAGGATCTCTCTTGCAAAGAAAAACTAAGTACTTTTCAATGGTAGCTGTGTCCTTTTGGTAACAGCTCTTAAGCTGAAGCTGGAACGTACTCTTGATACTGCTGGTAGTTTAGTCAGCTTATCGCGGTGCAGGCGCTCGTAGTCTTGAAGATCTGTAACTACCACTCGGACAAGATAGTCATAATCGCCAGACATCAAATAGCACTCCATAACTTCTGGTATATTTTGTATCGCCTTTTCGAATTTAACTAGATCGCCTTGTTTTTGATCTTTTAGTGTAATTTCTACAAAAACATTAGCTGTAATCCCTACGGCCTGTTGATTGAGTATCATGCTATAGCGCTCGATAACGCCAGCACTCTCTAATGCTTTGACGCGCCTTTGACAGGCCGACTCTGAAAGGTTGACCTTCTCGGCGAGGGCTACATTGCTAAGCCGTCCATCATTCTGTAATTCATCGAGAATGAATCGGTCTGTTCTGTTTAGTCTCATATTTGGCGGAATGCCCCATTTTTTAATGATATTTCGGTGTAATCCATCGAATTAAAACCTATGCCACATGTATTTTGCAAGAACATTTCTGTTGCTCACAAGTAGAATGGCGCGCAGTTTTTACCTGCATGGGCCGGGTATTTTCCTTACTTAATAGTTGCAGGTGAAGCAATGATTATCGGAATTCCTAAAGAAATTAAAAATCATGAATATCGTATTGGCATGACTCCGGCGGGCGTGAAAGAGCTGGTTAATAACGGACACAGGGTGCTTGTTGAGCAAAACGGCGGTGTTGGGATTGGTCTGACCGATGAGGATTATATTAGTGCTGGTGCCGAAATCCTTGGTGAGGTACGAGAGATATTTGAGCTTGCAGATATGATAGTTAAAGTAAAAGAGCCTCAACCTGAGGAGTGCAAAATGTTGCGCCCGGGCCAGTTGTTATTCGCCTATTTGCATTTGGCGCCGGATCCGGAGCAAGCTCGCTTGCTGGTGGAATCTGGGGCTACTTGTATTGCTTATGAGACGGTAACTGATGACGCAGGTGGTTTGCCGCTGTTGGCGCCTATGAGTGAGGTGGCTGGTCGAATGGCTGTGCAAGAAGGTGCCTATTGTTTAGAGAAGGCTCAGGGCGGTAGCGGTATTTTAATGGGTGGCGTTCCTGGTGTTGAGCCTGCCAATGTGCTTGTTATAGGTGGTGGGGTTGTTGGCTTAAACGCAGCCCGAGTAGCGATGGGTATGGGGTCAAATGTTACGATTGTTGATCGCTCTTTGGCTCGATTAAAGCAAATTGATGAGCTGTATGGCGATAAGTTAAATACATTGTTCTCCACCACTGATGCGATTGAAAAGCATTTGAAATTCTCAGATGTGGTGATCGGTGCTGTCCTAATCCCTGGGGCAGCGGCTCCTAAGCTGGTTACCCGTAAGATGCTAAAGCTAATGAAACCAGGCTCTGTATTAGTTGATGTGGCCATCGATCAAGGGGGATGTTTTGAAACGAGTAAAGCAACAACCCATGAGGAACCGGTCTATGAGGTAGATGGAGTAACTCATTATTGTGTTGCAAATATGCCAGGTGGTGTCGCTCGTACTTCAACATTTGCACTCACTAATGCCACTCTGCCCTATGTAATATCTCTTGCAAATAATGGAGTCGAAGGGGCGTTAAAAAATAATACGAATTTCAGCAATGGATTAAATGTGCACAAAGGCATGGTTACTTGCCAGGCTGTAGCTTCAGCATTGGGTTATGACTATGTGTCAGTAGACAGGGCATTCGCTTCTCCACGAGCTGCATAAAAGAATAGACAGTCTTGATTTAGTGTAAAGCAGGGCCATAGATAATGGTTTTGTTCAGGCTGGTAATTAGTGTTTTCCCGTTAATAGTAATATGTTGAGCTGTCTGGCTTTCTTAAGTGGTGTTATTTCTCTAGTTGTGTGTGATCATTCATAATGATGAAGCCCAAGATGGCTCTTTATTCTTTCGGTAAAGAGCCTGGATCGGGCTGACAGTGTCTCTATTAAAACAATAACAGAGAGACTTACCGTGTTATCGACCAAATCCTTTTATATTAAATTTATCGCCGTATTGCTGACATGCTGTTCTTTTGTTGTATTTGGACAATCAGTGAGTGAAATGAAACGAGCGTATATGGCTAAAAAAAATACAATGGCTAATGACCGGTATAAGGTACAGGACATCCATAAAGTGGGTGAGTCAGATGGTCGTCAGGATGGTTATAAACAAGACGAAACGATACACTCAGGCGACACGAGATGCTTCCAAAACGCTGTGCCAGTAGATCCATCGTTCTGCAAACAATAAGAACAAAGTAGTTACCCTCAAATCTAAAAATAAGCTCTTTTTGTCGCTTGTGTAAACATTTTGGTCAAGTAGGATGATGTCCAAATTAATTTGTCGCAGGTGGTGTCATGGTACTTAAAGTCAGAAATGAGAGTGGGAATACCCCTCGTCCTTCTCGCTGGGGTGTGGATAGTGAAACCGGGGTGTTGCGTGATCTTCTAGTCGGCCCAATTGACAACTATCGGTGGAGTCCGGGTAATGCCGTGGCAGAACGAACTGAGCGATTGGGGCTTAAGTTTGATTTTGATGCGATCAAGCAGCAGTACGCTGAAATGATTTCTGCTTACCAGACCGCAGGTGTCGACGTACATATTCTAGAGGCGGAAGAGGGTCTTCCTTATCAAGTCTATGCTCGTGATAGCAGCGTTATGACCCCCTGGGGAGCGATCATTATGCAGTTACAAAAGCCCTACCGGCGTGGTGAGTACGCTTCCGTACTTAGGTTCTATCTGGAAAATGAAATACCGGTGTTTGATATGGTCAGTGCCGGAAACGTAGAAGGTGGTGACTTTATGGTACTCAAGCCGGGGGTTGCTATTTGCGGTTATTCTGGAGAGCGTTCTATAAAGCCAGCGGTGGATCAGATAGCAGGGTGGTTTGAAAAGGAAGGGTGGGAATTTCACCAGTATGCATTCGATGCGCATTTTTTACACCTGGATGTGCAAATGGGAATGATAGCCAATGATTTGGCTGTTGTTTGTGTGGAGGCCGTCGAGCCTGCGCTCATTGAATGGCTTCGGGGGCATGGTATACGAGCCATTTCCATTTCATATGGCGAGGCAATGACTATGGGTACCAATATAGTTGCTTTGGGGGATGATCGAGTACTAATCCCTGCCGCTGGTAAGAGATTAATAGAAGTATGCCGGGCAGAAGGGCTTCAAGTGTTCGATCCGGATGTATCACTCATTGCTGCCGGTGGTGGCTCTGTTCATTGTATGTGTCAGGCTCTTAGGAGGGACCCCCAATGATTTCCGAATTACGTATAAATGGAGAACGTTTGTGGGATACGCTAGATGAAATGGCGGCTCATGGGTTAACGGATAAAGGTGGCTCTAATCGTCAAGCTTTAACAGACGAAGACAAGGCCGGCAGAGATTTGTTCATTTCTTGGTGTGAGGCAGCCGGATGTCAGGTTCGCTTCGATGAAATGGGGAATATTTTTGCAAGGCGCCCAGGTGTCAATAACGAGCTGCCTCCTGTTATTACAGGTAGCCACCTTGATACCCAGCCGACAGGTGGGCGATTTGATGGCGTGTATGGAGTGCTAGCTGGATTGGAGGTTATCCGAACACTTGAAGATGCTGGTGTTGAAACAGAGGCGCCTGTTGAGGTCGTTGTGTGGACGAATGAAGAAGGAGTAAGGTTTCCTCCAGCCATGATGGGTTCAGGAGTATGGGCGGGTGTTATGGATCGCGACAAAATTTATGATACTCAGGATAAAGCTGGTAAGCGTTTTGAAGATGAACTCATAAGAATCGGCTACAGAGGAGACATCCCGGCTATAGCTTCACCGATTAAAGCTGCCTTTGAGGTGCATATAGAGCAGGGGCCAATACTGGAGGCGGAAGGAAAAACTATCGGGGTGTTAACCGGTGTTCAGGGTGTGCGCTGGTATGACTTGATTATTGGCGGTGAACCCAGCCATGCGGGGCCTACGCCAATGGAAAGTCGAAAAGATCCTTTCATGGGAGCTTTGCCAATACTGCAGGCGTGTTATGAATTGGCTGAGAAGTATGGCCCTGATGGGCGAGTTACCTTTGGAGATATTCAGGCTCAGCCTGGTTCGCGTAACACTGTACCAGAAAGGTTGATAATTAATGTGGATCTGCGTCATCCAGATGCGGATATACTGGACAAAATGGATGCCATATTCCGTGCGAAAGTTATTTCTGAATGTGACTCTAGGGGGCTAACAAGTAAAGTCAATGAGTTATGGCATATGCCTGTAACAAAGTTTGATGGTGAGTGTATTAACACTGTTCGATCGGTTACAGAGCAACTAGGCTATTCGTATAAAGAGATGGTTAGTGGTGCGGGTCACGATTCTTTATACGTGGCAAAAGTAGTCCCTACTAGCATGATCTTTGTCCCTTGTGAAAATGGTATTTCACATAATGAAAAAGAAAATGCTGACATAAATGACCTTGCTGCTGGCTGCAATGTGTTACTTCATTCAATTTTGGATATGGCTTTGTAACGTTATCGATATCTTGTCCACTTATTCGTCAAATTTTAAAGGCGAGTGGACAAGCTCTAATGGTTTGACGTTGTCTTTACGGCTGCCATTCTCGCCCGGTAGTCTTGCAGGTCGCGTTTGATGGTCGGCGCCAGAATGTAGAGACCGATAATATTGGGGATTGTGACGAGCACCACAAGGCTGTCGATGAAGTCGATGACCTGCTGAACGGTTAGTACCGCCCCGGGGATCACCGCCACGCAGAAAAGTATACGATAGGTGTACATCGACAGGCGTGAATAGCCGGCCAGGAATGCCCACACCCGGCTCATGTAGTAGAACCAGGAAATAATCGTAGTGAAGGCGAATAACAGTACACAGATAGCGAGAATATAGGGAAACCACCATATAACGCTGCCGAATGCCGCCGACGTCATCTGGATGTCACTGACCCCTTCAAGTTGATAGGCCCCAGTAACTACAATCACCAGCGCGGTCATAGAGCTGACAACCATTGTGTCGAAAAATGGTTCGATGGTAGCAGCCAAACCTTGCGACACAGGTTCGCGAGTCTTTGCTGCTGCGTGCACCATCGTCGAAATGCCGGTTCCCGCTTCGGTCGAGTAGACTGCCCTGCGCATACCAATCACAAAGACTCCGATCACGCCACCAACGACGCCCTCTGGGGCGAAAGCTCCAGATAGAATCGAGACCAGCGCGTTGGGAATGGCATCGGCATGCAGTATCAAAATCGTAACCGCAGCGAGCAGGTAGATCACACACATCAATGGCACGATATGGCTTGTAAGGTTCGCGATACTACGTATACCGCCGACAATTACCAGTGCTACGGCAAGTGCCAGGACGAGGCCGAAGGTCCAGGGGGCGTCGATGTTAGTCACCGCACTAAACTGGCTGTAGGCTTGGTTGACTTGCGTGAACACCAACATCTGCGGAATTGCACATATGGCGTAACTCAGGCCCAGGATCTTTCCGAGCAGTGGCCAGTTTTTTTCCTTCAAGCCTGCTTGCAGGTAATACATGGGCCCGCCGAACACGGAACCGTCTGCAAGGGTTATGCGGTGCTTCACAGCCAGCATTACCTCGGCGAATTTCAGGGACATCGCGAAGAAGGCAATAACAATCATCCAGAAAGCCGCCCCGGGTCCACCGATACCAATCGCAATGGCCACTCCGGCGATGTTTCCGAGACCAACCGTGCCAGCGAGTGCGGTACTCAGGGCCTGAAACTGGCTGACCTCACCCGGTGCATTGGGGTCTGCATAGTGCCCCTTGATAATAAGTATGGACATTGGGAAGCAGCGGACATTCACGAAGCCGAGGTAGAAGGTAAAAAATAGCATCGGCACAGCCAGCCAGACCACAGCCCACTCGATATCGACGCCAAGTACGCTTACTTGGCTGAAAGCAATGCTGGTAATCAGAGTCGTTATGGCTCCAGCGATGTCCTGAAAACTGGCGGTGAGTTCTTCCATAGATTTACTTCGAACCTATCTCATTAAATATAAGTGGTTATGGGCCTTAACCAGGTGGCTCTTATCTCCATAAACGTTCCCTCAGGAACTGAATTAGCCCGATGCAGCTGATCAACAGCCAGAAAATCTCGATAACGAAGGCAGAAAGGTTGAAGTTTACGGTTAGCGAATACAGGATAAGCCCGGCCCCCGTCGCGTTAAGCATTGAGTAGCGAACATCGGTGATCTGCAACCGGCGCAGCTGGGCCAGCAGGTAGGTCACTACGATCAACGCGGAGCCGACCATCCCAATGAAATCATGCAAATGAACGCTCATCGCGGGATCTGGTGCGCTGACGTCACGCCCACCTGTTCCCAGGCGCGCAGATATTTGTCTGCGATCTCCCGAAGCCGCTCTCGACCGAAGCTCTCCTCGTGTCCGCCGTGGACAACGCGTACGGATAGTTCCCGCAGCCGCAGCATCGTGCGAACGTAATCATCAAGATCGGATCCTGGAAAGTTTGTCAGCAGGGCTCCATCGTAAACCGCGTCGCCGGAGAAGAGGATGCCCGTTGCCTCCTCCCAGAGGCCGATGCTGCCCGGTGAGTGCCCGGGCAAGTGCATCACCTCGAAGTTGCGGTTGCCGAGGTCTATCCTATCACCCTCCCTTACAGACCAGGTGCTGGGTGCTGGCTTTGTGGTGTGGGCCGCGATGTCGAAAGCCGCTTCGGGCACGGCGGTGATAAGTTCGTCCCGTTCCACGGGATAGCCCAGGTCGCTTAGTTCGTTCAGCTCTGCTTTGCTGAAGTCGCAAGCGCGCAGCATCATCGGTGAAGAACCATCAGTCATGATCGCAGCCTCACTTTCGTGAACTACCCGCTCATCGAATTCGTGCATACCGCCGATATGATCGAAATGCGTGTGGGTCGCCACGGCCATCAGACGTTTGTCAAAAATATCCTGGGAGGCGTTGCGTAAACTCGCGATGCCAAGTCCCGTGTCAATCAACAGATCCCGGTCCCTGCCACGAACGTGCCAGATGTTGCAGCGAATCAGGGGGTCAACGTAGGGTTCCCAGATTAGTGTGATGTCATCATCTATACGCCTGCGTTCGAACCAGCGGTTTTCGATTCTCATGGCTTTTTCCTCCTCCGGCGAACAGACGGGCTATTCGGTGAGATCCGCTGCTACCCAGCGGTGGAATTGGTGGCGCATCCCGTCCCAGAAGGGGCAAAAGAAGCGCTCGTTATATACCGGCGACTGCGCGCCTTTCTGCACCGCCT
>JAQWLX010000124.1 GCA_029247075.1 Halieaceae bacterium | reverse complement strand
TAAAAAATTCAGGAAAACCAATCATTGCCTACAGTGAAGTCTTGAGCACCGGCTCTTATCTAATGGCTATGCATGCCCAAGAAATATTTGTCCATCCGTCTGGTGCCGTCGCTATTAATGGTTTAGGGGGATACCGCAACTACAATAAAGAACTTCTTGAGAAATTACGCATTACGATCCACAACTATAGTCAAGGAAACTATAAGTCCGCGGTTGAAGGCTATACTCGAAGCAATATGTCCGACCCTGATCGAGAGCAAACCGAAGAAATCATCAATCCCATATGGAATGATATAAAGACGAGAGTCGCTTCGGCCAGAAAGATTGATTCGTCTATTCTGCAGTTATTTGTAGATGATTATTCACTTCCAATGGTAGAGGAAGCAGATTATAACGCTCTATCCTTTGCAATTGATAAAGGTTTAATTGATGGGATAAAAACATACCCGCAGCTTCGTGGCTTTATGATAGATAAATTTGGCTCATTATCTTCCGAAGATGAGATTAGTGAGACCTACCCTCATATAAGCTGGCAAACATATTCCAAGCAAATACCAACGGATGATAAAACGATTAAAGATGCGATCGCTGTCGTATTCGTCCAAGGCGGAATCATGCCTGGACCTGCAGGTCCGGGAATCGCGGGCGCAGAAGATATTGCACCCTTAATCCGAGCTGCATATGAGAAAGATTCTACAAGGGCATTGGTTGTGAGAGTGAATAGTCCTGGTGGATCTATAATCGGAAGTGATCTAATTCGCGACGAAATAGAGGCTGCCCGATACAAAGGACTGCCCGTCATAGTTTCGATGGGCGATGTGGCCGCATCTGGCGGCGTATGGGTTTCTACGCCTGCAAATACAATTTTTGCTGAGCCTCATACTATAACCGGCTCTATTGGAGTAGCTGTTACAATTCCAACACTGGAAAATGTCTTCGACTGGGCTGGCATCAACTTCGACGGAGTTCAAACTGGTGAACACGCAGGATGGAGTCCAGCGCTGCCAATGAACGAAAAACTTGACTCTATGTTCAGTAGATGGGCTAGTGGAGCCTACCAACACTTCGTATCGTTAGTGGCAAAAAGTCGTGAAAGAGATATCGACTATATTAAATCAATTGCTGGTGGGCGGGTTTGGCTAGCGCCTAAAGCACTTGAGATTGGTCTTATAGACAATATAGGCGGTATTACTGAAGCCATTGATTTTGCGGCCGAAATGGCCCACCTGGAGGACTACAGTGTAGATTACGTTGTACCCGAAGTATCCCCTATCATCGCAATCTTAGAACAGCTGCCTATAAATATTATCAGATATGAAAATAGTTTTTGGAGCAGTTTCGCAAAACGGTTTGAGGCTGCTATGAGCGATTTGAATAGCGTTAGCTCGCCAAAAGCCACCGTAACATGTTCGCAATGCCTTATTGAGATACTCTGACTTCATCGACTTCTAAGGACTTAAAACTTGCATCGAATTTTAATCATCTCTACTCACAATGCATGTATTAAGACTAAGATTCGAATCTATTACCAGATAAATGCAGATGATCGAAAATAGCTCAACATTCGTAGTTGTAAATACCGCCACACTGCTCTTTGATAGTTAAAAGGAAAAATACACATGAAAACCTTTGCTTTTATTGCTTTATTTATATGTGTGCATACGTTTGCCGCGTGTCCTGAATGGCTAGATACAAGTATGCGCAAATTACATTCACAGGAGACAACAAATTTTTGCGAAGATTATTGGGGCAAACCAATGCTAATTGTGAATACAGCTAGCCATTGCGGCTTCACCAAACAACTCAAGGGATTAGAAGAAATTCATAACAAGTATAAGGAGCAAGGCCTTGCTGTGATCGGATTTGCTAGTGACGATTTTTGGCAAGGTGCTGATACTGAAGCTGAAGCTGCCGATATATGTTACGTCAATTATGGTGTTACTTTCACTATGCTTGCTCAGAGCTCGGTGCGAGGAAGAAATGCGAATAAAATCTTTACTAAATTGGCAGAGCAAGTGGGGAGTCCTTCCTGGAATTTTAACAAATATCTAGTAAAAAAAGATGGGGAGGTTACTGCCAGATTTGGAAGTCGAACTGAGCCTGACAGTGCGAAATTTACTAGCGCAATTGAATTACTATTGAGATAGAAAATCCCGCAAAGACTAGGGCCATTTCCGAAGTTTATACCTAGTCCTCAAACAAGAATGTACTATTTTATCTGCACACCTATTTTGCCAAAATGCCGCTGTGATTCCTGAAGTTTGAAAGCATCGGCTAAATTTTCTAAGTTAAACGTCTTATCCACCACAGGATTCAAATTGTTGGCTTCCACCGCTGCAATCATATCCTTTTGATCTTTCTTAGATCCAACCGTTATTCCTACAATACGTGCATTCTTTTGAAATAATTCAGCCAGTGGCACATCGCCAGTAAATCCTGTTAAAACTCCAATCATACTAATTATTCCGCCAACAGAAACTGCTCGCACTGATTGAGCTATCGTTCCAGAACCACCCACTTCCACAACCAAGTTAGCTCCCTTCCCACCTGTTAACTCATTAACAATATCTCCCCAATCTGAATGTTCACGGTAATTAATAACTTCATCAACACCCAAAGTTTTCAAACGATCCAGTTTTTCTTGAGAAGAAGAAGTTGCCACTACTTTGCAACCCATCATCCTAGCAAATTGAATCGCAAAAATAGATACACCCCCTGTGCCTTGCGTTAGGACCCAATCACCGGGTCTCAGATGTGCTTCAACCATCATAGCTCTCCACGCTGTCAAACCAGCACAAGGCAATGTGGAAGCAGGCAGAAAATCTAGATTGGCAGGCATGGATCCAAAAGCTGACGCCGACATAGTCACGATCTGTGAGGCAAATCCATCTACATTATCACCCGGAATCCCGCTCATTTTTTCCATACTTGCAGATCCATCCTCCCAATTTGGGAAAAAATAACCAAGAACCTTGTCACCTTTGCTAAAAGATTCTACACCGGCTCCAACTTCGGAAACGATTCCCGCACCATCGGACAATGGTATTCTTCCTTCATCTACGGGCAACAAACCAACCGCCACCAAATAATCGTGAAAATTAAGTGAACTCGCCTTAATTTCTACTTGAATCTCATTGATCCCGGGTTTTCTTGGATCAATATCCTCAAAAGAAAGCTTGTCGAGCCCTCCTGGTTTTTTTACTTTAATAGATTTCAAATCCTGCCCTCCTGCTATAGACTTTTTTACATTTATAAGATATCCAAAACCAACAAGACTTAGTTTTAAGGTCGTTAAATAATTAGTGAACCGATAAAGAAGCAATGGCTAATTAGAACTCCAAACGTTAACTTAGCACGAAGCTCAATATACCAGCCACGAGAGTGTTGTTTTGAAGCTTCATACCGATAAATACAAAAATAGCTGACCATCAAAAATAAAGACGCTTCCAAAATATTAACTAACCAAGCGCTTATAACAGATAAGACTGTAAAAATATTACTTACTATTAATCTCCAAGGTCTTGCGGATTCGGGCAGGGATTGCGCCGCACCCCACAAAGTCCCTGCCAAAAAACACAGTATACCAAGCGAGTATAATAGAAACCCATCGGTCGCTAGCTCACGCAGCGAACTACTAAGAAACCAGCACCCTGAGGAAAGAACAAAAAATGGAATTAACCCAAGATGACCTAGCCAATTAATAATATTTTTCGGGTTCAGCTCAGCAAGCAAATCTCTTTCTGACTTAAATATTCTGCTATTCAACTCAGTCACTTTTATTCTAGAGAGACATTCCATAAATTATAGAACATCCCTAAATACAGTTAATAATATATCTAGCTAGACAAAAAAATCAGTATTTTCAGTTCCAAGCGAGGTAGAACCAAGATTTCGCCCAAAAGTAGTTGGATTATTTGCCACATGAGCTCGTGCAGTATGAATATCTAAAAATCTCTGCTGAATATCACTCCCATCGAAGACAGAACTTCCTCCGGCAGAGGAGAATAATCTGTCCACCACCTCCATACTGCGGTCGATAACCAATGAAGCTTGATAGCGATACTTAATCCTCTCCTCCAACGGCACGTCTACACCAGCGTTTACCTGCGAAACCATCCGATCAAAATTGCGAAACATAATGGTTTCCATTTCATCTATATCGTTTATAGAGGCGGCCACTCTTTCCTGCGTACTCGTATCTCCAGAAAGTTTAGAAAGATCTCCACTCGCTTTTGCCAAAATCAGTTCCTTATAGAGTGATAGTGCTTCTTTGCATGCCCCGATGGCTGGGGTTGAAACAACCCTAACGAACCACTGCGCCCAGGGTATTCTATAAATCGTTGCGCTCTTTGCTGTAATCCCTGGGTTAGTAAGTAAAAATCCATCTTCCGCCTTATGTGTCATATAGTCAGGAACGAAAACATCTTCCACCACAATATCATTAGATCCAGTACCCTGAAGCCCCATTGCATTCCATGTATCTACAATGGCGTAGTCTTCACTAGGCAACAAAAATGTCCTATAACCCTCACCTGGACATATACCTCCTAAAAACACCCACTCGCAGTGGTCAGATCCGCTACTCCAGCCCCATCTTCCACTAAACCTAAATCCTCCATCGACGGCCTCTACTTTACCCATGGGGGCATAAGAAGAAGAAATTCGTGCATGAATATTTTTTGTCCAGACAGCTTCCTGTGCACGATGATCCATTAACGCTAATTGAAAAGGATGGACCGCAATAATCCCTCCGGCCCAAGCTGTCGACATACATGCTTCGGCTATGGCCATCTGAGTTCTAAAAAAATCCTGAGGATCTAGCTCATAGCCATCCCATTCCTTCGGTTGCAATGCTAAAAAAAATCCCGCCTCTTTTAAAATATTGATATTTTCCTGTGGAACTCTTCTCTCTTCACGCGCCTGATTGGCATTGCTTCGGAACAAATCTAAATGATTCAAAATGTGATCATGCATTTTTTTTGCATTTAGTTTTTTTTCGCTTACTGCTGGATTGAGGGGAGCATTCATAGTTGAAGTCCTTTTGTTTCTTTTGACCAAAGACAACTGTAACCCAATTTCATTCTCTTCGCACACTCCTAATTGACTATGTTTACGTATATGATCTAATCATATTAAACAAGATCTAGTGAAATCACATATTGACAAATTACTAAGAGAAAAACTCCTATGGTGACTTAGATAAAGAATCTAAACTAGCAAATAACGAGCCATACAATAAGCGAAAAAAAATGAGTGGCATAGACCAAATCAAACAGGATCCATTTAGCATTCCTCTATCAAAGATGAATGTGGCCAATCCATATTTGTTCCAATCTGATCAGCATTGGGACTGGTTCAAACGCCTTAGAGACGAAGATCCTGTGCATTATTGTGCCGAAAGCGAATTTGGCCCTTATTGGTCAGTCACACGATATCATGACATCATGGAGGTCGACACAAACCATGATATATATTCATCTGAGCCAGCCATTGTCATTAGCGACCCTGATGAAAATTTTTCTCTGCCAATGTTTATTGCAATGGACCGTCCAAAGCACGATGAACAGCGCGGCATTGTCTCACCGGTGGTGGGCGCAGAAAAATTACGATATTTCGAGCCCATAATAAGGGAGCGCACCTGTGAGGTTTTAGATAATCTCCCTCGAGAAAAATCATTCGATTGGGTTGAGAATGTATCTATTGAACTAACCACTCGAATGCTAGTAACGTTATTTGACTTCCCATTTGAAGATCGTAGAAAGCTAACTCGCTGGTCGGATGTTGCTACAGCGGCACCCGGGCTAGGATTAATTGAAAGTGAGGAAGAGCGCCAAACGCAATTACTTGAATGCCTTCAGTACTTTACCCAACTGTGGAATGAGCGCGCCCGAAAAGTGCCTGCCAATGATTTTATATCGATGCTGGCTCATGGAGGGGCTACTAAAAATATGGCACCGATGGAATATTTGGGGAACTTAATACTTCTTATTGTCGGTGGAAACGACACTACTAGAAGCACTATGACGGCCAGCGTATTAACGTTAGACCAAAATAAAAATGAATTTGAAAAACTAAAAAACGATCAAACTCTTATTCCTAGTATGGTGTCAGAAACAATTCGCTGGCAAACACCTTTGGCTCATATGCGACGGATAGCTAAAACCGATACCGTACTCAATGGAAAGCACATTAAGGCTGGTGACAAGGTCGTCATGTGGTATGTTTCTGGAAATCGAGATGAGCGATTCTTTAAAAATCCTGACAAATACTGTATCGATCGAGAAGACGTTAGAAAGCACCTGTCATTTGGTTTTGGAATTCATCGCTGCATGGGGAATAGATTAGCAGAAATGCAACTTCAAGTACTCTGGGAAGAAATTCTAAAACGTTTCGATCAAATTGAAGTTATTGGAGAACCCTTGAGAACACCTTCCACTTTCGTCAAGGGCTACACCAATCTAGAAGTTAGACTTCATAAAAAGAGATAAAAGAGCAAAGCTCCACAAAACTTAGAGCATCGGAATTTCCGCTTGATCTATAGGCAACTCTGTCCTTCCAATACGAGAAGCACGCTCGAATAACGTTTTTTCAGCATCCTCAACATCTATCATAATGATAAACCGTTTTTCTCTAATACCGTCTAAGCAAAAGCGAGCGAGCTCATCCAGATCCTGGAACTCCAAAGTCATTCCAGCAGCTTCAGCTGCAACCTTAAAGTCGGCAACAGTGGGTACCGGGTCCGTCGGCTTTTCCCTAGCCAGATCGCTAGGACGATTTCGATGTGTCGTCCAAATGCCAGTATCAAGTAGACCACCAGATGGATAAAAAATGGCCGCCCCAAGGTTTGTTCCAGTGCTTTGCAACTGCGCCGACAAGCACTCTGTAATACAAGAAACCGCCGCCTTACTTGATGCGTAAACTGACTGATAGGGCAATGGTGAGACACCTCCATCACCTGAGGAAGTGTTTATAATAAAACCTTCTTCACCACCATCAATCATTCTAGGAACAAAGGTTTGAATGCCGTAGACAACTCCCATGACATTGACACTATGAACCCATAACCAATCATTGGGTGTTGTTTCCCACACGTTCGCAGAAGGTGCAGCAACTCCAGCATTATTGAAAAACAGGTGACATACTCCATACTTCTCATAAACAAAATCAGCGAGCGATTTAACAGACGCCAAATCCGACACATCGGTGACTAAACCAGAAACTTCGCCCTTTCCACTGAATTCATCTAACACCTTATCTAGGGGCTTTTGTTCAACATCTCCAATCACTACCCGCGCACCGGCAGTCAGTAATTCTTTGACAAGCGACTTACCAATACCGCTTGCCCCACCGGTCACTACAGCCACCTTATTCGAAAAATCTTGCATTGCTAATAACTCCTGAAAATCAATCCGTAAAAATAAAATACAATAGAAACAACTACCACCTGTTTATTCTTAATATTTCTTTTGCTATAAACCATAATCTATCTTGACCCCATGCCCAGGTAATCTCTTGCCCTTCCGAATTCAATAAACGAAAACTCGGTACGCCCCAAGAACCGAAACTATACATATCGAGGCGATTGGTTTCCAACTCCTCTTCCCAGCCAGATTGGCCAAGTATGGTCCGAGCATGATTCCAATCTAAATCAGCTCTTTGCAGGACATGTTTAATCCCACTAGTAGTCATGGTATTTACTCCCTCTCTAAACGCTGCAGAAAGGAAAGCACTAAAAAATTCCACATGCTTGCTCTCTCGTTTAGCCCAGGGATAAAGAGAGTACGCTCGACGAACAGGCTCTCCTATTGGATCCCAAAATGGTCCTAATTCATCCCCCAAAGCTCGCGCCTCCCGCGCCGCATCTGCAAAAATATAAAGACCTTTCTGTCTCGTCAGTGACACGCCCCGCATCACCATAGGCAAAACAGGTTTTAGCTCTAAGCTTAGTCCGCTCACTCTTGCAAAATCAACAACATGGTCAAAAATTAGCGCAGTATAAGGACTTCTCAGGGAGGCATAAAATTCGAGTGTACAACCAACACCTGAATCAGTCTTAACTTCTATCGCAGGACGTGCAAACAAAGGAGTATTTGAAATGCTTTTATCTAATCCTAATTTTCTCCAACGGTTCTCGAGTAAATAGAGTCTATCGACTCCCCAGTACCACTCATCTCCATAAAAAAACATTGCTCCCGAATAATGGGATAATTCAGACAACCGAGAGTTTCCTTCAGACAGTTTTTCCTCAGTATCTGAATCACTAGCTAAAGAAAATTCAGTTGCTATTTCATTTAGATTTCCTTTAGCCAGTGCAGAACTAACAAGCGGTCCATCAGAAGCAAAGCTGATACTGGCGGTCAAGATTTTGTTAGCGAGCCATATCGATTCTTTATTTATTTCTGCTCCACTCTCACTAGCCTCCAATCCGTAGTGCGGAGCAACCTTTCCTGCATCTATAGTCGCCAAATTCTTCAACAAACTAGGCTCTGGAAGATTTTTATTAGTGGGACCAGAAACAAGATAATTGATTAAATCAATATTGTAACGTTCCAACAGAGGCTGGAGAGTCTGTACCGCCAACCAGCTATAGGGATCATCGACTTGATGAAAATACTCAAGCACATGCGGTTCGTCAGCTAAAATTCTCTTTCGCTCAGCCCTTTCATGAAGCCGAATTTGTGATTTCCTTTTAGCCACACGGCTAATCATTTTAGAAGTGAGCCATCGCCTAAATTTGGAAGGGTTCATTGTCGCAGCACCCTTTTGCTCACTAAAGTTTTGCTTCAACAAATTGTCTCGATTGAACTAACATGGGTTTACAAATTATCTCGATATCCTTAAATTTAAACATCAATCTACCTTAGGTATTATTATGAAAAAGTTATTCCTCATGGCAAGTATTTTTTTATTTGTGTTGATTTTATACCATCAACGGGCTCTATTGTCCGTCGAAATCATGAAGCGTGCGCTTGATGCACAGATGTCGTCTTTGGCTCTAAAAGACTTACCTGATGGCTTGAGTGCCGTTCTATGCGGAGCAGGTAGCCCAATGCCTAGCGAGAATCGATCTGGTCCGTGTATAGCAGTCATTGCAGGAGAGACTCTGTTTATCGTCGATGCAGGAGATGGCGTTGGTAATTTAAATGGTCTTAGATTACCAGCAGGGGATATTGATACTGTTTTCCTCACTCACTTTCATTCGGACCATATAGATGGACTAGGACAATTAGCCATGAACCGCTGGGTTGCCGGAAATAATAGCGAACCCTTGCCTGTGTTAGGTCCATTAGGTACCAAGATGGTGGTGGAAGGATTTAACCAAGCGTACTCCCAAGACGCTCAGTATAGGAATGTTCATCATGGTGATCCAGTGGCAATGCTCTCTGGAGCAGGAATGATAGCAAGCGAATTTGAAGTGCCTGGAATCAAATCGGAGGTTCTAGTTTATGAGAAAAATGACATTTCGGTGAGTGCTTTTTCAGTGGATCATTTCCCTGTCTCTCCAGCCGTAGGATACAAATTTAAATATAAAGATAGAGAAATCGTTATCAGCGGTGACACTAAGAAGTCGGAAAATGTCGCATACTTTTCTAAAAACGCTGATCTTTTAATCCATGAGGCATTAAACAGCGCTCTGGTCAATATTGTGGAAGATATTGCATTAAAAAATAACAGGAAGATTCTGGCAAAAATCGCTTATGATATTCCAGATTACCATACCACACCCATTGAAGCAGCGGAGACAGCTAGAGATTCAAACGCTAAACATTTGCTCTTCTATCATGTGGTACCACCTACCCCCATTTTTGGTCTCGAAGCAGCCTGGCTAAAGGGAGTAGAGGAGATTTTCCCCAATTTTACGCTGGGAACAGATGGAACCACTATCTCGTTACCAGCAAATAGCGATGAGGTTATTGTAAATTGAAGCACACAGATTGTCATAATTTTGCAGATTTTAGGAAACTCGCTCAGCAGAGACTTCCTTCTCCGATTTTTCATTATATTGATGGGGCTGCCGACGACGAAGAGACATACATTAGAAATACCGAGGCTTACAACGATATTGATCTCGTTCCAAACGTGCTTTCTGGGGTGGAGCACATAGACCTATCTACGGAGATATTCGGAAAGAGATTGGAGATGCCTCTATATTGCGCGCCAACAGCACTTCAGAGACTTTTTCATTTTGAAGGAGAAGGAGCAGTTGCAAAGGCTGCGGCCAAATACGGCACCATGTTCGGGGTATCAGCGCTAGCAACCGTGAGCGCTGAAGAAATATCAAAGCTAACTAACTCTCCCAAGATGTTTCAATTTTACTTTCACAAAGATCGTGGTTTAAATCAGCACTGCCTCGATCTGGCAAAGGAAGCAAATTTTGATGTGCTTGCTTTAACAGTAGACACAATCATTGGTGGAAATCGGGAGAGAGATCTTCGCACTGGTTTTACCTCTCCGCCTCGTCTCACATTGGACAGCTTGTTTAGTTTTGCTGCTAAACCCGCATGGGCGTTAAACTATTTAACTAAACCGAAATTTGAACTACCACATATACAGGATTACGTATCAGAAGGAACCAATTTGGCAGTTTCTATTGGGTCTTATTTCAGCACAATGTTAGATCAATCAATGAACTGGAGCGATGCAGAAAAGCTGTGTTCCGATTGGGGTGGGCACTTCGCCCTCAAAGGTGTAATGAGTGTTGAAGATGCTAAGCGCGCAATCGACATTGGATGCACCGGCGTCATAGTATCAAATCATGGCGGTCGTCAACTAGACGGATGCCGAGCACCATTTGATCAACTAGCAGAAATTGTCGATGCGGTAGGAGATAAGATCGATGTCGTTTGTGAAGGAGGTATCCAGAGAGGCTCGCATGTGCTTAAGGCGTTGTCCCTCGGCGCTAAGGCTTGCTCGGGCGGAAGGATGTATCTCTTCGCTCTGGCTGCAGCTGGACAGGTCGGAGTTGAACGAGCGCTTGAAATTTACAAGACCGAAATTGAGAGAAACATGAAGCTTATGGGTTGTAAAAAAATCTCTGATCTGAGCCGGTCAAATCTTCGACATCGCGGATTTACTAACTCGTGAGCATGAGCAACCACTTAAAGCCATCGCGCTACTGCAACAATTCCTAACCCAACTTAAAAGCGTATAATAAATAGAAAGTGTAATGAAACTCTTCTTTTCTTGCCGAAGATATATTAATCATGCCTATACAAGTTCAGAACCCTTTTATTAGAGAAATAGCTTCTATAGTAGGACCACGCCAAGTTCTAACAAACGATAGAGATACTAAATTTTATCGAACTGGCACAAGAGTCGGAGGTGGTGCAGCTGCTGCTGTAATATTACCCAACACTCTTATGCAGCTGTGGAAAACCCTCGAGGTATGCGTAGCGCATGACAAAATCATCATCATGCAAGCCGCCAATACTGGTATAACTGGTGGATCAACTCCCAACGGTGATAACTATGATCGTGATTTAGTTATCATAAATACCTTAAAAATAGATCGACTGATTCTACTTGATAACGGCATTCAGGTTATTGCTTTTGCGGGATGCACTCTATACCAACTGGAGAAAGAGCTGAATCCATTAAATCGAGGACCGCATTCCGTAATCGGTTCATCCTGTATTGGCGCTTCTATAATTGGCGGGGTCTGTAATAATTCTGGAGGGAATTTGGTCAATAGAGGTCCTGCGTATACCGAGCTTTCTCTTTATGCACAATTGACTAATGATAATCGCCTTGAATTAGTCAATCACCTTGAAATTGATCTTGGCGAAACGCCTGAGGAGATTATTGCGAACCTTCAAGATGTTAATTTTGCCACTGGGAATTTACCTGTTTCCACCAAACTTGCCTCCGATAGTAAGTACAAGAATCGAGTACGAGATATCGAATCAGATACCCCATCAAGATTTAACGCTGATAAACGCCGTCTCTATGAGTCAAGTGGCTGCGCAGGAAAACTAGCGGTATTTGCGGTCCGCTTAGATACTTTTGAAAAATCAAAGAAGGAGCGAGTCTTCTACATTGGTACTAATAACCCAGACCAATTAACCATGCTACGCAAGAAAATACTTTCCAATTTCTCAAGATTACCAGACATGGGTGAATACATTCATCGTAGCTATTTCGATGCCTCTGACAAATACTGCAAAGATACTTTCCTTTTTATAAAATATTTTGGTACATCATTTCTACCCAAATTGTTTAACTTAAAGGCTAAAATCGATGGGTTACTATGTAGACTCCCGTTTATACCTGATAATGTCAGTGACAAAACACTTCAGGCCTGCGCGAAACTTTGGCCTAACCACATTCCAAAACGCCTAAGAGATTATCGAGATCGATTCGAGCACCACCTGATGATAGTAACCAGCGATTCGGTAATCGAGGAAACTGAAACTTTGTTAAAAACTCATTTTAAAGATCCAATTTTTGGTGAATATTTTAAGTGCGATATTTCCGAGGGTGAAGCCGCCAAACTCCACAGATTCGTAGCAGGAGGAGCACTAGCCCGCTATAAGGTTATGAATGCTGATCAGTCAGGTGGACTGTTACCTCTGGATATCGCCTTACCTCGAAATTGTGATAATTGGCATAACATACTTCCAAAAGAAGTATTAGATCAATTAATAGCATCCTTCCGATTGAGTCACTTTTTTTGCATGGTCGTCCACTGGGATTTTGTCCTAAAAAAAGGAGTCAACGAAATAGAAATTAAAGAACGTATTCTTAAAATACTGGATGATCGTGGGGCTAAATACCCGGCAGAACATAATGTAGGCCATCTTTATGAAGCCGAAATCGATCTTGCTAATTTTTACCGTGAACTAGATCCGACTAATTCATTTAATCCTGGAATAGGAAAAACATCCATGAAGAAACATTACATTTGACCTCTGTGGGAACTTCCAAACATTAAACCGGGAACTAAATAATTGATTCAGGAGTCTGATTAGAATTGTATAAGAAATTACGTTTGGTTGGCTGCAGCAGGTAGTTTGGCTAGAATGCAGAAACGATAAATTTTCTGCCCGCAAGAAAAAAAGACAAATCATCTTTTGAAATGGAGAACACGTGGCTAGTTCGGATCTCAAGGAACTCGAAAAATGGCTGAAAAGCCAAATTGTTGGACAAGCATCACTTGTTCAGCGACTGATAATAGCATTGCTCGCCGATGGACATCTCCTTGTTGAAGGTGCTCCTGGTTTAGCGAAAACACGTGCAATAAAATCTCTTGCTGAAGGAATAGAGGCTGATTTCCATCGTATACAATTCACTCCTGACTTATTGCCAGGAGACATTACCGGTACTGAAATATATCGACCTCAAGATGGTAGCTTTACTTTTCAGCAAGGTCCTGTATTCAATAATCTAGTATTAGCTGACGAGGTAAATCGAGCCCCGGCAAAAGTCCAATCTGCTTTGTTAGAGGCTATGGGGGAGAGACAAATATCTATTGGCAGTAAAACCTATCCCTTACCAAAGCTTTTTTTAGTAATGGCAACCCAGAACCCAATAGAACAGGAAGGCACCTATCCGCTGCCAGAAGCGCAACTCGATCGATTCCTACTGCATCACACGGTGAACTACCCAGACTCTTCAACAGAAAAAGATATCCTACGCCTGAATAGAGCCGAATCTGTCGATGAACCAAATACACCAGCCAAAAAGATTTCCGCTGAAAGTATTTTTACGGCGAGAAAAGAAATCATGGCAATACATATGAACGAAAATGTAGAAGAATATCTAATTCAACTAGTCTTAGCTTCTCGTAACCCAGGCAACTATTCTAATGATTTGGAAGAGTGGATAGATTTTGGCGCTAGTCCACGTGCTACGATAGCACTCGACCGATGCGCAAGATCTCTTGCATGGCTTGAAGATGTCGACTACGTAAGTCCGGATCATATTCAAGCGGTAGCCGCTGATGTTTTGAGACACAGATTAATCTTGAGTTTCGAAGCAGAAGCAAATGGCGTTTCAACCGACCAAGTCATCAGCGAACTGCTATCGCTCGTCCCCATCGGATAAACTCTTGCCATGGCCTTGGTTGACCAGACGTACGGAACTGAAGGGGTATTCGTTACTCTTGCAGATCTTATTGCACTTAGATTCGCTGCAAAAAAACTTCACCTAACGAACCGAAGTCGCGCATTAAACTCGTTGGCCGGGCCAAACAAAAGCAATTTCAGGGGTAGAGGAATTGATTTTGAGGAAGTCCGTCGATACGAACCTGGGGATGACATTCGTACTATTGATTGGAGGGTAACTGCTCGGTCCGGCAACCCTCATACTAAACTCTTCCGAGAAGAACGCGAACGCCCAGTTTTAATATTCGTAGATCAATGCAGCAGGATGTATTTTGGGTCTTCATCTCGATTCAAATCTGTTTTAGCCGCCAATGTTGGGGCTACTATAGC